>DATGCI010000236.1:0-9641 GCA_035312185.1 bacterium
TATTGGTCTTTATCCAGATTCTACTGTGATCAGTTCTGCGCCTGTTACCTTTCGCTGGTATCCGGCCACTGATCCTGATATCAATGATCATATTTTGTATCGAGTCATGATCAGCGAGCGAGCTGATTTTTCCGGTTCCAACTATATTACTCGCACTACGGATATGAGCACTAATCAACTCACCCTGGACAGAAAATTGATGGAAAACAGGAAATATTACTGGCGCGTCAAATCTATTGATATGCATGGTGCGGAATCGGACTGGTCGCAGCGACATTGCTTTTATATCAATTTTATCAACGAGGCTCCGGATAGGCCAGTCGAGTATCTATCACCAGAAAACTGGTCGGAACTTAATAGTAGCACGGTTTTTCGTTGGAAGCTGGCCCATGATCCTGATCCTGGTGAGGAGCTGGATTATATTCTGGAAATTGACAATGATAAATATTTCCAGAGTACCGATCTTAATCATAGAATTACCAGTCAAAATCTTGTCATTGATCAGGAGAATCAAACTGCGATTTTTGATTTTGGCCAGATAGATAGCACCGGTCTGGAGGAGAATGAACTTTATTACTGGAGAATTGCAGCCATTGATCAGAAAGGTCTCAAATCTCCTTTTTATCGCAATTATCCCCGCCTGAATTATAATACTCAAAACGATCCTCCAGAACCCGTTCAACAATATACCAATATAAAAAGTGGGGGAATGGTCAATACCCAGACGCCACTTTTACGCTGGAAAGCAGCCCGGGATCCTGATTTTATGGATTTTGGACGAACCCTGCACTACACTTTACAGGTTTCTCGCAGTCCCGATTTTTCCACCTATGATCTATTTTCTTATCAATCTAAAAAGGGTGCTAATTCAGTTAAAATCACCAAGACTCTTGATGAAAATAAAAAATGGTTTTTCCGCATTCAAACAGTGGATAGCAAGGGCGCTACTTCAGAGTGGTCGGAAGTTGATTCCTTTGTTGTCAATGCCAAAAGCGAAGCCCCTCAGCAGGTTAACAAAGGATTTGTACTCCGTAATAATATGACTACTGATACACAAGAGCCGAAATTGAGCTGGCGTCCTGTTGATGACAAGGATCCTCATCACAAACCTGATGATATTTATTATCTGGTTAAATATTGTCCATCTCGCTATTTTGGTACTCGAAAAGAAAACAAAAATTCAGAGACTATTAAAAGCAGAGCCGGCCGAACATCAGTAGTTTTGCCAGAATTGGATGAAAACAAATCCTATTGCTATCGAGTTGCTGCAGTCGACCCGGAAGGTAAACATTCGGAGTGGTCTGATCCTCAGCAATTCATAGTTAATTCCAATCAGGAAGCCCCCCGTCCTTTTGCCCTTATTTCGCCGGCTAATGGTAGCGACTCTGTTACAACTGACATTAGCTTCAAATGGCGCCGGAGTTCTGATCCTGATCCGCAATCATCTCTTGAATATAGCATTATGATCAGCACTGACAGTCTTTTTAGGAGGGCTGTCATAGAAAACCGGATTGCATCTCCTGAAGGTGATACAATCAAATATATTCCAGCTTCACCGCTCAAGAGTGCTAGTAAATATTTTTGGAAAGTGATTGCCGAAGACAATACCGGTTTGGCAACCTCAATGCCGCCCGGAGAGAACAACTCATACATGTTCACGACAATTGGTTTCAAAGAATATCTCAATGTTGGCAAAAAATCCCGGCTCCTACAAAACTCCCCCAACCCTTTTCACAATGTAACCCGCATTAGTTACTATGTTGGCAGCTTTACCAATGTACGAATAATGGTTTTTAATGTGCTGGGAGAGAAAGTCGACGTGATGGTTAATAAAAAAATGAAAGCCGGTCAATATGAGGTGACCTGGGACGGAACAAATCAGGATGGTCAACCAATGCCGGGGGGCATGTATTTCTGTCGTATGGCAACTCCCAGAAATAATGATTTGATTAAGATGATAATGTTGAGATGATTTAAGTTTGAGCCCATGATTGATAATGCGACAGCTTTGGAAGTAGGTAAATAAAAAAATGGTCTCTCAGCGAATTTCACAAATTGATGTGAATTATTTATTGATTTTTAAACGCCATAATATTTTCCCTTGCAGTTCTTACAATAAAAAATAAAATAGAACTACAAATATCTCATTATCTCAAAATAACCAAAGGGGCAAACCGCCCTTACTCTTTTCAATAAAAATGGCCTTTTAGGCTTCCTGTTGAGAGATTAACCATAAAAAAATACTAATTCATATAACCTTTAGAGAATCTTAAATAATTTCAAACTATCCCAATTTTATCCTTAATTTTAAGCAAAAAATTTACTATTTTTAGTGGACTTAAGGTCGATGAGAATGGGGAGAGTTAACAAGCAAAAGGAGAAGTTATGAGAAAAAAGTTGATGATGAATTTTGTCTTGATTTTGGCCCTGGTAGCCGGCATTGTGCTTCAGGCGCAGAGTGCTGGAGAAATCAGTCTTGAGGAATTAACCAGCATCAAAGAAAATGCCACTATTAATGAGGATACAGAAGCGATCATCAATGCTGTGACCAATAGCTCGATCAATGACCTGGCTCTAAATCGTGAAAACGTTGGTAAAATCGACCATCTTTTTGATTATAAAATTGAGACACCTTCTATTACTGACCAGGAATCATCAGGTAGATGCTGGCTTTTTACAGCTTTAAATGTTTTACGCCCGAAAATTGTCAAGCAATATAATCTGGAAGATTTTGAATTTTCGGAAAACTATCTGTTCTTCTGGGATCAATTTGAAAAGGCTAACCTTTTCCTGGAAAATACTATTGCAACTATAGACAAAGATATTAACCATCGTCGAGTTCAACATTTATTCAAAAGCCCGATTGGTGATGGTGGAGCCTGGCAGATGATGCCGCCGATTGCTGAAAAATATGGCGTTGTACCCAAATCAGTTATGCCCGAGACTCAAAATTCTAGAGACACAGATACTATGGGCGATCTACTGGATACAAAATTGCGGCAGCTGGGTATGAAATTACGTTCCCTTGAAAACAAAGATGAAGAATTTTTGCGCAGTAAAAAACGGAACATGTTGAGTGAAATTTATCGTATTCTGGTAATCAGCCTGGGCAATCCTCCCGAAGAATTTACCTGGCGCTATGTGGAAAAAGGCGATAGCACAATTATCGAAAAACAATATACACCTCAAAAATTCTATCAAGAAGCTGTTAAGCCCCATCTTGGTAGCTACATTATGCTTATGGATGTGCCTTCCAAAGAATACTATAAATATTATGAAATAGAGTGGAATCGTAATCGCTTTGACGGCCCCAATTGGAATTTTGTCAACGTGCCATCGGAAGAATTGGCAAAATATGCTAAAGAATCAATTCTCAATGATGAAGCCATGTATTTTTCCTGTGATGTTGGTGCTCAATTAAATAGCAAAGCCGGCATACTGGATATTAATAATTATGATTATAATTCTCTGTTTGGAGTCTCCTTTGACATGACCAAAAAGGAAAGGATTCTGAGCTATGAATCTGGCTCTACTCATGGAATGGCTCTGATTGGCCTAGATACCACCGCATCCGGTGACGTTCAGAAATGGCTTCTGGAAAACAGCTGGGGTGAGGATGCAGGTTACAAAGGCTATTTAACTATGACAGACGAATGGTTTGATGCGTATTCTTTTCGTCTGGTAGTTAAAGATGAATTTTTGCCAGAAAAGATTATCAAGATCACAGAGCAGGAACCAATTCTCCTGCCGCCCTGGGATAGAATGAGATAATATACGAGAAAGTTAATATATAATAATTTTAAATCGATTGGAGGTAATGTATGAGTTCTTTCTTCTGGGTTGCACCTGTCAGCGCTATAATTGCTCTTCTCTTCGCCTTGAAGTTTTTCAAGGATATGATGAAGAAGAGTGAGGGTACTGACAAAATGATCGATATTGCATCCAGTGTGCGGGAAGGCGCAGACGCCTATTTGAGAAGACAGTATAGAGTTATTGCTTATACTGTTATTGTTCTCATGATCCTGTTCGCAATTTTGGCAATTTTTAATATTCAAAATTTCTTTGTACCGGTTACATTTCTAACTGGTGCTCTGGGTTCAGCACTAGCTGGATACCTGGGAATGAAAACAGCAACAAATGCTTCGGCAAGAACTGCGAATAGCTGTCGCGAGTCTTTAAATAGCGGGCTTAAAGTTGCTTTTAGAAGTGGCGCTGTTATGGGACTCATGGTTGTTGGTATTGGCTTGTTGCTTATTTCAGCCTGGTATGTATTTTTAGATAAGGTTATTTATACCACAGCAAATATGGCTAGCGGCCTTGATCTCCTTGGAATCGAAGTTATTCGAGCCGGAACGACTCCTCGTCAAAAATTTGTTGAAATCACTTCAATTATGCTGACTTTTGGTATTGGAGCTTCCACTCAGGCTTTATTTGCCCGTGTTGGTGGCGGAATATATACTAAAGCGGCTGACGTTGGTGCTGACATTGCAGGTAAAGTAGAGGCTGGTATTTCTGAAGACGATCCGAGAAATCCGGGAACTATTGCTGACAATGTTGGCGATAATGTAGGCGATGTTGCCGGAATGGGAGCCGATCTATTTGAATCCTATATGGGTTCAATTCTCGCTACTGCAACTCTAGGAGCAGCAATTCCTGCATCTGTTGCTGGTCTCTCTCAGATGAATGCTGTAGTGGCTCCATTTATAGTAGCAGGACTGGGCATATTGTGCTCTATTATTGGAATATTTCTGGTAAAAGCAAAAGAATCAGCAACTCAGGACCAATTATTAAAGTCACTATTTGTTGGAACGGGTAGCAGCTCAGTGCTTGTACTTATTGCCATTGCAATAATGGCATCAACCGGTTTTATTACCTGGGGTGTTTTTGGTTCAGTCGTTTCAGGTCTCGTTGCTGGTGTGATCATTGGTCAGGGTACTGAATATTTTACCTCTGCAAAATACAATCCGACAAGAAGACTTTCTGAAGAAGCCAAAACCGGGCCCGCCTCGACAATTATCGAAGGTATTGCTCTGGGAATGTTTTCCAGTTGGTTACCAGTAGTTGTAATTGTTGCTGGTATATTAGCAGCCTATGGGTTTGCCGGTGGTTTTCAGAATTTTGCTATGGGAGTCTATGGAATTGGTTTCGCCGCTGTAGGTATGCTTTCAACTCTAGGAATTACATTGGCAACTGATGCTTTTGGACCGATTGCTGATAATGCTGGTGGAAATGCTGAAATGGCCGAACTCGATCCTGAAGTTCGTGACAAAACAGATGCTCTCGATTCACTGGGTAATACAACTGCAGCAACCGGAAAAGGTTTTGCAATTGGATCTGCTGCCTTGACTGCTCTGGCACTTTTTACTTCTTATATTGGTCAGGTCAGATTGTGGATAACAAAATTAGCCCGAGCAAGTAGCGATGGTATAAAAGAAGTAGGTAACGTAATTTTCTATGTTGGCGATGAAGCTCCTGAAGTGGCTGGCAAGGCTATTTCTATTGCTTCGGCTGAGGTTAGTCATCTGATTGAGGCCTTTCAATTGCATCTCTATAATCCAATTTTACTGGGAGGAATTTTTCTCGGCGCTATGATGGCTTTTCTCTTCTGTGCTATGACAATGAGAGCTGTTGGAAGAACCGCCAGTAAAATGATAGAAGAGATTCGCAGACAGCTTCAGGAAATGCCAGGTATTTTGAAAGGTGAAACAAAGCCTGATAATAAACAATGTGTTTCTATATCGACTGAAGCAGCTTTAAAAGAAATGGTTGTACCTTCTTTACTGGCAATTTTTGTTCCTGTAATTGTAGGTGTATTCTTTGGAGTTGCTGGTGTAATTGGTCTATTAACAGGCGCCTTGACGGCCGGTTTTACTCTGGCAATCATGCTCAATAATGCTGGCGGAGCCTGGGATAATGCCAAAAAATACATCGAAGAAGGCCATCACGGCGGTAAAGGTAGCGATGCTCATAAAGCCGGAGTTGTTGGCGATACTGTTGGTGATCCCTTCAAGGATACTTCTGGCCCATCATTAAATATTCTGATTAAGTTAATGTCGATGGTATCTGTTGTAATGGCAGGCCTTACTATGGCAACCTCAATTTTCTAAATAGATTCTAATTATTCTTTTAGTATTCAAAACCTGGCAGGTTTTTTAATCTGCCAGGTTTTTTATTTTTATGGGGATAATGGGGGGGAATTAGTGTTTGCCTTTTCCTTGTAAATTTATTGACCCTGTCTCTCGCTCCCGGGCTCTTCAGGTGGGGTGAAGGAATTCAGTTTTTAGCTGAGAATTATTATCGAAACACAGTTTCTAAAATTCGTTCCTAAATAGGGCTTTGGAAGAAGGAGACCCCTTTTATCTATAAAATTCATTATTCTTTCCTATCAGGATCCCGATCACTTCGGGGCAGATTCAACCCTTTCAGGCCACCCCGAAGTACTCAATAGACCAAGAGAAATAAAAAATAGTTGAATAAAAATTGTTTTATCTATGAGCTATAAAACACTTCCCCTCTCCCTAGATTAAAATTTGGAGATGGGTGTATTTTTTGTTTAAATCGTGCTAAAGTACCAGGCTAGATACATAAATTAATTAGTGCATATTCGGAGACCCTAGAAACTTTTTCTTTTTCACCTATCCGATTTTGCTGCCCCAGAAAATCATCGAAATTTAAAAAGCTATTTTATTGCTTCGGGAACCAAGGCAAAAAGGCGCTGGTCTTTTCAACATATTCTCGATACTCAGGTTTTTTATCCTTGAGAGATTTTTCCAGAAGAGCAACTCCAGATATTTTAATTATCAAAAAAGTCATCAAAATAGAACCAAGCACAGGCCAGTAACTTCCAGCTGCAATTGAGAATAATCCGTAGCCCCACCATTGGGCTGAATCACCAAAATAATTAGGATGGCGGGTGTAGCGCCAAAAACCAGTATTCAATACTTTACCCTTATTGTCAGGATTGCCCTTGAACCTGGCCATCTGAAAATCACCACCAGCCTCAAAAGTAAACCCGATCACCCACACAATTATTGCCAAAAAATCAAGAAAGCCGAGTGATGCATTTTGAGCCGATATTTGGGCACCTAGCAAAGGCGCCGATACCAGAGTCATCAATACACCCTGCAATAAAAAGGTCTGAAAGAAGCTATACCACCAGTATTTTTTTCCGTGTTTTTTGCGAAATTCCTGGTAGCGGTAATCCTCACCTTCGCCCCAATTACGCCAGCCAATATAAATAGATAGACGCAAACCCCAGATAGTTACCAGGGTCAACAGAATTATTTTGCGGGTGAAAAATCCGTCGGTCTGAAAAAAGTAGAACCAGGCCAACATTACAAAGCCAAACCCCCAGAATATGTCAACAATACTTACATTTTTAATAAATATGCTTACAATCCACAGAACTGTCATCAGAATCATGACCAGTCCAAATCCGGATAAATATATATTCCAAAAATCCATAAAGCCTCCTATTCATACATATAGGTTATAGCAACTGTCCCCAGTCCATTGTGCACTCCAACTACCGGCGATATATCAACAATATAAGCAGGCGGATTGCCCAGTACCTCCTCTAATTTTTGAGCATATTTTTCTGCTCTGGAAGGATTGCGGGAATGAACAATGGCATAATTCCAGAAATTGTTTTTACTGGCAGCCTGGGAGACCAGATCAATTATCTTTTTCATATTACCGCGACGGCTAAAAGATTTGCCAAAAGCGATGCCTTTTCCGTTCTCGTTAACCGATACAATTGGTTTTAGATTGACCATCTTGGCTAAAAATCCTTTCAGCGGGCTAACCCGACCACCTTTTACCATATATTTGAGAGTGTCAATATCAGTGAGAATGTTAGTTTTCTGAACCCACTCCTCCGCTTTTTGAACAATTTCATCAAAACTTTTACCCTGATCAATAGCCTGGGCTAATCGCAAAGTGATCAAACCTTCCGAGGCCGATAGATGGCGAGAATCAATGGCTGCAATTTTTTTATCATCATATTTTTTGATAATGTTCTGAGTCTTGTTGTAAACTCCTGAGAGCTGACTAGAAATATGCACAGCCAGTATCTTTTCATAATGGCTGGTAAGATGATCATAAAAATTTTCAATATACTGTAGATCAGGTTGTGAACTTTTGGGCATTACATTCTCATTTTTTAGCATCTCGTAAAATTGATTAGGTTGCAGCGTGAGTTTATCCAGGAATACATTATCACCAAAATGGATTTTAAAAGGTATGACCTGAATCTGGTATTTCTTAATCAATTCCTGAGGCAGATCGGAGGCCGAATCAGTGACCAGTGCAATCGGATATTTACGGTTGTGGCTAACCTGATACTGGCGCTGCATGTCATCAACTTTAGTATGCTCTATTGTGCCAACATCTTTGATTTCCTGAAACAATTCTCCCGGCTGATTTGTATGAATATGGAGATGGATTTTGCTAGGCGATCCAGCTGCGATTATCGAATTTCCATAGGGCTGAAGAAAAGATCGAAATTCCTGAAGAGTTCTCGATGAATTTGTAACAATCGCCTCCGTGCAGTAGCGAAATTCAATTTTATCATCTTCTTCAATAGAATGGTCAAATTTAGCATTGTCAATTTTCGCCTCAGGAACAGCTTTTAAATAAAGTTCACCCTTTTTGATCTGTCGTAAAACACCTTCCAGAAAATTAACAAAACCCTGGGCACCAGCATCGACAACACCGTTTTGGGCCAGAACTTTGAGTTTCTTGGGAGTATCTTTGAGAGATTGTTGAGCATTAGAAAAAGATCTTCGCATCAACTCACTAAAATCACCGACACTTTTATGATGTTGATCAACTGCCCTAGACCAGTCTTCAATCACAGTGATTATAGTTCCCTCGGTGGGTTCTAATACCGATTCATACACATATTCTACGGCCCGATTGATAGTTTTTACAAAATTATTTAGATCGAGTTTGCGCCTATTGGCCATTTCCTCACGAATTCCATGAATAAATTGAGCGAAAATTATACCGGAATTTCCCCTGGCTCCACTCAAAGCCGAATCAGCAATAGAATTCATGGTATCTTTCAGCGAATTATAGACCTTGCTATTTTGCATAATGAAACGCATGGTAGAGGCCATATTGGTACCAGTATCAGCATCGGGAACAGGATAAACATTGATCTTATTAAGATAATCTTTCTGCTCAATGATCGACTTACCTCCGGCCATAAAAGCACTATACAACAAGGCCGGTGTCACATATTTAATTTTAATACTGGATTTTTTAGAATCGCTCATCAGTTATGCTCCATCTTTTTTATTTTAGAGCGCTCATATCCTTTTTGTTCCAGCCGGTCCAGAATCGATGCGTAAGTCTCCTGGGGAATGTTCGGATCCCGGCTCATTATCCAGACGTATTTTCTATTTGGCACTCCAATAACAGTATATTGATAATTTTCATCTAAATCAATAACATAATAGGGAAATTTTACCGGCCAGAAAAATTGTACTTTCCAGATTGTATTTTTATCATTCTGAATGAAGCCTTTCGCATTCATTTTTTTCTGCTTGCCATTTTTTTGTAATGTATAGGTGATCCTTACATTTCCATTCTCATCCAATCGATAGGACTCCAGGCCATTTGTAGCACCTTTTTCAATA
>DATGCI010000237.1:0-6024 GCA_035312185.1 bacterium
CGGCGAGTGTCATTTCAAAAAGATAACCTCGAAGTTTAACTGAGAAACCCATAGTATCACCTTTTAAAGACTGAACCTTGTAAAATGTAGGTGAATCCTCTTGGGTTACGATCTCATTATTTATTGTTTTAAAGGAATAACGTCCTTCTTTAGAAGGAAAGTTAGTTTGCATGGAATCCTGAGTAAATTCGAAAAAAGTATTGTCCAATACTCTAGTAGACTTACCGTCTCGTTTAGCAGAAACCAAATCCCAGTGTCCTATTACCTTTTCTTTAACGATATTACTTGGGGACTCAGCTTTATTTGATTCATTGGTATCACAACCCAAAGAAAAAAAAGCTAATACGCTTACAAACGCGAAATAACATGAATAAGATCTCATTATGCTCGGGTCAATTTTATACTAGTAATTTCGGGTAAAATTCCTACTCTCCCTGGGTAGCCTAAACAACCCAGCCCGCGGTTTACGTAAAGATATTGATTTTTTACTTGGTATAGTCCTGCCCAGTGTTTATATATCCACCTGCTAGGACTCCATTTAATAAAACCCGGTACTTCAATACCAAACTGAAAGCCGTGTGTATGGCCAG
Source organism: bacterium (assembly GCA_035312185.1). Classification (GTDB taxonomy): domain Bacteria; phylum Fidelibacterota; class UBA2242; order UBA2242; family JAFGTP01; genus JAIPHI01. Next base: position 591 of record DATGCI010000237.1, read on the forward strand.
AAAGAGTTAAGTCAATTTCTTGATAATGCCGAAGAACTTCCCAGTCCCAATGCGTGGGATCATGACTTAACAAAATGTTATAATCTGCCTTCTCAGCTTTAGCCCAAGTTTTTTCCAAGTTACCATACTTTGGAAAATTTGGCAATGCTGAAATATTCTCAACACCCAATATGTTAATTCTAAAACCATCTAAAATGAGTTGTTCTGATTGATCGCGCAATAATTTCCAACCTAAACGCTCATGCTGTTTTAATAATAAATTGAAATTAGCCTCTTCGGACTCTCTAGATTCCCATCTGACATAATCACCATAATCATGATTCCCTAAAATCGAATATTTCCCATATTTCGCATCAATAGAGGAGAATGCATCAATAAAAGAATCAGCTTCTTTAGCCCTTTCATTAACCAAATCTCCAGTAAATACTAAGATGTCTGGCTTTTGATTTTTTACTAATTCAATAGCTTCCTTAAATGGTTCAGCAGAATTGAAGGTTCCACTATGTAAGTCTGATATCTGAACAATCTTGAGGCCCTCTAAATTTTCAGGAAGATTTGGAACTGGAATAGACTCCGTGCGCAATTGAAAGCGAAATGGATTTCGTACAATACCATAGGTTAGTATAAATGCAGGTACACCAGCCATAATTAGGCCTAACTTTGATAAAAAAGCGGATCGACCTGGCATGTATTTATTCTTCGAAGTGTCTCGGAAATAATTTAAAATAAATAATATAAATCGCCTGTAATCGTCGATTATAAGCGGTATAATGATAATCAGCTTAGAAAAGTAAATAATAAATAGGTAGCCTCTAATATAGCTCAGATAACTGGCATTCGAATCAAATTGTTCGATGCGATGAAGAAATATATAAGCTAATAATAGTAGGTTTACAAAAGACAGGATTACGTATCCAAAAGTAAAAATTCTCTTTCGGCCGAAATCTGAAAAACGGAACGCCTGAAATGCATACGCATCCAAGCCGATGAGAATAGAAAAAAATATAATTAATACAACCATTGATATATAAAAGCACCCCTATGAAACAAAGTTCAAAGGGGTGTTAATTTTAATAGACTTTAACGTTCAAAATTTAGAACGTCTTTTTCTCTTTAATTCTTGCTTTCTTACCCGTTAGTTTCCGAAGATAAAACAACTTGCTTCTTCGAACACTTCCCTTCTTCATGATTTTGACTTCAATAATATGAGGAGAAGCCATAGGAAATATACGTTCTACCCCAACACCGCTAGATATTTTCCTAACCGTAAATGTCTTGGTTGGTCCTGCTCCGTTGATTTGTATCACATTACCTCGAAACGCCTGAGGTCTTTCTTTATCCCCCTCTACAATTCTGTAGACAACTTCAATATTGTCGCCTGGCTTAAAATCAGGTAATCCTTTATCAGATTCCATTTGCTCGTGAATATACTTTATCGCATCCATGTCGTTCGATTTTATAAGAGAGCACAAAGATAATAACTTTTCCTTACTTATTGTAAATTTTGAGCGAAATGAAAGAAAGAACTATCCTTATTGAATTAAAGTAGCAAATTCTCTCAGTGTATATCTATTTCCTCTTGGCCCATAAAATTGGACTTGACAAACATAAACACCAGCTGGCAGCATATTTCCAGTATTATCTCTTCTTCCATTCCACCCTATCAGCGGATCGGTTGTCGTAAATACTTTCCCGCCCCATCGGTCAAAAATATTCATCTCAAACCTAGAAATCCAAGCCAATTTGCCGGTTCCTCTGTACGTGTTATTTTCTCCGAAAGGACGAAAGGCATTGGGTAGAAAATATACCGGATTGGGGATGATATCAAGATACTGCAGGGAGGTATCTGTGCACCCATTGATGTGAGTTACCAACAATTGAACCTCCATTATACCTGTATCAGGAAAAGAAAAAACAGGGTTTTGATCATCGCTTGAGCTAAAACTATCAAAGGTCCAATTCCAATTTTCAGCATCTTGGGATAAGTCTGTAAAGCGAGCGGTATTATTAATCTGATCAAAAGATTGAGGAGAGTAACTGAAGTCAGCGACTGGACTTTCTTTTACTGGTATTGCCTGTTCGACAATTCCTTCATATTCGCATCCAATTGGAGAAGTGATACTTAAAAAGACCTCGTATACACCAGGGTCATCATAAATATGTGATGGGCTAATCTGAGTGGAACTATTTCCATCACCAAAATCCCAGTAAATATCATACCGTTCATCTAATGGATAAGACAAGTTGTTGAATTGAACTGTTACGGGCTCGCATTCGCCGTTTGTAGTGGCTTCGATATCGATCTGGTTAGGAATAGGGAAATATGGTATAAATCTCTCTGTAATAGCTACACAGCCTTCATCATCAATTACTTCATAGGAAATAGATTTTTCTCCTGGAGTCAAAAATTCAAAAGTCGTTACCTGGCCCTGAGCAGTGCTTACGCCATCGATCTGCCAATTCCGTTCTACTATCTGATTATTCTCTGTTGAAGAACTACCTTCGAAGGTTACAATTCCAGCTCGACAAGTATCGTAATCAAAAGTGAAATCATTTTCAATAGCACCCAATATATTTACCAAAAATTCAGCTGTGTCTGAACAGACTGAGTTCTTATTGATAATTAAATAACCCGGATAAGTTCCTAAATCAGGGAAGTCAATTAAAGGATTGGCTACATTTGAAATAATGTCAGGCCCATTATTGACCTCGAATGTCCATTCATGTGTAGAAACAAACTCACGTAAAAAACTGGAGTCTGTAAATTGAACCTGGCTTCTCCCGCAAGCATTAATTACAAAATTGCCAGCGTCATCCAGGCTATCTGCTATCATTGAAGCCGTTACAGCTGCATCACATTCAACTACATTAAACTGAAAATCACGTCTTATTTGGCTAAGAATACTGCCCGTGGAATCAAACTCAGTTGCACACACACCCACAACAAATTGACCTAAGTCAGTTGGAGTTCCAGTTATAAATCCAGATTCCGGGTCGATTTCAATGACAGGGTTACCGCCCATGGGAGTAGAACTGGTGAAGTCGCCACCGGCGAAAATGACCTCATTGTAAGGCGGTGGCTGGTCTGGATCTGGGGCGACGCCATTTAAATCCGTTGCCAATCCAGGATTTCCATTGGATCCGGCCAAGCCTCCACCTAAAAAAGGAGCACAAAAACTATACTCAATTCGATTTCCTGATTGTTCATCTGGATCAAACGCAGAATGGTCAAAATTGAGTGACTCCTGATTACAGATAACTACAGGTGGGAAGTTTGAAAACTGTATTGAGTTATTTCCGATCTGCTGAGCAAATGGAGAAATATCAATTGCATAAGTGGCCCCTGAGGCGCCTGGGTTTTCAATATTATTTATAGTATTATTTCGGCAACACCTCTGATAGGCAATGGTATAAGTATGATCTGATATGGGCAACTCCAATCGAAATTTGTATTCTCCTCTCTCTACACAAAGAAATGAAGGCGCGATTAAACAAGGATTGTCAGGATCAATTTCAATAGATTCAACATCGGGTGGCGCAAGTACCACTCGGTCAAAGGGCAAAACTATGTCTGAACGATAAACTGAAACTGTGCCAGGAGTTGCCGAGCCAAAGGGCGTATTTTGTGAATCAAAAAGCGCCCCACCGCTTGCACAGTCACGATATACAATAAGTGTAAATTCATACTCTCCCGGACTTATGGTTTCATAATAAATCTCACCCCCAATGATATGACGCGCATCTATACTACTGCTAAACAAAAGTAAAATTGCGATTGTAGTTGAGATAAACTTAAAATATTTTTCCATTCCCATTTAAACGTTAATATACTCTGATTTAATACATATCATAAATAGTCAAATTAAAAATTTGAGCAAATGCCAACATTAGGACCAAATTATCAGTAATAACTCATTTCATTATAAAATTTAAATCAGCCGACTAAATACTAACAGAATCATAAACACTGTTCTGTTTGTGTATGAATATTGCCATATGAAGATTTATAAAACAATAGAAACAAATTGGGTCAGATCTCTTCGTTCAGGAGCTATGTTAATCCATCCCACTGACACATCCTGGGCAATAGGCACTTCCGCATTTTCTAAAAAAGGTTTTAAAACCTTAAGTAATCTCAACTCAGAATCCACTACTAATAATACTCCACCCACTATTTTAATTGACTCCATTCTTCATCTAAAGAAATATGTATATCAGTTGCATCCAAGAGTTGAAACTATGTTGAGTTATCATCACCGCCCAATTAGTATTCTATATAGTGAAATCAAAATGTTGCCTACTTACCTTTTAAATGCGGATGGATGCGCTGCTCTTTGTATTGTTCAAGACCCCAGGATAAAAAAACTAATACAAAAACTTAAGTATCCAATCATATACAATCCCATTAAATCCCAGTCTAACGTTTTGCAGACTAGTATGCAATCTATCCCAAACCAGCTAAAAAATAAAACGGATTTCATTTATCACCCGAATGGACCACTTTTCAATGCAACGGATGTGGGCAAACCTGCAGTGGTTGCAAATGTAGACGACCAAGGAAATCTGCTATTTCATTAAGTCTACTTTTCGTATAAACACCAAATCGGTTATTAAGTAGCAACTAGAATAGAGTGCCGGAAAAATTAAAGGCAATTATCACTCTAGAGTGAGGTCTAAAGGATAGTCAGCTCTGAAAAACTGATTGGTTTAATTGAGAATCCTTTTACTTCAAGTTTTGTTCCCAAAAATTTATGATGTAATTAATGCTCTGATCTCGCGTAATATTTGCAAAATATGCTGACTGGACATCATTATTGAATAAATAAAAATAATATGTCAAATACTTTTCATAATGGTCTAAATGTAAAGTAATGTCATCACAATATTCAGAATATTCTTTTTGATCTTTCAAAAACAAAGTCCACTCCGACATCATTTTTGGAATATGCAAATCAGATTTGATCTCTCCACGTCGATAAATATATTCATAGATAAATTTTTGATAGAAGGAACTAGACCAAAAATAACAGTCTGAAAAAATGAAAGAATCTAATGATATAAATTCATCAGGAATTATTCCTTCGCCACTCACCAAAGGGGAGCCATACTGTGTTTTGAAGCTGGTTGAGTCGAGATGTTTAATGCTATCAGCAGAGAAGAATTCTCCACTCTTAAGTCTTTTCGCATTGCTGTTAGAGTAGTCAGTTTGCTTGTATGGACGCTGAATCATTCTTCCACTCGGGGTTAAATACTTGGCGGTAGTCAGGCGAATGGCTGATCCATCTGTCAATCCAAATTGCTCCTGTACCAAACCTTTCCCGTATGTTCTCTGACCAAAAACAATACCTCTTTCCCAGTCCTGTAAAGCGCCAGCGAGAATCTCAGAAGCAGATGCAGAATTAGAATTGACGAGAACAGCAATATGCTCGACGGT
>DATGCI010000238.1:0-4061 GCA_035312185.1 bacterium
GTCAGGATATGGTCAAAGTCAAAGCCCTATTAAGAGATAGTAAGAGCCGATTGATTGGGCCGAATTGTCCGGGAGTAATTTCTCCTGGAAAATGCAAGATTGGAATTATGCCTGGATTTATTCACAAAAAGGGACGCATAGGAATTATTTCTCGAAGCGGAACTTTGACTTATGAGGCTGTGGCTCAAGTTTGTGATGCTGGCTTTGGCCAATCAACTTGCATAGGAATTGGTGGCGATCCCATTATTGGAACAGATTTTATTGATCTTTTGAAATTATTCAATAAGGATGAAGGAACTGATGCAGTGATAATGATCGGTGAAATTGGTGGCTCAGCAGAAGAAGAAGCCGCAGAATTTATTGATAATAATTTTGACAAACCAGTAGTCTCTTTTGTGGCCGGTGCAACTGCACCTCCCGGTAGAACTATGGGACACGCTGGCGCCATTATCTCAAGGGGAAAAGGCACTGTGGAAAGCAAAGTCAAAGCCCTTTCAGCAGCAGGCGTAAATGTTGTTGAAAATCCTGCTGAAATCGGAAAAACATTAAAATCGGTAATAAATTAGGAGGAGTATATTGTGAGAGAAATTAATGTATCGGAAATAATACCGGTGGTAAAAAAATTATGCATTGATTCCAATTTACATATTGGTCAGGATGTAGTTGATAAATTAAAGGAGTTTATGGAAAAAGAGGAGTCGCCCACGGCAAAAGGCATTCTGGAATTGATCTTTAAAAATCATAAAATGGCAGCGGAAGAAAAAATGCCGCTCTGTCAGGATACTGGAGTGACTATTGTTTTTCTAGAAATTGGTCAGGAAGTCCACTTTGTAGGAGGCGAACTAACTGAAGCAATTAATGAAGGTGTTCGTCAGGGCTACAAAGAGGGTTACTTGCGCAAATCTCTGGTTGACGATCCCGTTATTGAACGAGTTAATACAGGCGATAATACTCCGGCCATTATTTACACTGACATTGTTCCCGGTGACAAAGTTAAGATAACTGTGGCCCCTAAAGGCGGCGGATCTGAAAATATGAGCGAAGTCCGCATGATGAAGGCTGCTGATGGAATTGAAGGTGTCAAAGATTTTGTAGTAGAAAGAGTGGTAGAATCCGGTGGCAATCCCTGCCCTCCTGTTATAGCTGGAGTTGGTCTTGGGGGAAGCTTTGAACAAAGTGCTTTGCTGGCTAAAAAAGCTTTATTACGGCCATTAACTGAAGAAAATCCCGATCCTGTTTACAATGAAGTAGAACAGGAAATTTTGCAAAGAATCAACAAATCAGGTGTTGGTCCCCAGGGATTGGGCGGCACGACAACAGCGCTGGCGGTTCAAATTCTTCATAAACCCTGCCATATTGCCTCTATGCCAGTTGCAGTAAATATTCAATGTCACTGCCATCGCCACAAATCTGAAACAATTTAACTGGTTCTCTTTAATAATCCATTAAAGGAGATAAATATGTCAAAAGAAATACATCTGCAAACACCTTTAAAAAGTGAAGATCTGAAAAAATTGAATGTAGGCGATAAGGTTTTAATTTCCGGTACAGTTTACACAGCCCGGGATGCTGCCCATGAACGTCTGGTTAAATTAGTCCAGGAAGGTAAAGAACTGCCTTTCGATATCCAGGGCGCTGTGATCTATTTTGTTGGGCCGGCTCCTGCTCCACCAGGCAAACCGATCGGTTCGGCCGGACCGACAACTTCCTACCGCATGGATCCCTATTCCCCTATTCTTATGGATGCTGGATTAAAAGCCATGATTGGCAAGGGCCCGCGAGGTCAGAAGGTTGTGGATTCCATGGTAAAGAATAATGCCGTCTATCTGGCTGCCATTGGCGGTGCTGCTGTGGTCACTGCTCAAGCGGTAAAATCGGCCCGGGTTATAGCCTATGAGGATCTGGGTACGGAGGCAATTCGAGAACTGAAAGTAGAAAATTTTCCTGCTTTTGTAGCCAATGACACCCAGGGTAATGATATCTTTAAAATTGGCGTTGAAAAATATCAGAAAAAATAGAGAGGTACAATTATGGAAAATATTGAAAAATTAAAAAATGAGGCTATGGAATATCAGATGAAAGGTAAGTTCCAGGATGCTCTGAAAAGCCTGAAGCAAATTCTGGAAATTGATCCGGAACAACCAATTGTAAGATATCAACTGGGAGATCTTTACTATACTTCCGGTCACATTGATGAGGCAATTCAGGAACTAGAAAAGGTCGTTGAAGAGGAACCGGAATTTATTTTTGCCCTCTATAAATTAGGAATTGCCTATTTTCGCGCAACACAATTTCACCGGGCGATTGAGACTTTTCAAAAAGTCAATGATATAGAACCAGAACTCAAAATGGCCTATTACTGGAAAGGTTTGGCCTGTTATCATTCCGGATCACTGGAAAAATCGATTAAGGCCTTTAAAAAATTGGAAGAGATCAAGCCCGAAAATACACTGGGTAATTACTATATGTCAGTGGTTTACAAGGCAATGGGTGAATATAAAAAAGCCATCAAATGTCTAAAAGCGATTCTTGCGGAGGCTCCTGAACTGGTTTCTGTCCATTATCATCTGGGAAGAGCCTACGAAGGTGAAAAGGATTATGAAAAAGCTCTAGAGTGTTTTGAGAAAGTCATTGAACTCGACCCCGAACATAAGGATGCTATCCGTAGAAAAAGAGAATTGACAGGCGAAGATGAAATCTTTGGTATCTACGGCGAGCCTTTAGATTAATGGTTACGGCAATATAAAATTCAAATTTGTAAATATACGGAGGATTATATGGAAGAAATCAAATTAGACCTGAGTAATCTGGATAATGTTTTCCCTGATGATTTTACTGAGGAACAGCTGGCCAGTGCAAAGACTCTTTTTCTGAAAAGATTGGCTGAAAAAGCCCATCATTATTATGGTGGAAAAATTCAAACCGGTCCCAAAGCCGGAGTATTTGGCTTTAACTGGTTCAATGTCTGGTACACGCCCGGCGTTTCTAAAATATCTACTACCATTCGAGACGACAATGAACGCTCCTTTGAATTATCTAATCGAGGAAATCTGGTGGCTGTCGTAAGCGATTCCACCCGTGTTCTCGGCGATGGCAATGTTACTCCACCAGGCGGTTTGGGCGTCATGGAAGGCAAAGCCTATCTAATGAAATATCTAGGAGGAGTAGACGCTACACCAATATGTGTTGACAGCACTGATGAAAATGGAGAAAACCAGCCTGAAAACATTATCAATCTGGTTAAAAGAATTCAGCCCAGCTTTGGTGCCATTAATCTGGAAGATATCTCGCAGCCCAATTGCTATAAAGTTCTGGATACTTTGCGGGAAGAATGTGACATTCCGGTCTGGCACGATGATGCTCAGGGAACAGCCTGCGTTACTCTGGCAGGCTTGATCAATGCCCTAAAAATCGTAGAAAAAGATATTAGCGATGCAAAAATGGTTTTTTACGGAGCCGGCGCTTCCAATACTACGATTGCTAGAATTGTAATTGCGGCTGGTGGTGATCCTGAAAAAATGATAATGTTTGATTCGACCGGGTCTTTGAGCACAGAAAGAGAAGATCTGAAAGCTGATAAAAGATTCTACAGAAAGTGGGAACTGTGTCAAAAAACCAATCCCGATCACATCAATGACATTGAAAAAGCCTTTGACGATGCCGATGTGCTCATCTCATTGTCAATACCAGGCCCTAATGTGATCAAAAAAGACTGGATCGGAAGAATGGCAGACAAACCGATTGTTTTTGCCTGTGCCAATCCAGTTCCGGAGATCTATCCCCATGCTGCTAAAGATGCCGGTGCTTACGTTGTGGCCACTGGTCGTGGTGATTTCCCCAATCAGGTTAACAATTCTCTGGGTTTTCCCGGTATTCTGAAAGGTGCCCTAATGGTGCGTTCCCGAAAGATCACTGATAATATGGCTATTGCAGCGGCCCATTCTCTGGCCGATTATGCTGAGAAACGGGGAATCGGCCCGGATAATATAGTACCAACTATGGATGAAGCCGATGTCTTTCCTCACGAGGCTGCTGATGTTGCTATGCAGGCTATTGAAGAT
>DATGCI010000239.1:0-2829 GCA_035312185.1 bacterium
GCGAATCGATAGAAAAAGGGACAGTAACCCGAAAACCTTTTGAACCCATTACTCCGGCAGATTATGTGGATACTCATATGGGGAGTGCTCACTCCCGCTGGATGATAGCTCCCGGGCCCTGGATGCCCTTCAGTATGGTTAAATTGAGTCCTGATAATCAAAATGCTGGATGGCAAGCAGGCTATGATCCTTCTTTTGAAAATATTAGTGGCTTTAGCCATATCCATGAATGGACAATGGCCGGCTTATTAATGATGCCTACCAATGGACCATTACAAATACAAACGGGTGATCAAAATAGTCCTGATCAGGGCTATCGATCACGAATAGATAAACAGACTGAGCAAACACCATTAGGATATTATAAAGTAAAACTTACCGATTACAATATACTGGCAGAATTAACTTCAACTACGCGATGTGGTTTCCAGCGTTATACTTTTGATGTGAGTAAAAATAATCCTCGCATATTAATAGATTTACAATTTCCTGCGGAATATAGCTTTCAACTTGAAAAAGTTAAGCTTGAAAAAGTAGATGATTTTCGTATTGAGGGCTTTAGCAAACAATTATCCCCGGATACCTGGTCTGGAGGAATTGACCAGGAATATATAGTCCATTTTGTCATCGAATTTGATCAGCCAATTACAAATTTTGGCGTCTGGGATGGACAGCAAATCCGAAGAGGGCAAACAAAATTAGAATGTGAAAATTGTGCTGATGCTGGAGCTTTTATTGAATTTGATACAGATCAAAATAATATTGTGCAAACTCGAAGTGCAATATCCTATGTTAGTCTGGAAAATGCTGATGAAAATCTGGAAAAAGAAATTCGCCAACCCTTTGGCTGGAATTTTGAAGCTGTCCGTGATGCTCATGTGGAAACCTGGAATAAATTACTAAGCAGAATTCAAATCACAACTAACAACAGACTTGAAAAGAAACGCTTTTACACCAATTTATACCGGGCCTATTGTAGCCGCAATATATTCAGTGATATTAATGGTCAGTGGGCTGATGCTGACGAGAATATTAGAAAAATGAAAGATCCGTCATCTCCTGCTCTGGGATGTGATGCCTTCTGGAATACTTTTTGGAATTTGAATCAGCTCTGGAATTTAGTTACTCCAGAATGGAGCAGTAAATGGATTAAATCCCAACTGGCAATGTATGATGTTAATGGCTGGCTTGCTAAAGGCCCAGCCGGAATGGAATATATACCTGTAATGGTGGCAGAACATGAAATTCCTCTAATTGTCGGTGCTTATCAAATGGGAATTCGGGATTTTGATGCGGAAAAAGCCTATCAAGCTGCTAAAAAAATGCAGACTACTCCAGCCACAAAAGTGGGAGGTGGGCTAGCTGGCAATCGCAATCTTGAACCATATCTTAAATATGAATATGTTCCCTATGATAAAGGACGATTTTCAAATAGTATGGAATACTCATTTGATGACTGGACTGTGGCACAATTTGCAAAAACGCTTAATAAACAGGATGATTACAATTATTTTTTGAAAAGAGGCTATTTTTGGAAAAACGCCATTGATAAGAAATCCGGATATGCCCGGATGCGAAATTCCAAAGGAGAGTGGCTAGGCGATTTCGATCCTTTTCGCTCCGGCCGTAATAAGCATTATGTGGAAGCCAATGCCTGGCAAATGACATACTTCGTTCCTCAGGATGTTCCTGAATTGGCAGAAATGGTAGGCAAAAAACGTTTCATAAGGCGGCTCAACTCTGGCTTTCAGGATAGTTACAAATGGCGATTTAATGCTCCCAATGAACAGTACTGGAAATATCCTGTAACCCACGGCAATCAGCAGTCTATGCAGTTTGCATTTTTGTTCAATTGGGTTGTGAAACCATGGCTTACCCAGAAATGGAGCAGAGCTGTTCTTGAGCGTTATTATGGGATGGGAGCAGCTAATGCTTATCTTGGTGATGAAGACCAGGGCCAAATGAGTGCCTGGTTTGTAATGGCTGCCCTGGGGCTATTTCAAACCGATGGAGGCTGTCGGGTAAATCCCGTTTATGAAATTGCAAGTCCCCTTTATCCCAAAATTGAAATAAAGCTGCAAAATAAATATGGTAGGGGCGATAAATTTATCATCGAAGCCCGAAATGCATCTCGAATCAATAAGTTTGTACAATCAGCCAAATTGAATGGTGAGCCGCTCCTTAATTTTAAGTTTCCTGCTAGCGAATTGTTAAAAGGCGGAAAACTTATTCTGGAATTAGGCTCTGAACCCAATAAAAAATGGGGGCAATAGTTACTATTTTATGGACTATAAATAAATTTTATGAAAAAATAAAATACTGCTTTAATAGGTAACTTTTTTTATTGATTCTGGAATAAGATAGCGAACCATTTTCTGGAATTTTTAGAGTAAGACCAAGAAAAATGTAAAAGATTTTAGATAGTTTTTCTTGAAAAGAAACTTCGTAGTATTTAAATTGGATTTGTATTTTTGAAAATATTATTGATATTTAGTTGTTCTATTTAGGAGAATTGATGAAGTACGGTGACTTTATTAATGACGGCCGTGAATTTAAAATTACCAATGTGGAAACACCAACACCCTGGATAAATTATCTTTATAATGGAAAATACTTCTCAACAATTTCTAACAATGGCGGCTCAATCAGCTATATAGACAATCCTCTCCACGGAAGGATTACTCGCTACAGGATCAATGATGTTCCTTCTGATCGTCCTGGTAAATATATTTATATAAAAGATAAGGATAGTGGTGAAATTTGGAGTCTGACCTGGCAACCTGTTGGTAAAAATAGAAAAAACTATAATATTATCCATGGATTTGGCTA
>DATGCI010000240.1:0-14800 GCA_035312185.1 bacterium
AACCAAAAGATAAAGATAAGTTACCAATATTCTCAACCGGAATGATCGGACAATATGTGCACGGAAATGAACCCAGTCATCATGTGGCTTATCTTTATAATTACGCTGGTAAGCCCTGGAAAACTCAGGAGAAAGTTCGGAAAATAATGAAAACTAAGTACAAAAATAGCCCCGATGGATTAGCAGGAAATGAAGATTGCGGTCAGATTGCTTCCTGGTATGTATTCAGTGCTCTGGGCTTTTACCCGGTAAATCCTGCTTCTGGCAAATATGTGATTGGTAGCCCTGTTGTAAATCAGGCTACTATCAAAGTATCTGAAAATAAGACTTTTCGAATAATTGCAAAAAATAATAGTCCCGAAAATATTTATATTCAGAAAGTTTCCTTAAATGGTAAGCCTCTTCAAAGAAGTTATCTGGAACATAAAGAAATAATGGATGGCGGTACTTTAAAATTTCAAATGGGTCCTAAACCGAATAAAAATTGGGCCACAGAGGTAGAAAATCTACCTAAATCTAAAACTTCAATAACCCATAAATAGTACTGGAATTTATATGTTTAAAGAACAGGAAGAACTCTACGAAAATCGAATAGATCGGTTTGTAAATAGATTGTCGCAAAGTATTTACAAAAAGGAAGCCTGTCTGGAGGCGAGTTATTTTCGTCATGAAAAAGAAGTAGTTGATTATGAGGACAGGCTGGATGGAAAAACATCACCAATTAAAGTTGGTCAGGAATGGGGCCGAAATTTTCAGCGAGCCTGGTTTCACATTGAGGGCAAGCTACCTGAACAATTAAACCTAAAGAAGAGCCTTTGCCTGGTTAATTTGGGCGGAGAGGGCCTGGTTTACACAAATCAGGGCCTCCCTCATCAAAGCATTAGTAATCACACTATCTGGCCTGTCAGTGATTTTAAACGGGAAGTTATCGATTTGAATGGTAATTTTCTGAAAGATGGCCAGGTGGATTTCTGGATTGAGGCAACTGCCGGGCAATTATTTGGATTGGAATTGCAAAATGATCACGGTGATTTGAAGCCAAAGCGCTATGGCAAATACTCAGCCAAAGTCAGCAAACTCCAGATTGCTAGCTGTAATCAGGAATTGAAAAATATGTATTATGATGTTTTGACATTGAAGCAACTTATGGAGGCTCTGCCGAAAAAATCTGTTCAGAGGAAAAAATTATTATACAACTTGAACAAAGCTCGGGATCTATTTAAATCACCTTATATGGATTTGCAGCCAATTCGAGAAATTGTGCAAAAGGAATTATCAAAAAATAGTACGGCTTCATCACTGCAAACAGTTGCTGTGGGACATGCTCATCTTGATACAGCCTGGCTCTGGCCTCTGGAGGAAACAGTTAGAAAATGTGCTCGAACATTTTCCAATCAGCTGCGAAATATAGAAAAATACGATGATTTTGTGTTTGGTGCTTCTCAGGCTCAGCACTATGCCTTTGTAAAAAGACATTATCCAGAATTGTACAATCAGATACAAGAACAGGTTAAAAAAGGCCGCTGGGAAGTGCAGGGTGGAATGTGGGTAGAAGCTGACTGTAATCTGATCAGTGGAGAATCCCTAATCAGGCAAATATTATACGGGAAACAATTTTTTCAGAATGAATTTGATATCGATGTCAACAATTTATGGCTACCTGATGTTTTTGGTTATAGCGCTGCTATGCCGCAAATTATCAAAAAAACGGGTATGGATTATTTTGTAACTCAGAAATTATCCTGGAGTCAGTTTACTGATTTTCCTCATCACACTTTTATTTGGGAAGGCATTGACGGTTCGCAAGTAATAACTCATTTTCCTCCTGAAGATGACTACAATAGTGAATTAAATCCTCCGGCCTTGAAAAAATCTCAGGAAAATTTCAGTGAAAATTATTTTATGGACAAATATCTGACTCTGTTTGGAATTGGTGATGGGGGAGGAGGTCCTGCTGAACATAATCTAGAAATTGGACAGCGTTGCCAGGATCTAGAAGATTTACCCCAGGTGAAATTCGATTCAGCCAATAATTTTCTGAAAAATCTTGACAAATTTGAGGATCAACTTCATAAATGGAAAGGTGAACTGTATCTGGAGTTGCATAGAGGAACCTACACAACCCAGGCTTATAATAAAAAAATGAATCGTTTGATGGAAATTCGAATGCGGGAATTGGAGGTTTTGTATTCCTTAGCGGCTGGACAAGAATATCCTCAGAAAAAATTGAAAAAGATGTGGCACCAACTTCTTAAAAATCAATTTCATGACATAATCCCTGGTTCAAGTATTACTCCAGTCTATGAAAAATCTCGCCGGGAATATGAACAATTATCCCAAAAATATAAGCAACTCAAAAATGAATTGGCAGACCAGAATTTTACCAGAGATAAAGACAAAATCACCTTTATTAATTCCCTTTCCTTTCCCTATTCCAATTATCATGCTCTGCCTGAGGATTGGGCTGGCCACGAAATATTTAATCAGGATGGTGAAAAAATTGAAGTTCAGACCGAGCAAGGGAAAGCGATTGTTAATCTTGAAATTGCACCTCTGTCAACACTGGTTTTAACACGAGGTGATAAAATTGAGAGAAAGTATGAAAATAATGGTTCACAGAATTTAATTCTCGAAAATGATCTTGTCTCTTATGAATTCAATGAGAAGGCCCAGATTATCAGAGCCTATGACAAGGAACTTGAGCGGGAAATAATCGGGAAAGACAAGCCTGGCAATGATTTACGATTATATGAAGATAGGCCTAATGATTGGGATGCCTGGGACATTGATATTTTTTATGAGAATTGTTTACTGGAAACTGCAAAAAGTCAAAAAGTCAGCATAATTGGTCAGGGGCCTATTCGAAAAGGCCTTCATTTTGAATTAAAGATTGGAGATTCTGAAATCATCCAGAACATCTTTTTGCCTGCCAATAGTAAACAGCTGGATTTTGAGACTGAGGTGGATTGGGATGAAGAGCACCGGCTGCTACGCGTCCATTTTCCTGTCAATGTTTATTCCGAACAGGCCACCTATGATATTCAATATGGCAATGTAAAGCGACCAACTCATCGAAATACAAGTCGGGATATGGCCAAGTTCGAAGTTGTTGGCCATAAATATGCTGATCTTTCTGATAATGATTATGGTGTGGCTTTGCTGAATAATTGTAAATATGGCTACAAAGTTTATGGAAATGATCTATCCTTGAGCCTCTTAAGAGCACCTACAATGCCTGATCCCAATGCTGATCAAGGTCAGCATGAATTTACCTATTCACTTTTACCCCATAGAAATGATTTGATCAATTCAAATGTGATTTCTCGGGCTTATCAGTTAAATTACGGTGTTACTCAACTTCCAGGATATGGGGAAGATAATTTCAAATTTCCATTTCAATTAGGTAACCAGGACATTATTGTGGAGACTATAAAACAAAGTGAAACTGGTGAGGAGTTGATTCTTCGTCTATATGAGCCTTATGGCAGAAATGCTACAACCTGTCTGTCTTTGAATTTTGATAAAGATTTGAAGATTTATGAGGTCGATATGTTGGAACGGGAAATTACTGAAATTGATTATTCGAATAAAAAATTCGAACTCAATTTTCACCCATTTGAGATCAAAACACTGAAAGTTTGTAAAAGAAAGTAGTAGCTGATAATAATTATAACAATTCATGAGGAGAAGTGATGCGAAAGAAACATTTTTTATTAATGTTAATTATTTCTGTATTATTAATTCAATGCAGTTCAAATGGTAGGAACCAACTGGCCAATCAGGTAAAAGATGAATTTATACATTCCTGGAATGGATATAAAGAATACGCCTGGGGCCATGATGCTCTCAAGCCCCTCAGTAAAAGTCATCATGACTGGTATAGCTCTTCATTATTAATGACTCCTGTGGATGCCTTTGATACAATGATTTTGATGGGCCTTGATAAACAGGCTAAGGAAGCCAAGAAGATTGTCTTTGAAAACCTTTCTTTTGACCATGATATGTATGTCAAGAGTTTTGAAATCAATATTCGCCTAATGGGTGGATTACTTTCAGCTTATCAATTAGATGGCGATGAGAGATTTTTGGAATTGGCTGAAGACCTGGGGGAAAGATTGCTTCCTGCTTTTGATTCTCCAACGGGAATGCCCTATATGTTCGTCAACCTTAAGACTGGTGAAACTCGGGGTGAAATAAGCAATCCTGCCGAGATTGGCACCCAGATGCTTGAATTTGGCACTCTTAGTAAATTGACCGGTCGGCCGGTTTTTTATAATACTGCTAAAAAAGCAGTTAAAACTCTCTTTGAAAAGCGTTCAGAAATTGGACTGGTTGGAACAACTATCAATGTTGAAACCGGTGAATGGGTCAATCAGGACAGTCATTTGAGCGGAATGATTGACTCCTATTACGAATACCTTTTAAAATCCTGGGTTCTTTTTGGTGATCAGGATTTCAAAAAAATGTGGGATAAAAGTATAGCAGCCATTAATAAATATCTTGCTGATCAGCGCTATGAAGGTCTCTGGTATGGCCGGGCTAATATGATTTCTGGTAAGCGCACAGCAACAACCTTTGGTGCTCTTGATGCATTTTTTCCAGGAGTATTGGCTTTGAGCGGTGATATGCAACGGGCTGCTCAACTGCAAGAATCCTGTTTCAAAATGTGGCAGTTGCACGGAATTGAGCCTGAAGTATTGGATTATAGCAAAATGGAGGTTGTCTCTGCTGGTTATCTGCTTCGCCCGGAAAACATCGAATCGGCCTATTATCTTCACAAGTATACCGGAAAACAAAAATATTTAAATATGGGCAAGACCTATCTGGAAACTTTGAAAAAATATTGTCGCACTGAAGCAGGTTATGCTCATTTAAAAAGTGTTATAACCAAAGAAAAATCCGATGCTATGGAAAGCTTCTTTCTTGCTGAAACTTTAAAGTATTTATATCTATTGCTTTCGCCAGAGGAAATTGTTGATCTGGATAAAATTGTATTCAATACTGAAGCCCATCCTTTGCAAAATACCTGGGATAAATAGATACAAAAGAATACGTTCGAATCTAATATATTAGATATTTTAAACGAAAGTTAGCCTGGGTCAATCTATACCTATTTTGAGGATTGGAAATGAAAATATGAAGAGACGAACATTTATTAAGCAAACTGGCTTGTTGACAGGTGGTGCTTTATTAAGCAATTTTAATTTGAGGGGTAAAAGAAATAGTGGAAAAGAATTTAAGATCTATGGATGGTGGAATGCTCCTTCATTAAAGCAGGATGAATTGCTTGCAAAGCTGGAAAAATTCAAAAAAAGAGGAATTTCCGGTCTCTTAGTAAGAGGTTCGGACGAAAATATTGAAAAATTGGCCACTACCGCAGAAAAAGTTGACATTGAAGTCCATGTCTGGATGTGGTCGCTTCTCGACGGGAATCCTCGAATAATAAAGAATCATCCGAATTGGTATAATGTTAACCGCAATGGTGTCTCATCTTTAGAAAAGCCGCCCTATGTAGGTTATTATAAATGGCTATGTCCATCCAGAGAACCGGTTATTGAGTATCTCACCGAGCAAGCAATTAACAAAATTAATATTTCCGGGGTAAAGGGCGTTCACCTGGATTATATTCGTTATCCCGATGTTATTCTACCCCAGGCTCTCCAACCTAAATATGGCCTTAATCAATCTCATGAATTTCCAGAATATGACTTTTGCTATTGTGACGTTTGTCGGAAAAAATTTAAAGACAAATACGGACAGGATCCCCTGAAATTTAAAATACCGTCACAAAATAACGACTGGGTTAATTTTCGTTACCAAAGAGTAACCAATGTTGTCAATAAAATTGCCGATAGAGTTCATAAAAGAAAGAAAAAAATAACTGCTGCTGTTTTTCCAACACCGAAAATTGCACGAAAATTAGTACGCCAAAATTGGCCAGCCTGGAATATTGACGGTGTTTTTCCCATGATGTATAATAATTACTACAATAAGCCTGTCAGCTGGATAGAGACTGCCAGCAAGGAAGGCCAGAAAGCACTGGCGGGAAAATTTCCGCTCTATTCTGGAATTTATGCCAACCAATTGAAACCAAAAGAAATTATCCAGGCTTTTGAACATGCCCAAAAAGGTGGTGCTAATGGTATTTCCCTTTTTAATTTGCACGGAATGAACTCTGAAAAGTGGAAATTGTGGAGCAAGGAAATTAAAATGTAATAATTATTTATCCTTCATAAAAATAGGAAAAGCTTTTTGAAAATAGGAGGAGGATATGCCTTTAAAAATAATTATAGCTGGCCTTTTAATTATGGTCATATTCGGGCATGTTTCAGCCCAAAAATACAAAAATATTGATCTTTCTGCAAAAGTCCGAGCAGAAGACCTGGTCTCCAGAATGACGTTGGAAGAAAAAATATCACAAATGATGTCTGAGGCACCAGACATCGAAAGATTGGGGCTCAAACCTTACAATTGGTGGAATGAATGTTTACATGGAGTTGCTCGGAATGGCGTGGCAACAGTATTTCCGCAAGCCATTGGGTTCGCATCCACCTGGAATCCCGATTTGATACAAAAAATGGCGGATATTATTTCAACCGAAGCCCGGGCCAAACACCATTATGCAGCAAGAAAAGGCCAGTATGGACAGTATCAGGGCTTGACAATGTGGTCGCCCAATATCAATCTATTTCGAGACCCCCGGTGGGGGAGAGGGCAGGAAACTTATGGTGAAGACCCCTATTTAACTTCTAAAATTGGTGTGGCTTTTGTGCAAGGACTCCAGGGTGAGGACCCGGACTATTTTAAAGTAATTGCCACTCCCAAACATTATGTTGTTCACAGTGGACCAGAACCAGCCCGCCATCATTTTGATGCTATTGTTTCAAAACGAGATCTGTACGAAAGTTATTTACCTGGCTTTGAGGCTCTGATACGGGAAGGTGGAGCTTACTCTATAATGGGCGCCTATAATCGTACGAACCATGAACCCTGCTGCTCCAGTCCTCAGCTTTTAGAAGAAATACTGCGGGAAAAATGGGGATTTAGTGGATATGTGGTTTCCGATTGTGGCGCTATCGGTGATATTTATACAGGTCATAAAGTTGCCAGCAGTCTGGCTGAGGCCTCGGCTATGACAGTTAAAGCCGGTTGTGATCTAACCTGCGGAGATGAATATCAGGACCTGCATGAGGCCCTTGATCTAGGAATTATCGAGGAAAAATCTATTGATACTGCTGTGACTCGTCTGATGACAGCCCGCATTAAACTGGGTATGCTTGATCCGGACGATCAGGTGCCTTATGCTCAAATTCCTTATTCCAAAAATAATAGCAAAGAGCATGATCGTATGGCTTTGGAGGTTGCCCGTGAGAGTATGGTTCTATTAAAAAATGAGGGCAGTTTACCTCTGAATAAATCAAAAGTAAAATCAATTGCTCTGGTGGGGCCTTATATCGACGATACTGAAATGCAGCATGGCAATTATCACGGCAAGGCATCGAATCCAGTTTCCTATTTGCAAGGCATTCAGAATAAAGTTGCTGGCCAGGTTGAAATTCTGGCAGAAAAGGGAGTCGGTGAACCTGCTGGCCTTAAAAAGTACAAAGTTGTGGAGGCAGAAAACCTATACACTGATAAAACTCAAAATAAAATAGGTTTGAAAGCACAATATTTTAATAATTCTGAATTAAAAGGTAAGCCTATTTTTATCAGAGTGGAAACCAATATGGCACCTTATTGGGGACAGAAATCACCGGGAGAAAATATAAAAAGCGATCAATTCTCCGTTCGCTGGACTGGCTATCTTAAAGTTGATCAGACTGGAAAATATGATCTAGGAATTGTCACTGATGATAGAGGCAGGCTTTTTGTTAATGGTCGCAAGCTTGTTGACAATTGGAAGGATTATGAAGTTAATAAATTCAAGTCTGAAATAATCAAGCTTGAAGCTGGCAGGCTTTATCCTGTTAAAATAGAATTTGCTGAGATTCAAGGATATGCTGGTTTGCGGTTCAAATGGAGAAGAGTGCCTGAGAAAAAATCAGAAAGTAAAACTATTGCTAAAGCAGTTCAAAAAGCTAAAAAAGCTGATATTATAATCGCTTGCTGTGGCATTTCACCACGCTTGGAAGGCGAAGAAATGGGCGTTGATATACCAGGCTTCAAAGGTGGCGATCGTACTTCTTTGAAAATTCCTGCAAATCAGAGAAAGTTACTAAAGGAACTAAAAACTACTGGAAAACCGATAGTGCTGGTGCTTTCTAGTGGTAGTGCGCTGGCTGTGAATTGGGCAGATGACAATATTTCTGCCATTGTGCAGGCCTGGTATTCCGGTCAGCGAGGTGGTGACGCTCTGGCTGATTTATTATTTGGCGATTATAATCCTTCTGCTCGCTTGCCAGTTACTTTTTACAAATCGGTAGAAGATCTGCCGGATTTTGAGGATTACAGTATGGAAAATAGAACTTACCGTTATTTTCATGGTGAAGTTTTGTATCCTTTTGGTCATGGGTTGAGTTATTCTGAATTTGAATATAAAGATTTGAAATTTTCTGATCAAACTATAAAAGCTGGTGATGAATTTACCTGCACAGTTAAACTGGAAAATATTAGCGAAAGAGATGGAGAAGAGGTGGTGCAGGTCTATGTTGATAAACCTGATTCCGAATTTTGGCGGGAGAATAAACGGCTGATAGGATTCAAGAAGGTGGAAGTAAAAGCAGAATCTACAAAAAATGTAGAAATTCAACTCGATTCCCATGATCTGAGACAATTCGATGATAAAATTAATGATTACAAAATAGAAAAAGGCCGCTATAAAATCTTGCTGGGCCGGTCAAGTGAGGATGTTAAGATAGTTGATGGAATTAAAATAATATAAGAGATAACAACCTCCTTTTCATTGCAATCTCAATTTAACAGAGATTTTAGGGTATAACTTAAAAGTTAAATAAAAAGGTCTTACTTAATAGGAATAAAATTATTGATTAAGGTAAAAGCTATATCTGCAAATTTTGCTGTTAACATGCCTTGGTAAAAAAAATTTGAGCACTAACCGTAAAAAAATAATAAAAATTTACTAGATATTTATCTATAGTAGGCTTATTTTTAATTGATTTAAATAAGGTATTCAAAACATATTATAATAAGTTCTAAAAGAGGAGGATGGTCTATGAAAAAGATTATTTTAGTGGCCCTTGTATTGCTTTTATTCGTTCATCTGAATTTTGCCCAAAATTCCAGCAAGAAGCATTTTGAAATTGATGTAATGGCTGGAATGAATCATTATGCAAGTTCCTTTTTTCATGCCCGTAACAGTGTTCTCTGGTACACTGACCCAGCCGGTAATCTGACAGATTTCTCAGGCTATGGTAGAAGTGTTTTACCTGCTTTTAATTTAAACTATTTCTTTAATAATGGAATTGGAATTACAGCAGGTGGCTCCCCGATAACCGCTGATAATTCTTTGTATGTTGATGATGGAACTGCTTCAAATTATGATTATTGTATTGATCAGGTTAATATTAATGTCGGAATTGCAGGAAGATTGGATGTGCCCAACTCACCACTTTCTTTAAATTTTAGTTCGGGATTAATTGTTGCTCCCTTTGATATATCAAAAAGCTATGAATCGAATTCTGGTGGTAGTTATCTAGAGGGAGATGATCTAGGTGTAGGCTTTTATGGTGATGCCTCCTTTCAAATAAAAATTATATCATTTTTACGTATAAAAACTATGATTAGATATAGCTTTATCCCGGCTGAAATTACATTATATGGCAGTGATGGTAAAATGGAGCAGAATATTCACAATTTAAATATCGGTGGAATTGCAATTAAAAGTGGATTATCCTTTCAATTCTGAAATAGTTCCTCTATTCAATAGCCTTTTCTTTCCAGCCACCTCTTTTAAACCAGATGGCGGCAATAATTGCGGTCAGGAAATTAGAAAAAAACATTCCCCACCAGATACCTTTTGTTCCCCAGCCAAGAGTAATACCAAGAAATTGGGCTAGCGGCAAACGAATTCCCCAAAGGGCGATAATGGCCATGATCATGGCTATTACAGTATTACCTGCTCCACGGAAAGATCCACCAATAATAAATCTAACTCCCAGGAATCCAAAGGAACAGCCCACAATTCTCAAAAATGATGTACCGATTTTTATCACTTCAGGATTGGTATTAAATACTGAAATAATTGTTTTGGGGAAAAGGTTGAATAGAAAGGCCAAAACAGTCAGTAAAATTAAAATAATACCAGAACTAACCCAGGCACTTTTTTCTGCTCGATCAGTTTGTTCAGCTCCCAAATTTTGGCCAACCATCGTTGTGGTAGCAGTAGCAAAGCCCCGGGAAGGTAACATTACAACTGATAAAATGCGGGAGCCTATCCCAAAGGCTGCAACTACCATTGTTCCAAACTGAGAAACAATGCTCATCAAAACTGTCATTCCTAGCGAGACTATTGAGTGTTCACCAGCAGAAGGTAAACCCAGCTTCATAATTTTTTTAATCTCTTTAAAATCAGGTTTCAAAGATTTTAAGGTTAAAGTCAAACCTTTGCGACCTGTGAATAATAGGTAAATACCGGCTAATCCGGCTACTGCCCTGGAAAAAACAGTGGCATAGGCAGCCCCTCTTACGCCTAATTCAGGAAAAAATCCAATCCCAAAAATCAGAAATGGATCGATTATAATATTTAAAATAGTTGAAAATATCATCATTTTCATAGGCGATTTTGTATCACCATAACCCCGCAATAAAGCTGAAAAAATAAAGAAGGCAAACATAAAGGGAATCCCGCCAAAAATAATATTTAAATAGGCATTGGCGTCGGCAAAAATATTTTCCGGAGCTCCCATTAATTGCAAAATTTTTCCATTTAATAAAATTCCAATTATCGCAAGAATGATTGAAAGAATAGTAACAGAAGTAAAAATCTGACCGGTAATCTTGTTGGCCATCTTTATATTTCTAGATCCCATATACTGGGCTACTAGAGTTGTTCCAGCGATCGTAATTCCGGCTCCAATCGATATCATGAAAAAAACCAGAGGGAAACCAATTGACAGAGCCGCAACAGCTTCGGCGCCCAGTTTTCCAAGCCAGAAAGTATCAGCAAGATTATATAAAACCTGCATAGTATTTCCGATCATAACCGGCCAGGCCAATCGAAAAAGATTTTTAACAATCGGGCCATTTAATATTTCATGGTTATTACTATGTATGGCCGGTTCAATGATTTCTTCTTCATCAGCGTAAGCTGTATCTTTGTTTATATCACTCATCCAGTGAATTTCCTTTTTTCAACCCGGATTGTAGATTGCTAAGAATTGATCCTAATAAATCGATCAGTAACTTCTGTTTACCGGGTTTTAAATCTTGAAGTGCTTTCTGTAAAAAATCCTGCCGAATAGCAAGCAATTTACAAAGTAATTCATCTCCAGACTCTGTCAATTCCAGTAAAACTACTCGTCGATCATCAGGATTACGATAACGCTTTACCAGTTTCTCCTCCACAAGTTTATCAACTATAATTGTGAGGGTGCTATTGGCCATAAACATTTTTTTATGCAAATAACTCATATTTACTGGTTGGGCTTTTGTAATGTGCCAGAGAACAGTAAAACGGGGCATAGTCAGATCATTTTGCTTTAGGTTCTGCTTTGTATATTGAACTAGATTTTTGTGAATATCTCGGATCAATTTATCAATATCCCGTGTTTCCTGGTTTAATTCGCCAATCTCTTTTTCAAATTCCATGGAATGCTCCATTTTAATTACACCACCAAATATTTATAAATGGTAAATATTTTAAATAAAAAATAAATCAATGGCAAAGCTTATTTTGATAATAAATGTATTTTTTTCTGATAAGTAATTTAAAACCTTGCCGAGTTTAAAAATCTACAGGGTTTTATTGACTTACATAGAAATTCTATGTATATTATCAAGATACATAGGAGTTCTAGGTATTATGGAATTATCAAAAGATTTGGTCGCTGCATCAGCAACTCCCTTGATTCTGGCTATTCTGGAAAAAGGGGACAACTACGGATATGCCATTATAAAAAAAGTAAAGCAACTTTCGGATGAAGAAATTCAGTGGACTGATGGCATGCTATACCCTGTTTTGCATCGCCTGGAAAAGCAGGAATTGATCAATTCTTACTGGCAAAAATCGTCAAGTGGAAGAAAGCGTAAATATTATCGCCTTACAGAGCATGGATTTTCTGAATTAGAGGAGCTCAAAGACCAATGGCAGCTTGTTAATCAGACTTTGAATAAAGTCTGGAGTAATAATTTAACATGGGATCCCGCCTTGGCTTTTTAAACTTAATAGGAGATTAGATGAACAAGCTTGAACAAAATATAAAAGAGTGGAGAGAATTTTATTCCAGCAAAGGGGGAATGAAAAAGCAGGATCTGGATGAGCTGGAAGACCATCTGCGAGAAGAGATCAGCGAACTAAAAGAAAAAAGCCTTTCTGATCAAGAATCTTTCATCATTGCAGTGAAAAGATTGGGCAAAGTTGAGAGCCTCTCAAATGAATACCGCAAGGTCAATACCCATAACCTCTGGAAAATTCTTATTTCTGAATCTGAAGATCCGGAAGAAAAAGCATCATCAAGGAAAAACCTGCTCCTGGCTATTAGTCTTACTATTGCTGCGGCACTTTTGGTTGAATTACCAAAATTATTTGGGATCACGCTCGAAGCCGAATCAATATTTTATTTGAAAAATTTAAGTTTTTTTCTGCTTCCCTTAATCGCTATTCTTTTCTTTTATAAGAAAGAGAGTAGTCTTATCAATAGGCTTGCCATAATAGGAGTTTTTGTTTTGGCCCTTTTACTAATAAATATTTATCCATTTAGAGAACCTTTTCATACTGCTAATTTGAGTATACTGCATTTGCCTTTATTTCTCTGGTTTTTTTGCGGGCTAGCCTATACAGGAAGGGACTGGAAAAAATACGAAGAATGGATGGATTTTTTACGTTTTACAGGAGAGTTGTTTATTTATACTGTACTTTTAATAGGTGGTGTTTTTGTGGTAACAGGTGTAATTATGCTATTGTTTGAAGCCATTGATATAAATGTGGAAAATATCGTACCTGAATATTTTTCTTTTCCTGTAGCTGTATCTATGCCTGTACTGGCTTCTTATTTAGTGAACGAGAAGAAGAGTGTAGTAGAGAACCTGGCACCAATTTTGGCTAGAATATTTGCTCCGGTCTTTTTAGTAGTTCTGCTGATTTTTATGAGTTCTATGATATTCCTGCAGAAGAGTCCCTTTCTGGAAAGGGAATTTCTGATTGGCTTTGATCTTATGCTTGTTCTTGTTTTAGGCATTGTCTTTTATGTGCTTTCGACGCGGGACCCGAATCAAGCACCCAAATTTTACGACTGGATTAGTTTGGTCCTAATTATCACAGCCCTGGCAGTAGATATTGTAGCTCTTTCTGCTATTTTATTTCGTTTACAGGCCTTTGGCATAAGTCCTAATAAAACTGCTGCTCTAGGTGAAAATATACTAATTTTTATTCACCTTTTTGGAACTGGATTCCTTTTTATTCAATTCTTTAGGGGTAAAGTGAATTTTAGTAGAATTGAGAAATGGCAAACTGGTTTTCTGCCAGTTTTCGCCCTTTGGTTGGGCATTGTTGCACTTGTTTTTCCGTTAATATTCAAATTTTCATGAAATTATATTTTTTTGTTGAAAACAGGAAATTTATTATTTTATCAAAAGTCTTGTTTGTTAAGCTATACATCATTTTTGTGGCTATATAATTCAATTATAAAAATAGTTTAATATTTTAGTTAGGTCTTAAAGTTTCTGAAAAAATGTAATTTTAATGCAACCCAAATACAGACAATCAATCCTCGAATTTTTACGAAGGAATTTAAAAAACAGACATATTTATACAATTATAAAATTAGATATTTTTGAATAAATACTAAATATGAATCAATAAAAGCAATGGATGTAAAAAAAATTGTACGCCCGAAAGGAGTCGAACCCTTAACCTTCTGGTCCGTAGCCAGACGCTCTATCCAGTTGAGCTACGGGCGCATCTTCATTTAAAAAGCAGTGCAATTTATTTTATTTTGCAACATATATCAACTAAAAATTTAAATGTTTTTGGTCTTTGCTGATTTGATGTTTTTCTAAACAATCTTTATCTTTATAAATGTTGAAAAAATAAAAAGTAAGCAAAATAGAGAGGTGAATATGAAAATTGATTCTTATCGTTTTGGTAAAATGGTTGTCAATGGTAAGTCATATACAAATGACCTCAAAATTTTTCCCGATCAAGTTAAATCTAATTGGTGGAGGGAATCGGGGCACAATTTATCGCGTTCAGATATAAGAGATATCATCGATTATAAACCGGAAGTCTTGATAATTGGAACGGGTAAGATGGGCGTCATGAAAGTTAGCGATGATGTCAAAAATTATATTATGGAGAATGGAATCAAGGACCTTTATATAGAAAAATCCTCAAAGGCTGTAGAATTATATAACAATGAAACAAAAGAAAATAAGGTAGCAGCTTTTCATTTAACCTGCTGAATTAAAATAGAATAAATTGTTTATCAGGACTTGATAACTTTTAAAAGATTATCCGAAGTCAGCCCAACTAGTTCAAGTAATTGATCGCGAGTCCCGTGTTCAATGAATTTATCTGCTATTCCCATCGTTTCTACCTGACAATCCATTTTATTATCATGGATGAATTTTGTGACTTTAGAGCCGAAGCCACCTTCAAGAACATTATCTTCAATTGTAATTATCC
>DATGCI010000241.1:0-8865 GCA_035312185.1 bacterium
ACTGTCACTTATGGTGGCTATGTCCCTGATAAGATTTACATAGACAGTATAGATTATAAAAAAGAATATGAATTTGAATTCAGCAAAAAAGACACAACTATCACTGGAAATGTCGCTCCTGTACCACCGGCTGTTTTTCAAGATTCACCCAATGCAACCCAAAAAGGTGATACTCTTGTATTTGAAAGAAACAGCATGGGAAAAGTTATCTGGGAGACTCAAAAAGAAGCTTCAGTTTACTGGATAATTGTTAAACGGATATATAGTCCTGATTCTATTGAAATAGTAGATGATCGGGCTATGATTTCGGTTGCTGAAGATGAAGACGGCAATAACATTGGGAAAGATTTTGCTGATCTCTATGCACCGGGTCTTTACAAATGGGAGGTGGTTGTGCCTTCTATGGCCTACGCTAAATATTTTTATTCCAATCTGCCAATTCGTGATAAAGAACTTAATAATCTTCGTGACCAGTATAACAATGTTGTGCTAGGTATTTCTGGTTCAGTTGCGATTTCTTCTACTTATGTACGGGTGATAAACGGAGATGAATAAAATCCTGGAAATCATCTTTAATTTTTATAAGGCTGTGGGCTCATTTCTCACAGCCTTTTTTTATCCACTTTGTCATAATATTTGAGACTGATAGATAATCTTTTGGCTGAATCTTATTACAATTTTGTTTATATTATTCATGCTTTTTAACAATTTACGAAAACGTATTCAACATATTTAATTTACCTATTTTGTAAGATCAATATTTTAGAAGGGATGAAGGATGAAAAAATTAATCAGTTTTTTAATATTAATCTTGGTAATTAGTTGTTTTCAGAAAAAGGAAACTCTTATGATTGATGAAAATAATTTTTCAGGTACTTTAAAAGGTAAAGAAATCAATTTGTACACTTTAAGAAATGAGAAGGGCATAGTTGCTCAAATAACCAATTTAGGAGGACGGGTAGTCTCTCTTTTAGTTCCCGATAAAAAGGGTCAGATGAAAGATATTGTGCTTGGTTATAAGACTTTAGAAGGATTTCAGAATTCTAATGAAGTTTATTTTGGCGCTCTGATTGGCCGGTATGGGAATCGGATCAATAAGGGACGCTTTGATTTAAAAGGCAAAGAATATAAATTGCCTCCCAATGACGGTCACAATCATCTCCACGGAGGTACCCAGGGCTTTCACAATATTATCTGGAATCCAAAAAAGATAGATGAACAAACTTTGCGATTAACCTATCTTTCGGAAGATGGAGAAATGGGTTATCCGGGCAATCTAAAGGTTGAAGTTATCTATAAACTCACCAACGACAATCAGCTAAAAATTAATTACCAGGCGAAAACAGATAAAACAACTATTATTAATTTGACTCATCATTCTTTTTTCAATCTTAATGGGGCTGGAAATGGCAAGATAACCGATCATATTTTACAAATTAATGCCGATAAATTTACACCTATCAATTCCAGCTTGATTCCAACCGGACAAATTCAGGAAGTTCAGGATACTCCATTTGACTTTACAAAGCCAACTGCCATTGGTAAAAAAATAAATAATGAACATCAACAATTGAAATACGGAAAAGGCTATGACCATAATTGGGTACTGAATGACTGGAATGGCCAAAATCGGCAGGTTGCCAGCATTTACAGTCCTAGTTCGGGTATCAAAATGGAAGTATTTACCAACGAACCTGGAATGCAATTTTACAGTGGTAATTTTTTGGATGGTAGCGATACAGGAAAGCAAGGAAAAGTTTACAAATATCGGACAGCCTTCTGCCTGGAAACTCAACATTTTCCGGACGGTCCCAATCATGATAATTTCCCTTCCACCGTGTTAAAGCCCGGTGAAAAATATTATTCTACATGTAGTTATAAATTTAGTATTGCCGAATAAAAAGAATGATTTATTTTATTTTCGCCTGTACTTTAATTGATATATAATTGATCATTAAAATATTTTTATCTGTGATTTTATTATTTTATGACGATTTCAATTTAAAGAAATCCTTGAAAATATAACCAGCCAGGTCTGGATTTTCCTGAAGACGACGCATGCTATAAGCATACCACTCTCCTCCAAAAGGAACATAATATCGGACTTTGTGACCATTATCCCGCAATCTTTTTAATGTTTTTTCAATTGGTACGCCTAATAATGCCTGGAACTCATAATTTTCCGGTTCTATATCATTATCTTCAATAAAATTTTCACATCGCTCAATTAAATCCAGATCATGGGTGGCAATTCCGATATAAACGTCATTTTCCAGCCCTAATCGGACAAGTTTGAAGAAATTATCTGAAATTAATTCCCGCTCCTGATAACTGATTTCTGGTGGTTCAGTGTAGATCCCTTTACAGATTCTTAGATTTGTGGTACCATTTTCCACCATTTCTAATAAATCATTTTCAGAGCGGTATAAATAAGATTGTAAAACGGCTCCAGTATCGGGATATTTTTTCCGGGCTTTCTGGTAGAATTCCAAAGTATCGTCGGTACAAGAAGAATCCTCCATATCAATTCTTACAAATATATTTTGCTCTTCTGCCTTTTCCAGCAATTTTTCAAAATTTTTCCAGGCCTGTTCTTTATCTATCTTGAGTCCTAGTTGAGTCAATTTTAAAGAAATTCCAGAGTTAAGATTTTCATCACTTATTTTTTCCATAAGTTCTAAATAAGATTCAACAGGTTGTTGAACCTCTTCGATATCTTCTACATTTTCACCAAGAATATCAGCAGTTGAATAGAAGCCCTTTTGATTGAGAGACTGGATTTCCTGAGCAGCAGATTCTAGAGTTTCACCGGCAAAGTATTTTTTAGCCACAAGTCTGACCGCCCACTTAGGTGCCAGGGGTACAACATTCAGTAAAAAATTATTGAACCATTCCATTTTCACCTCATTTAATAGGTAATATTTGTTTCTCGCACTTTTTCCATAAATCTGGCGACCTTATTAGAAATCAGGTTCCCATCCGCCCTTAAGCCGGAACAAACATCGACACCAAAAGGCTCTACTTTTTGAATTGCTCTCTTAATGTTCACATGATTCAAGCCCCCAGCCAGAAAGACAGGGCAGGCCACTTTTTTTACAATCTTTTTACTAATTTCCCAATTATGGATTTTGCCAGTGCCCCCTAATTCTTTAATTGCTTGATTAGGATTTCCACTATCCAATAAAAGGGCATCTACATTTTGGGAAATTTCAATTGCCTTTTCAATTGATTTTTGATTCTTAACATGAATAACCTGGACAAGTTTTACACCAGGCAGAGCCCGTTTTATATCTTTATAACTCCCATCTTGCAATTCATCAACTATTTGGATTGTATTAGTGTTGACCCGTTTATGATGGGCGATAATCTTATCAGCAGAGGTTTCACTGGTAAGTAAAAATGTAGCAATTGGAGGAGGAATTTTTTCTGCTATTCTTTTGATTCTCTTATCGGAAATGATGCCTGGCCCACTAGGCATTTTACCAACCAGGCCGATTGCTGAAGCACCATATCTAATCGCAAGTCGCGCTTCTTTAATATTTTTAATGCAACAAATTTTGACATGGATTTTTTTAAGCATTTATTACTCAGTTAAATTATAAAGTATAATTATCTAAATATTTCATTCTTTATGAAAATATTTCATGAACTGGGCCCGTTCATAGACTGAAGGTTCCTGTATATAGGATTGATTGAGTTTGCCTGTTATTTGACGGATGGAATTGTATTTATGATGCTCTAACCAATCGCTGATAAAAGCCAATATGGTTTCAATTTCTTCGATACCATTTTTATAGAGAGTAGAAACGATTTGTACGGCATTTGCTCCAGCCAGAATACATTTGATAACGGCTTTTCCATTATGAACGCCTGTACTTGCTGCAAAATCAGTTTTAACCTTACCAGCCAGAATTCCAATCCAGCGCAAGGGCAAAGACATCTCAGCAGCAGAACTGTAACGACTACCAGAGACAAATTCCATTTTATCAATATCAATATCAGGCTTATAGAATCTGTTAAAAAGAACTATGCCTTCAATTTCATAAGAAGATAGCCGGGAGACAAAATTAGCGAAACCGGAGAAATAATTACTGAGTTTAATACTGATAGGTACATCAGCAACTTTTCTGACTTTTCTAATAATATCAAAATAGATCTGCTCAATCTCACGTCCATCCTGCTCAATTTTTCCCGGTATCATAAATATATTTAACTCGATTGCATCAGCACCGTGATCCTGAATTCTTGATATATAATTGACCCATTCGGAAGGAGTTGAACAATTAATACTAGCTATGACAGGGATATCAACAGCCTTTTTTGCCTCTTTAATAAGTTTTGTGTAATTATCAAGATTGTGACCTTTAATATAATTAGTGATGTAATCTTGCTCTTCAGTGTGCTGATAGGTTTCTCGCAGCGAATGGGCTTCTTGCATGATCTGTTCTTCAAAAATTGATTTTAAAACAACAGCACCTGCGCCTGCTTCTTCTAGCTTTTTAATTTGATCAACATTACCAGTCAATCCACAACTGCCGACAATCAAAGGATTTTTTAGTTCTAATCCCATATATTTTGTCTCTAATGCTTCCATATCAACTCCTTAAATTATTTATAAATCCTGCAATTTATCCTTGACCTCATCACTTTGCTATCAGTCTAATTTATAAATATATACAATATTTTTGTAATTATTTTCCGATATTATTATCTAAATGGTAGAAGTTGACAATAATTTGGATAGGAATATTGTAAATTTTATATGATTTATTTATATTATTTTGTTAATGAATTAATCGAGAGGAGTAATTATGAATATTTTTGATTATGCTATTCAAATGGAACAAGATGGTGAGAAGTATTATCGTGAATTAGCCGAAAAAACCAGTGACAAAGGTCTAAAAAATATTTTCAATATGCTGGCCGATGATGAAGTTAAGCATCGCGAAATTCTGCAACAAATTAAGGAAAAAGAAGATACCAGCATGGCTGAGACTGAGATATTAACTGAATCAAAAAATATTTTCATTGAAATGCAGGATCAGCATAAAGACCTAAGGACCACAGAAGAAGAAATTGATCTCTATCGTGAAGCCAAAGAAATTGAACAGAAAAGTGTCGATTTTTACAAAGAGAAAGCTGCTGAAGTAGATCTACCGGAACAGAAAGAAATTCTAGAAAAAATCGCCGATGAAGAAAAACGGCACTATCATCTTTTGGATAATATTGAAGAGCTTTTACTCCGCCCAAAACAATGGGTAGAAGACGCTGAATTTTATCATCTGGAAGACTATTAAAACTTAGACTTTCGACTTTCCAGTAAAAAGTGGAATAGCGTCTTTCTGGCTATCTATAAGAGTTTCTTTTTCAGATTTGCTAAGTGGTTTATAATTACAGGCAATATCGATAGCTGGATTAAAGAAACTGTAATCGCCGGGGGGCACAGCAGCTGTTACACCCTGAGATAGGGTAAAACGTAATGACAGATCAGCAATTGTCGAATCTTCAATAGGAATATACCACAATTTTTCATAAGGATCTTCCTGCCCCTCCGGTATTCTGGAATATGCCAGTCCTTTTAATGCTAAAATTCCCATATTTTTTTCCTGAGCTTTTTGGACAACTCTTTTTCCAAACTTGCCTTTATGCCAGCACACATAATTAATAGGGAATAAAATAGTATCAAAATCGTAGCGTTCCATAGCCATGAGCGCGGCTTTTTCTGAATGGGCAGAAAAACCTAAATAGCGCACAAGTCCATCACGCTTGGCTTTTAAGAAAACCTCCATAGCACCATCTGGTCCAAAGGCCTCTTCCACATCCTCTTCTGTAGTTAGAGCATGCAATTGGTACAGATCAAAGTAATCCGTTTGTAGATTTTTCAATGAATTTTCCAGTTCCTGCCGGGCGCCATCTTTTTTTCGCTGAGTGGTTTTACAGGCCAGGAAAGAATCTTTACGATAAGGCTTCAAAGCCGGACCCAATCTTGTCTCAGCGTTACCATAAGTTGGGGCCACGTCAAAATAGTTAATACCTCTATCAACTGCAGCTGCTACTCGTTCTCTGGCTGTTTGGATGGTTTCATCCATCACAATGATACCGCCAAAACCGATCATTGACAGTTTTTCACCTGTCTTGCCGAGTTTGCGTTTCCCAACTTGTTCTTTTTTACCACAATTACCCATTGAACTTATTGTCATTCCAGCTCCTACTATCATACAATTCTCTAAAAATTTTCTTCGCTTCATTACTACCTCCCCGAAAAAGTAGTTATTATTCTAATTTTTTTAATACATCGATAACATTTTCACTATCTTTCAGTACATTTACACTTGTGTCTTTATACACAATATTGCCTTTTTTGTCAATCACAAAGGTCCAGCGGTTAATTGTAGATCCTCTTTTAAGCTTTACTAATTCTCCATCAACTTTGCGTTCAATTTCTCCGCCCTGATTAATAGGTACGCCAAATTTAGTGGCGATTTTGCCTTGTGGATCAGAGAGAAGAGTAAAATTCAATCTATTTTCCTGCTGGAATATTTTCAAATTTTCAACATTATCACCACTAATTCCAATAACCCTGGCATCATATTTTTTCAGTTCACTTGAGATATCCCGATAGGAACAGGCTTGTTTTGTACAGCCTCCTGTCATGGCTGCTGGATAAAAATAAACAACCATATTCATTTTCCCTGCAAGCGAGCTTGAATTCCAGATTTCCCCATCCTGGTTTTGAGCGGAAAATTGGGGCGCTTTCTGGCCAACTTCAAACCCTTCAGATTTACTTTGATTGCAGCTAAATAGGAATAGTAAACTAAAGACAAAAAGGACAAGTTTGCTTTTCTTCATAGTATTTTCTCCAATCTAAATTAAAATCCATTTTAAATAGATCACTTCAGTAAATAACAAAAGCCATTTTCTGATTCTTAAACTAAGAGAATCAGCAAAGCTTTTTTACCATTAAACCAAAAAGGATAAATATAAAGTAACTTTTCTACTTAAGTTTGTCAAGAGCGTAGTTATGTCCCTTTTGCGTGCCCGTTAAGACTCCTCCCTTACATCGGAAATCAGAAATATTATATCGATATTTTTTTCCAACAAAATCGGTTAGAAGGCCACCTGCTTCGTGAATAATAATGTCTGCGGCAGCGATGTCCCAAAATTTGGGAACCGATTTCACTCTTTTTGATAGGGGAAGAACAGGATAGATTTCCCCCTCTTTTTGTAAAATGCGGATGGCTTTTACCACCACTGATTCCAGAGTGACAAGCCCCAATTCGTCATCTGGATTTAATTTTTGTAGAATCTTTTGATAGCCCCGGCGCTGGTAAGCATTCCGGCTGCATATTATGTTTTTAATTCTAGAATTTTGGCCAAGGTCTATTTTTTCACCATTCAAATAGCTGCCTTTACCCTGAATAGCATAAGCCAATAATTTTTGAGCAGGAGCATATAAAACACCAAGCACAGGACGATCATCCTCAATTAATGCGATAGAGATTCCAAAGCATTCGGTTTTCTTTTTGTATCCCATAGTGCCATCAATAGGGTCAACAATCCAGATCCGATCAGATTTGTGCCACTCCCCTTTTGCCGTGGTCTCCTCTGTCAGGAGGCCATCATCAGCCCAATTTTGTTGAAAATAAAGCTGAACAAGCTTATCTATTTTTTCATCTACTTCCGTTAATATAGCCGATTCAGGTGCTTGATGTCCTTCTTTTTGTTCGACATCATAATCCTGATCATAATATTGCATCATAATGGAACCAGCTAATTTGGCTAGATTGAGGGCGCCATCTAGTTCTATTTCATATTCATGGTCATCCATATCATATTCCATTATATTTTTCTTACTAAATTTAAATTTGACAAAAAAAATAAAGGACGAAAAAATCTTAGTATTTTTAAATTAGTAGTTTTTTCCTGAAAAATAAAGGTGACTATTTAAAAAGCTATTGTCAAATTTGATACCGGCCTAAAGGATGCTGAACTAAATCAATTATTTACAGAACTTCAGATTAAATCTTATTTTAGTATCTTTTGCTATATTTTTTTGCCGTTAAAATAATAGTACTCAGTAATGCTGCCCTTAAAATGGGTATTCGCTAAAATCAGGGGCATTGCGTTTATCATCTTCCAGAATTTCAGAAGACGATTGGGTTTCAGAATCAATTGTTACAGTTTGAAAAAAATCCGGCGGTGGTTGAGTTCGCTTTCCTGTGGAGAATTGAACAGCACCGGTGGGACAAACCTGTTCACATGTATAGCAAGCAAAACAATCGGGTATAGCTTTTTTGTCTTTATAAAGAATGGCGCTCATAACTGTAGATGGACAGGCTTTGACACATTTATGACAGGCTATACAATGTTCATAATCAACTCTGATTTTTGTCACACTTTTTTTCTCAATCAACCAGCCAATTAAACCAAAGGGACATAAGAAATGGCACCAGGGGCGATATACAAATAGACTGCTGATCAGAAATGCTCCTATTACAATTCCTCCAATTAGACCAATCTTGGCCGGATTATAAATTTTGAAAATATCAATAGGTTCGATAATATCTGTACCCCAGAGAAAAGCCCCCAAAATAAACAGGATAAAGAATGCTATTCTGATCGTATTGGTGACAGCGAAAGGAATTTTAAACTGTTTCCAGATTACAGGCTTGTGATCTTTATCCTGATTGAGTCGAAAAATCAGATCTTGAAGTGTTCCAGCCTGACAACCCCAGGCACAAATATATTTATTTGCTAAAAACACCATGATTAGGAAAATTGCTAAAGCAATCATGCGGGGAACAAATACTGCTCCAGAATGGGCGAATAGGTGGATAGCATCTTTTACAGTTCCCATTACCCCGG
>DATGCI010000242.1:0-5667 GCA_035312185.1 bacterium
AAGATAGTGTAAAGCAATTAATGGCATACTGTAGGAAATGTCTTTTATCGGATTTGTAATAATTGCGCTTCCCATATTAACGGATTTTCCGCAAATGCTACATTCCTCAAGTCCGTAAAACAGATCAAGTTGAAGAAAAACCTGATCATCAGGAACACTATCAGGGTCAAAAAATAGGGGTAATTCCGATATTTGCTCTATAAGCTGTTCGGCGGCTTGATCTCCATCCAATAATTGATTATCATCACTATCTTTGTCATTATTGCGCATTCCAAATAAAGACTCGACACTGTCAACCAGTCCATCCTGATCATTGTCAAAAGCAACTTGAGCGGAATCATGAGAATCATCTTGATGATTAAATAATTGTTTTAATTTTTTGAGATCAACTCTCTGAAAATTGGCCGAATCGCCATAGGAAAAGCTGCCTTTTTCCATAAAATGTAAACCCATATAATCAAGATTCATGGTTAATTCCCGCATAGGATTGCAGATCTCAACATATCCCATATTGACCATTTCACCGCAAATAGGGCATTCTATCACCCCCCTCATCTTATGATCTATTCTAAAGCAGCTATCCTGAGCACTATCACCTGGTAGCGAATCAATTAATTGAAAATATTTATAGGCCAGATAATCATCGGAATTACTAAGCTTCAAATATCCTGATAAAATCTCTTCCTGGTAATTCAAATAATTTTTGTCAATATCATTCTTAACTGGCAATAAATGGGCATCTTGAGAATGGAGGCCGCTACCCAAAGTGATCATAATTAAAGCAGAAACAGCCGTTTTTTTGAATAGATTAGAATTGCGCCTATTCCGGACTTCAATTTTTTCCAGACTTTCATATATTTCTCTGTATAAAGGTATTATTTGCGGAGTAACTTTACAACCAGGGCAAGCCCAGTAAAAAAGAAGCTCCTGTCCCCTTCCCTCAAAACCATTTTCCTTATAACCATTTTCAATAAAATTCTTAATGCAACAACTAGGATAGCCAAATAATTTGCCCTCTAGCAGTTTTTCTTTATAATTGTTCTTAATTGGCTGATTATTAAAATGGTTTTCATAGATATCTATATATTTGTTATTTTTACTGAAAATTAATTCCTTTGTCTCACGACTATTTTGGAGATACCTGGTGACGACTCTGGTCTTTAATCCCAGATTTTGCAACAAGTCAATATTTTGCGCATTAAAATCAGTTTCCCACCTGCTAAGCGGCTTAACTTTTTTCTCAGTTAAATGGGCTAAATAAATAAATTCTTTGTCCAATTTCTGGTAATAATTTGGCATACTTTTTCCCCCTCTTTTTAGATTCATTTCTTCCTGGCTTCAAAAGTGCCATAATTAACCACACCAGCAAAAGTTGCGTAAGACCATTCACCTGTATATTCATCTTCCTCTAGATTGCCATTTAAAAATACATTATTATCCATCATGTGGGGATGCAAATTTAACCAAAGCCGGTTATTCTGCTGCCATTCACCGATAAGTTCTCCCTCCCCAAGCATAGCTTGTGGTGTTCCACTATCACTTGCGGCACTTAAGTTCCAGCTTCCGGTAATTCTTTCATTATCTGAGGAATCCAATTTTGTAAACTGAAGCTCCAGAGTACCTGTTACTATTTTTTTACCTGTTGAATCAAAGGCCTCATAATTGTATGTATTCCCAGAATCTTCATGATCATCTTCATTATCGAAAATAGTACTACAATTAATTATCAAAATAATTGAACTCAGGCCTATCAGGAATTTAAAAAATTTATTAGTCATCTTTATTCCTCCAATCTAACAATTTTACCTAAAAACAATAGGGTTCCGGTTTCACAGTCTCGTATAGCAAACAAAAAAGGGCGGTCAACCCGCATTACAATCGGTTTTTCACGGGGATAAGCGGCAGTAACTTTCATTCTAGCTGATGTTACAGCAGCTGCTTCAGTACCTTTTTCATCAACCTCCAGATAACTTTTATGAAGTACCTCATCAATAAATAATTTGTGACCATATTGTTCATTAATATTTGAGAAATCTGATTGATCTGGGTCAAAAGCTGCGCGCATTCCCATAGATTGTAAAGTTTCATTGAGATTGATTTCATATTCCATTTTAAATTTAGGTAGAAATAATTTGACTTCCTTCCTGTTAAAATGGCTAATCCAATTTTTCCATTTATTTTTGGAGAGTGTCTTCGATAGATTATTTATAGAAGAATTTGAATCAGGTAGCACAATGATCATACTGAAATTTTTATTCCCATAAGGCAGTTCAATAATCTGGCCTTCAGAAGCAGAGTAGTAGTCAAATTTTTCCTTAATTTGCATCATTGAGCATTTTTCTGGAATTTCATCAATACTATAAAAAGTATCTGGTCTGGTTTTTTGCGGATCAAATTGTTCAGCCCACTTTGCCTTAAAATAGATCGCATTAATCAAAAACATAATAGTTTGGGCATCAATAGGTCCATCAACAATCTTTTGTATCTTATTCTTAGTGGACTGCTGAACCCATTGGTTTATTTTGTCGGCGGTACTGGACTCACTAAAATCAATATTTTCAACTCTCGCATCGTAATATTCTTTGTTTGTCTTAAAAAATTGCTGCTGAACCGGAAAAGATTCTTTTATCCATATAGAATTTCCAATCTGAAGTTGCACCTCTTTATCTTTGTTCCTTAAGGAATCGATATAATGCTTAACCTGATTATTGTAAACATTTTTCTGTTCTGTCCCTATGCTGAGGACGTCTTCAATTTGCTGAGAGGTAGTTTTCTGGGCACCATTCAGAACCATACCCAGAGTCATTGAGATACTCAAAGGAGATATACATATGTTTTCTTTATAATGACTAGAGTCAATTGAATGGAATATATTAAAGGCAAAATTATTCCAATTATGATGTTCTATATCTGATTTTTCTAGCTCATTAATTTGAGGTGTGCCTCTTTTTGAAAGTGAGAGCGCAAAAATTGATGAAAATGAAAGAACGATAATTATTAAAAATATACCTAATTTTTTTAGTAAATGATACAGCACGGGATATCTCCTTTATAAATATTAATATCCAGGTTATTCATAATTCTAATTCCAATCCTAGAACCCAGCCAGTTGTTTCAAAAAAGTCGGTTCTAGATTTTACATAGACATTTATACCTAATGGATGATGATAAATTGCTCCCAGATTAACATTTGTTGAACGATTTAATTCCAAGGAAGGATCAGAAGTGTACTTTTCGTAACGATCAACCTCATGATCATCAATAACAATTTGTCCATCATCCCATTTTTTATAGATTTTATCAGGATAAATCAAATCCCCCGATGATTTGCTATCATTGATTTCAAATAGCAGACTGCTACCGGCCATTATTTGAAAATTTTCACCAACTTCAATTTTAAAGCCAAGGGGTATTCCTATCTTCCAGTTCATTTCTTCAAGTTTGTATTCATAATTTTTTTCAAATTGGCGTTCATACTCAATTGAGCCCGGTTTGTATTCTGTATATTGAGTAAACTGGTTATAATAGTAACTGGATGATTCCTGGATATTAGTTTCAAATGTATTCCGGAAAATATATAAGCCTGTAAAAAATGACCATTTCTCCGGTTTGTAAACCAGAGCTGAATAAAATTCATACTGATCTGTGGACTCATCGCCTGACCCTATAAGATCTGAATCAGTTGATTCCCACAAAGTTCTTCTTCTAAAATGATAGCTACCATTATCATAATCATCATAGGTTCTGTCTGTAAAGGATGTATCAAAAGAAATAATTTCTCCATCAATATCAGCCTTCTTCCAGGTACCTCTAATACCAGTCCGCCAGGTCCATTTTCGAGCGAATTTTTTTTCTAGATTCAAGGAAAATTGATACCGATCATCTTCAGATTTATAATTTTCATCCCTTTGTAAGTTGAACTTATTAATACTGAAATAGCGTGTATCCTCCGCATCTTCAGACCAGGAATAGGTTGTATCAAGCATATGGCGCTCATCATCTGATGAACCGGTCATATAACTGCCCTGCAAACCCAGTCTTGTAGATTTATTAATCTCATAGAATAAGCCGGCTGCTAATTCAATATGATCACCTTCTATTTCCAGTGACTCATCATTGAGATCAGCATAATCATAATGCGGATTTTGCGACCATTCCGAATCATAAAGATCGCCATCTCTGCGAAAAATATAATTTCCCAGTCTAAATCCCAAATCCAGCTTACTGGAAATCTGATAGCCAAAATATAGTTCAGCCTGATTAGCGAGAACTTTTTGCTGGTTATCATCCACCTCCAGAGCCTTTAATTCGATGTCGGAATAACTGTTACTGATAGCATCCTCATTCCAGAAACCAGTGTAAACATTTGAAGTTCTAAACGGCCCGTAATCAAAAATTGATCGATTAATTATCCCAATCGAAATTCTTTTAGATAATTCTTTTACCATAGCAAATTGATAGATCGGAGTCATATTCAAAGAATTGATCGGTGAATTATAGACCCAGGCTGGAACAATGGCAATGTCACTCAAATAGGCTTCTTGATAAGCTGGGTTGATGTAATAGTTCTGGGAT
This sequence comes from bacterium, assembly GCA_035312185.1. GTDB lineage: Bacteria > Fidelibacterota > UBA2242 > UBA2242 > JAFGTP01 > JAIPHI01. Next base: position 4,576 of record DATGCI010000242.1, read on the forward strand.
TGAGCCTGCCCATTATAGTCCAGCTCCAAATAAAAGGAATTTTGCTTTGTACTCAAGACTGCGGCGGGATTCCAGGCTAATTCCGAATAAGTATTGCCTAGCATACCTTTAGTAAAACTACCAAATACACTAGTCGCAATAGACTGGAAATTGATTGCATCCATATAAAAAGGGACAGGTGGGTTGTGTACATTGGGTTGGGGCACTTTAGAATGAAGTAAGAGAGGAATCAAGATAACCTGGAAAAATATTAGATAATAAAATAATTTTTTCAATACTCTAATCCTCTATCATATTGATTTCCCTGAGTTCTATTAGAGTTCCGCTCATATAAATACTGGCCTGTTCTTCACATTTTTCTCCCGCATACTTAACGCGCAGACTGTCCTGCATAAATTCAGGAAAATCTTCTTTTATATTTACTGGTAAATAATTATCTCCATTATCGTCAATAATCTCATAAAATCCGCCTTCAATAGATTGATAGACAACATAACCTTTTCCCGAAATTGTCTCATTCGGATCAAAAATATCCTTGCAATTACAAAGCAAAATTAAGGTTAACAAGCTCAATAAGATAAGTTTTATACTTCTCATAATTTTCAGCTCCAATTATTTTGCAAGATTACTAATAATTTGTATCCCAAAAATTTAGTCTCTATAATTTTTATCGGGCTATTTTCTTTTCAATAGCAAAATATTTTATAATTTTTGATTTTTATGGTTCCTGATTTCTCAAAATTTTCCAGACAACAGCACTACAATAAGGTAATGTTTCTTCGATATATTGTCAATTGGATTTACAATAAGATCCAATATTATTAGATGGGTAAGATAGCTTTGGTAGAAATTTTCATAAATAGAAAATTTTATCCAAATCTTAAATGAATTATAAATATTATTTTCACTTTAAAATATTTAATTTATCCCGTTATTTAAGTCCGTTAAGGGAGCTTGTGTGCCAAAATTAAAAACTATTTTATCAAAAGATAATTTATCCCGCCAGGATATTATATATCTACTTAGTTTAGAAAACAAATCAGAAATTGAGGAACTTTTCTCCTATGCCAATGATTTAACTAAGAAGGTTTT
>DATGCI010000243.1:0-9828 GCA_035312185.1 bacterium
TAATTACAGACTTCGAGGGCAATCCTGTTCTTGAATGTATGTGTGGTAATGTTATTCGGGGGCGATATGATCCGGAATTACCTTTTTTTACTGAATTTGGCAGTTTTTGGACAAACAGTACCACCAAGTTGTTGGAATCGACCAGTGAGGAGGATAGACAGGCCCGCACCCGCAATCGCTGTAATGGCGAAGGATATGAATCAGTGGCTTTGATTCCTTTACGTTTTAATGGCCAAACTCTGGGGCTTCTCCAATTTAACGATACCCAGCCTAATAATTTCACCTCTGATCTCATCAATCAATTAGAAGAAATGGCGTCCAACCTGGCTCTGGCTCTATCGGAGCGTCAAAATATTGAGAATCTTGTTGAAAGTGAGCGGCGTTTTCAAAAATTATTCAATAAATTAGAAGATGCTGTCCTCCTCTCTCCTCTTTCTAATTCAAAGTACAATCTGCCGGACAATATTAAGCATGTTAATAAAGCGGCCTGTAAATTATCCGGATATAACAAACAGAAACTGACAAATATGAAGCTCTGGGATCTGGAGATTCCCCAAAAAAGAAGCCAGGATATAAATACATTAATGAAAAAGATTCTGGCAGAGGGTAGTGCTTTCTTTGAATCCCAGATTGAAACTAAAAACGGCGCTAAGATAGATATCGAAGTCAATGCAAGTCTTTTTAAATATCAGGGACAGAAGCACATCCTGACAGTGATCAGAGATTGTACCAATCGCAAAAATATGGAGCGCGAACTCCTCAAGAACAAGAAAAGATACCAGGCTCTTTATGAAAATGCTCCTCTTCCCTATCAGTCGCTTGACAAGCAGGGGTATATAGTTGATATAAATCCAAAATGGCTAAGCAATCTAGGATATGAAAGAGAAGAAGTGATTGGGGAATATTTTGCTGATTTTTTGCATCCTCAACAGGTTGATAAATTCCAGAAAAAGTTCAGTCAATTTATCAAAAAAGGTAAAATTAATGATGTCCATTATAAGTTGAAGCATAAAAATGGGCATTATATCCATGTTTCTTTTACCGGATATATTAGCTATAATGATAAGGGAGAATTCCAGCAAACTTATTGTGTTTTTCAGGATATTACCCGACAAAAAAGAATTGAGGAAACTCTTCATCAGACAGAAAATAGATACCGTCATTTGATCCATGCTTCTACAAATCATATGTTTATGTTAACTCCCGAAGGATACTATTTATTGAGTAATGATCAGGTGGAACATTTTGGTTATCAACGAGGTTCACGGATCATTGGATTAAATGTGATTGAGATTTATGATCTGGAGATTGGTAATATTTACAAGCAAAAACTAAATCAGGTGATTGAAAGCCGGCAACCAGTTACTTTTGAATATACTTTTCAAATAAATAATGAACCTTGCTACCACCAGGACACCCTCTATCCGGTTATTAAAGATGATGAAGTTTGGGCAATTGGGGGTATTGGACGGGATATAAGCAAAAGGAAAAGTAAGGAGATCGCCCTTCAGGAGCGGGAAGCTGAACTATCGACTATTCTAAAAAATGTGCCGGTGATCATTGCCACAATTAGCAAAGATGAAAATGATTTAGAGTTATATCAAATTTCTAAAAATTTAACCAGTCTTACTGACAGCATCACAACATTAGAAAGAAATATAATATTGAATTGTCTGGATTGTGATGCCGATAATAATCAATGTTTACTTGGTAATTCAAATAATAATTGTGAAATAAAAACACTGATTCTTGATACATTTAATAAGGGTAAAGTACATTATCTGGAGGAAATGGAACTATATTTAGATGATGAAAAACACTGGTTTTTAATTTCTACAACGCCAATAAATGTTGACGATAAGCGGCGGGTTTTGCTTTCCATGTTTGATATCACAGAAAGAAAAAGAGCTGAGCTAAGACTGAGAAAAACCATGCAGCATCTCAATAATGTTGAAGAAAATTTTCGACAGCAGGCGTCACAAAAACTGCATGATCATGTAGGACAAAATCTCACTGCTCTGACATTTAATCTGGATCATATTTACAAACAATTGCCTGAAGAATATAGATCTGGAATAGAGGAAAAATTCCAGGATTCTATGGATATTCTCAATGATACAATAGAGAGTATTCGTGATATTATTTCAGAAATGCGTCCCGCTGTACTAGAGGATTATGGCCTTTTTTCCGCTATAAAGTGGTATGGAGAAAAATTTGCTGAAAGAACAGATATTCGGTTTAAAATAAATGGCCAGAAACCATCCCGGCGTTTTTCTGATGATGTTGAGATAACAATTTTTCGAGTTATTGAAGAATTGTTCAATAATATTGCCAAACATTCCAAAGCTAACAAAATTATGGTAGATTTTTCAGAAAATGAGCATTATATTGAGTTGCTTATTGAAGACGATGGAATAGGGTTTGATATTGAGGAAGCCAAAGCAAAACAGAATGCAACTGGTCTCGGAATTGTAAGTATGGAGGATAGGATTAATTCAATTGGTGGAGATTTTTGGTTGGATTCAAAACCGGAACAGGGTACAAAAGTAAAAATTAAGCTGGAGCACGAAACATGATCGATGTTTTACTGGTTGATGATCACACAGTTTTGAGAGATGGATTAAAATCTATTCTAGATGATGAAGGTGATATTGATGTAATTGGAGTAGCATCCGATGGTCTGGAGGCGATTAAAAGAGCAGAACAACTTGATCCTGAGGTTGTTTTGATGGATATTTCGATGCCCAATATGAACGGTATCGAAGCCACCCGCAAAATTGTTGAAAAACATGATCAAACCAGGGTCATTATTTTATCTATGAAATACAGCAAAGAAGATATTTATCAGGCTCTCAAAGCCGGAGCTATTGGTTATATTGTCAAAGAATCAGCCAGTAAAGAAGTTGTCGAGGCTGTTCGGGCCGCTTACAACAATCGGCGCTATTTGTCGGGCAAAGTCGATAAAATCGTGATTGAAAGCTATATTCAAGAGCAACAGGAACGCACAGGAGATAATCCTCTTGAACTGCTTAGTACTCGGGAGCGAGAAATTTTGCAACTGGTTGCTGAAGGCAAAAACAATCGCGATATTGCTTCAATGCTTTTTATTTCAGAAAAAACAGTAAGTACCTACCGCAGCCGCATGATGAGTAAGCTCGGGCTGGATAATTTAACTGAGCTGATCAAATTTGCCATAAAACACGATATAATTTCGGTATAAATTTACAATCACAATATTTTTTTATTTTTAAACCCTTTTAAAGGCTGTTTAAAGGGTCTTTAAACAGGGTTTAAATTTTTATCTGATGAACGGCAAATAGAAATTCAAAATACCCATATTCCCAGAACCACGAAGGTGGTTCAATGTTTGTAACTTCGGGTGAAACCCGGAGCATAAAAACTACGTCCTACTTCTCACTCCCGCCTGGGCTCTGCACAGGCGGGGTTCAGCGGTGCCTTCTCTACTACCGATTCCATCGGCAGTTATTAACATTGAACTCCTTCGGAGTTCTGGGATCGTCAACATTTCAAAGAATGTAAGTAATATATCAACATAGCATTAAATATTTATGGCTCTATAAAATTTGTTATGATCAATTAGCTAAAATTTGAGAAATGCTCCAAATAAATCTCAAAAAACAAAGGAAAAACCCAACTAGTTTACCATATTCAATTAAATTCATTAGATTGAGAATAGCACCAGGCTTTAGCCTGGTGAATAAAGTTTGCACAAAACAAAAATCAGCCTACTTTAGTAGGCTTCCAGCAATTCTGGGTAGTATACTGAAGCGACAAAGGCATCTCTCGCGAGCCACACTTATAAGGGGAATATACTTTCATATTACAACTTCAAAAAGCACAAACTCAGTCTAATCCACTCCCGCCTGGGCTCTACAAAACGGGGTTCAGCGGTGCCTTCTCTACTACCGATTCCATCAGCGGTTATTAACATTGAACTCCTTCGGAGTTCTTATTGAATGTATTCAGTTCGAATCTATTGCTTATCTCAATATCATTTTTTAAGATGGAATATTTTAAAATTTATCACTTATCTATAAACCCGAAAAACCCTGCCCCCGGATAACCAGGAACAGGGATATTTTTATTCTTTCTCTTTTATATCGGGCTTATTCTTCTACTTTTTCGGATTCTGGCAGTTGAGGTGAATTTTGCTGACTCCCTACTTGTTTTTCAACATTTGATGGATGCAATTCGGCATTATTACCACTTGAACTTAAGGTAAAGGAATTTACCATAGCTGATAATTCCTCGGATTGACTATTCATCTCTTCAGCAGCACTTGCTGATTCTTCAGAATTAGAAGCATTTTGCTGGGTAACCTGATTGACCTCAGATACTGATGTGTTGACCTGTTCAAGTCCTTCCGACTGTTCCTGAGTTGCAGCATCTATTTCAGCGACCAGAGCAGTGACCTGATTAATGCCTTCAAAGATTGCTTCCAGTTTCTCACCCATATTATTTGTAATTTCCACTCCATTTTCCGCATTTTCAATCGATTCCTGAATCATTTCAGAAGTATTCTTGGCAGCTTCGGCACTACGTTGGGCAAGGTTGCGAACCTCCTCTGCAACGACAGCGAAGCCTTTTCCAGCTTCGCCAGCTCGAGCTGCTTCAACTGCAGCATTTAGAGCAAGAAGATTGGTTTGAAAGGCAATATCATCGATAGTGTTGATGATTTCTGAAGTTTCATCTGAGGACTGCTTGATATCCTGGATAGCCTCTTCCATTTCTTGCATAGATTCAGTTCCCTGATTGGCAGTCTGTTTGGCCTGGCGTGACATTTTATTAGCCTGATCAGCATTTTCAGCGGTTTGCTGCACCATAGAAGCCATTTCCTGCAGAGTTCCTGATACTTCTTCCAGAGAGCTGGCCTGTTCATTGGAACCTTCGGCCAGTTGCTGACTTCCACTAGCAACCTGATCACTGGCTGCTGAAACCTGCTCAACAGCGCTTTGAACTTGTTGCATAGCATCATCCAGGTTCTGAGCTGCTTCATTAATATCATCTTTAAATTCCTGAAGTTGACCGGCATAATTTCCTTCAATTCTGGCTGTCATATTTTTGTCGGCAATTTGTGACATAACCCGGGCTGCTTCCTGAATCGGATTTATAACAGCATCAAGAGTATGGTTTATCCCGCGAATTATTTCGGCATATTCGCCTTGAAATTTTTCAGCATCACCTCTTTGATCCAGCTGGCCTCGGGCAGCTGCTGCAGTTAACTGCTTTGTTTCCTGAGACAGGCCTTGAATTGATTCTTCCATTTCAATAAAAGCCGGGATCATTTCATCTTTTTCCGATCTCTTTCCCGTAGATTTCAAATCTTCCAGATCGGAAAGATCACCATTGGCAACTCTAATAACAATATTCTGAATATGCTCAAGACGCTGAATAACAGTATTTGTAGCGTCAGCAACTTCTGCATAAATACCCTTATAATCACCTTCCACCTTATTGGTGTAGTCATTATAGGCAACTTTTTGCAGCACCTGGTTGGAATTAACCAGACCTTTCAATCCGTCAATGGCTGAATTGATACTCGCTTTGATTTCATTGAGATCACCTTGATAATCAGTGGTAATTTTTTCCGGTATTTCACCCTGACCAATCCGATTAATATAATCAGCAGCAACATTAAGAGGATCAATAATAGCATCGAGAGTATTATTAAAGCCGACAATTATTTTCCTATAATCGCCTGTGAATTGGTCAGCCTGACCTCTGCTCTCCAATTTGCCTTGAGTAGCATCCTGGGTAAGGCCTTTTACCTCAGTTATCATTCCATTGATAGAATCGATGCACTGATTGAGATTATTTTTGATCTCTTTAAAATCACCTTTGTATTCCTCAGTAATTTTCTCCGGCATGTCGCCCTTGCCAATTCGGTCAACATATTCAGCAGTGACATTGATAGGTTTCACAAAAGCATTGATGAGTTGATTGGTACTTTCTATAATTTCCTTAAAATCAACACCAACCCTATTGGGATCACCTCTTCGATCAAGTTCTCCATCGACGACAGCGGTTATCAATTTCTTAAATTGATCGATGACCTTTTCAATATCATGATTAATATTTTTTCCAATGTAGAAAAGGACAACGCCAAAGATCAAAACAGAAACAGCCATAATGATAACTAAAGTAATTAGAAGGGCATGAAGCGGTGCATAAGCTTCATTTATATAGGCACCACTGGCAACAATCCAATCCATCATTGGGAAATAGCGATAATATACAACCTTGTTACGGGCTTTCTTATCACCTTCATTTTTCCAGGGATAGATTATTTTTCCTTCTTTATTGCTGCAGATCTCTTTGATAAAATAATTACCATCGGAATCCTGCGCATTGTAGATATTCTCGCCTTCCGAATCCGGGTGAATCAGTAACTTGCCATCACTGTTTATTACATAAGTGTAGCCAGTTTTTCCTAATTTTACAGAAAGTATTTCTTCCCGAAAATCCTGAGGTTCAACCAGATGAGTAAAGTCACTCCGATAGGCTGAACTGGCCACAATCCAATCCCATTCCTCAAAATACTCCATATAGAGAACCTTTTTGCGGCCTTCAAATTCATATTCGAAATATCCTTGTTTCGAGCTGAGAATTTCATCCCGCAAAGGTGCTATTTCTCCAACTAAACTTGCTTTAGGATGAATCCTTATAATATCATCAGTTGAAGTCATCACAAAGTTGTATCCCGACTCACCAATTTTCTGATTGAGAAGCACTTTTTTGATTTCCTGCCTGGCCTGTTCCTCAGATATTTGTCCCTGTTCATACTGTTGGTAATATTGCTGAATATTAGTAAGATTAGTAGAGAGCAGTCCTTTCAAATAATTTTGAATAGTCTGATTGACAGAAGATTCCACAAGTCCGAGCATATTCTCATTAACTTTTTCAATCTGCGTATTGATGTTTTCTTTCAATGTGTTCTTTACATTGAAATAAACCAGTAAAATAACAGCAAGAAATACAACAAAGAACACACTACCATTCATTGATAATATTTTTTGCTTGATATTTAAATTTTTAAACATAAAAACATGTCTCCCTGACCATAAAATTATAATTTATTTAAAGTTGAAATGCAAAGTTACTTCGATCTTATTTCTGATATATTCTATCCCCCCAAAAGTTTGTCGAATCTGGCGAAATGTCGGACCGACCCAAAAAGAACCTGACTCCGATTTATAGACTGGATAATTGTATTTAAGCCAGATATAAGTGGTGTTTTTGCTATCGGTGATGCCATCCATATCAATAATTTTATGATCAACCCAGCCTGTAAAACTGCCAGGACCGATTTTTCGTGAAAATTGAACATGGAGGCCAGGGCCGGAATATTTTCCTGTATAATTGACTGAATCCTGAGAAGAAAAATCAGAAAGTCCTAGATAACCGGAGTTATTGGCAGGGTCTTCAATATCAGCTTGTTGACTTGTGAAATAGACTCCTGCTTGAAAATTAAAGCCGGAATATTGAGGCGTTTCAACATTGATACCAGCGGTCATAGGTGAAGCCATATTTTCCGCACCAAGACTGGCAATAAAAGATGGGCGCAGCTTAAATCCACCCAGATTAAGATCATAGTTCAAAAAAGTGCTGTATTGATCCCGTAGATCAACCACTTCCCTATTACCGGTATTGTTGTCAACAGTGACAGTTGCTCTGAGTTTTCCAGGGCCCAATTTGTAATATCCTCGAAAACCGGCTGCAGAATTATTATTGAGAATCAAATAGGGTATATCACTCTTACTAACTGGAAAGAAATGAAGATCAAATTCCGGCTCTGCCAGAGCATTAAAAGGCAGAATACCCATAGAGAATCCAAATTGGGAAGTCTTTCTACCAAAGTGAGCCTCATTAAAGCGGATAGCCCCTCGGTGACCGGAATGGGCAGCATTTTCGCCACTCCAACTTTGAATACCATCATAAGTGGGCGCACCAAACTTACTGATAAAATCGGAAGGTCCATCAACTGCTAATTTGGTTGTAAAATACCAGCCATCCTCGAGTTCCGCATCCATCCAGAGCCGCACCCAGTAAAGATAGTAAAAATCCTGATAGGTTTTGCCATTCTGATCAAATCGCTGATCAAGACGAGGACGCACGCGGGCATCGCCATGAAACTTGATTTCTCCGTTTAGACATGTCAATGACATGACTAAAAGCAGGTTGAGCATAATGATTTTTTTCATAGTCAATCCTTCAATTTCCTATTTTTTTATTAATCTCTGGTTAATTTTTGCAGGCCTATCCTGCAATTTCCCCAGAGCCCGTTTAAACATTCTCAAAATACATACCAGCTGCTAATATGAGCTGGAAAATATCTAAAATATTTCATAAAAATACATTTCTCGTCACAATTGAAAGTACATTTAATTTAAAGTTTTGAATAATCTAAACTAGGAGCCGGTAAATTTTTCCTATTTTGATAATATTTTCGGTTCTCATTAAACTCTTGCGAGGCCTACTTGATATGATTGCCAGGTCTTTCTCCACCATGTTTCAGCGTAGTGTATAGGAATTCAGCATACTTCCCAAAATTGCTGGAAGCCTACTAAAGTAGGCTGATTTTTGTTTTGTGCAAACTTTATTCACCAGGCTAAAGTCTGGTTGCTAATCTCAAGCTACTGAATTTAAGTGAATAGGGGAACCTATTGGTTTTCTCTTCATTTTTTGAGATTATTTTTGGAGCATTTCTCAAATTTTAGTTAATAGTTCACAACAAATCTTGGTGAGCCTAATTTCTGTTTTTATGGTATTATTTAGCAAGAGTTAATCTTTCAAGAGTGCGAGCCAGGCGCTGATTACAATTACTTGTAATCGGTGGCCCGTGTCCGCCATAAACTGTCTCGACTTTTTTACTCACAATTTTTTGAAAAGCCTGGATGAATTCTGGATTAACATTGGAAGGCGTGGAGTCAAAAAATAGAGGTGTATCTCCTGAGAACAGGATTTTATTCTCTGGATTATATAGACATACTGAATCGGTGGTATGAAAAGGTGTATGAATGACTTCAAAAATAGAATCACCTAATTTGAGTTGTTGACCATTTTTTAGAGTGTGATCGACCTTTTTGACATTTTGTGAGAAAGCATAAACCTGAGGAGTGAACCTGTTTTTGATCTTTGGAACAAGACTGGCATGATCATAGTGGTTGTGAGTAATCACAACCCGGGCAATTTTCTTTTTGCCCACGCCCGTATTTATCCTATTTATAGCAGGTATGACGGCTGGATCACGACCGACATCAATTAGCGTATTTACATCCTGAAGGGTATTCCATTCACCACGAATTAAATAAACATTGGAGGTGTAAATAGAACTATTTGCAGTTAAATTGGTTATTTTCATTTGCTTCTACCTGGTGTCGGGGAATCAACTTTTCTGGGCAAAATCAAGAATTTGTCTGGCAATATTCTGTAAGGGCACTACCTCATCAACTGCACCGGAATCATTAGCAACTTTGGGCATGCCATAAACAATGCTGGTTTTTCTATCCTGTCCGATCGTCTTAGCGCCAGCCTCATGCATCTTTTTGAGTCCATCAGCCCCATCACTACCCATTCCTGTTAAAATCACTCCAACAGCATTACGACCGGCAAATTTTGCAACTGATTTAAAAAGAACATTAATTGATGGGCGATGACGACCGACCAGCGGGCCTTTTTTGACTTTCACATAATAGCGGGCTCCTGAGCGGCGCATAAGTGTATGATAATTTCCCGGTGCAATTAAAACCTTGCCAGGTGTAATTGAATCTCCATCTTTAGCCTCAACAACATCGACAGTACAGGTTT
>DATGCI010000244.1:0-4423 GCA_035312185.1 bacterium
TATTATGGCGATGCCCTTGGCCAGGCTATCTATCCCGGCACAACTTTGATCGCCAATATGGACCCCCATGAAATTTGGACAACTTATATTCGTTATATCGGTGCTGGCGCTGTAGCAACAGCGGGATTTATAACTTTAATAAAATCAATTCCAACTATGGTATCCAGTTTTAAAGTTGGTATCCAGCATATCAAAGAAGCCAAAGCAGGCAAAAAAGTTGATCGTACAGATGATGATCTTTCACTCACAGTTGTATTAGTTGGCGTTGGAGTTATCGCTCTTATTCTAGCCATAATTCCTACTGTTTTCAACTTTAGCAGCAGTTTTTTCATGAGATTGCTGGCTGCCTTTCTCGCAGCAGTATTTGCCTTCTTTTTTGTAACAGTTTCCGCTCGAATTGTTGGACTGGTAGGCGTGACTTCCAATCCTACTTCTGGAATGGTGATCGCTACTCTTATCTTTACTAGCCTGATCTTTATGGGAATTGGACTCAAAGGAATTGACGCCAAAATCGCTACTATCACTGTTGGTGGCCTGGTAGGATGTGCGGCTTCCATTGCCGGTGATACTTCTCAGGACTTAAAAGCTGGTTTCTTGATCGGTGCGACGCCAAAAAAACAACAGATTGCAGAGTTGGTAGGTGTTCTGGCAACTGCCTTTTTTGTCGCTATGAGTGTTATGATTCTTGGTAAAGCCCACGGTTTTGGTTCTGCAGAATTACCTGCTCCTCAAGCTAGCATGATGAAAATGATAATTGATGGGCTCATTTCTCAGAATATCCCCTGGACACTGGTCTTTATTGGAGTTGGTATCACACTTTTTGTTCACTTTGTAATTCGGATTCCAGCGCTTGCTTTTGCTGTGGGAGTTTATCTGCCAGTTTCTACAATGGTGCCTATTTTTATTGGTGGTTCTATCCGCAAAATTATCGAAAATCGCTGTGGTGATAATAAAGAACTACTGGAAGAACGACGTGAAAAAGGAATTCTATTCGGTTCCGGACTTGTTGGTGGAGATGGATTAATGGGCGTTCTGGTTGGCCTACTTGTAATACTGGGCAAACGTCCGCAATTTCTATCAGAAGGCTGGGCCGGTAATCTTTCAATTTTTGTTGCTTTAGCCTTTTTTGCAGGATTGGCCTACTTACTGATTAGAGCGACTCGTTCAGAAAAACAATAAAATCATGAAATAAAAAAATTAAGGATAGTCCCGAAAAGCAGCCTTGGTAATTGCATAATGAGCCTCCAAGTAAATTACTTTGTTCTGCTTTTCGGGATTTCTTTTTTATAAATAAATCTTAGTATGTAAATTACCAATCCAATTGAAAGAGAATAATTCAGAATTGAGGTAAAAATGATAATCGTAACAGGTGGAGCCGGATTTATCGGCAGCAATTTAGTAAAAGGTCTCAATCAGGCTGGCTACGATAATATTCTAATAGTTGATGATCTAAAAAACGGTCATAAAAGCCGTAATATGAACGCTCTTGATTTTATGGATTATATAGATCGCTGGGACTTCATTGACAATCTCAATAGCTTTAAAAATGATATTGATGTGATTTTTCACCAGGGAGCCTGCTCTAATACTATGGAATACGATGGCCAATACATGTTGGCTGCCAATTATGATTATAGCAAGGAATTATTCGATCTGGCTGCTGAAATTTTCGTCCCTTTTATCTATGCCTCCTCTGCATCTGTGTATGGAACTGGTGAAAAAGGATTTCAAGAAGCCCGCCCCAATGAGGATCCTCTCAATGTTTATGCTTTCTCAAAATTTCTGTTCGATCAATATGTGCGCAAACATCAAGCTCAGGTGGATAATCAAGTAGTAGGACTTCGCTACTTTAATGTTTATGGCCAACAGGAAAACCACAAAGAAAAAATGGCTTCTCCAGTCTATCACTTTTATAATCAACTCAAAGATGAAGGCGTTGCCAAACTATTTAAAGGCAGTGAAAATTTTGTGAGAGATTTTATCTATGTTGATGATACTATTGATGTTAATCTTTTCTTTTTAAATAATCGGGATGTTAGTGGAATCTTCAACTGCGGCACAGGTCAATCCCGCTCCTTTGTTGATATTGCTGAAATATTGTTAGATCTAGAAAATTCTGGAGAATGGCAAGAAATCCCCTTTCCTGAAAAACTTAAAGGCAAATATCAGGACTTTACAGAAGCCGATCTAACCAAATTAAGACAGGCCGGCTATAAAAAAGATTTCACTTCATTGGAAGATGGCATAAAAAAATATTATAATTATCTGGAAAATAGTGACGGCTATTTGCGCTACTCAGATAATTGATTAAGAATTTAAAAAAGCCTATCCGGATTCAACAAAACTCCTTACAAAACCAATAAATCTATCTGTATATTGGGGCGAAACAGCAATTTTTTTATCCCGAAAAATCAGTAGTACTAGATGATCCGGATCAGTAACATAAGCCTCATAACTGCCAACCTTTTTATCCTTGTATTGACCTTTGTAAGATAAGAAATCCTTTTTCTTTAATAATTTTTTCCAGGAAAAATCTGATTCCATCAAGTTAGTGCGCTTTTCAACATCAATAAGATTTTTCATGCTTATTTTCTTTCGCCAAATTATTTTGTGGATGTATAAATACTGACGATCAACAGAATATTTCCGGACATTAGATAAAGCCGAGATCAAGAAGGGAACCATAATTGCACTAACTCCAACTAAATTGACCCAGCGAAACTCGCCCTCCCTAAAAAATTCCAAAATTTGTGGCAGGGCTCCTACTGCTAAAATCACTAAAAGTATGGAAAAAGAAAAAAGTAGGCTTCTGGAAGCTTTAGCTGCTTCAAATTCCTTGGCGATCATTCCTCTCCTCCATTTCTGTTTTTACTCTAATTACTATTATTAGAGCAATTCCGAGGACTACAATTTCCTATAAACTCCCCAGATTATAATTAATTCCAAGGGATATAATATTATCAGCATCGAGCCCTACTGCAACTTCCAGAAAGAATTGTAATTTCTCATCATAATTAACAGCATTTCCAAGATAGAGCCACACAGGCGTATCAATTGAGTTAGCGAAATTTAATTCCATATCTAATCCTCCATAGACATCAAGCATACTGGCAACAGGATAGGTCATATTACCATTCAAATTTAGCCCTGCATCGTTGGAAAAATGGGCACCTCCAGCCGCTGATATTATATAATCTTTTTTTATGAATACTTTTTCCAGGTTAGCACCAAGATAAGGATTTTTGCCGGCACCAAAATTGACCTGAACATCCATGGCATTTTGCAAACCGTATTCACCAGCCAGATAGATATAGGGATTATCCCCGTGAAAAGATGGGTACACTTGAATGGCGGCTTCACTATGATTCAAAACCCGAGCAGTATTCATAACCTGAGCAGATAGAAAAATTGGTACTATAAAAATAAAAAGTATTAACTTACGCATTGTAACCTTCCTTTATTTAATTAAAAGACATTTTTTTACTTTTGATTGGTTATCTGAAATTAATTGAATCAAATATACTCCCGAAGCCTGTCCAGAAGCATTCCATTTGATTGTATGCTTACCTGCTTTTTGATAATTGTCAACGAGCGTGCGAATATGCTTACCTGATAAGTCATAAATTTCAAGTTGTATGCTCTTGCTTTCGGGAATAACATATTCGATCGTAGTTGAAGCATTAAAGGGATTGGGGTAATTTTTACGGATTTCAAATTCATGAGCAAATTGTTTATCCCTGATTTCAATACTGGAACTACCTGTATCCTGACTGGCTTTGATCACAATATTATCAATTTCCCAGGTAGATGCACTTGAATTGGTTGAAGTGTACCAGAATCCAATGTAAAGGTCTGAATTACCAATATAATCACTTATATCAACTTCCTCAACTGTGACAAAATCCCAGCTACTACCAGAAGCCCGTCCTTCTACTGTTAATTTATCCCAATCATAATCGCGAGGACTTCCACTTCCAGGATATTCACTTGATATCCAGACTGATTGATCATAACCTACATAATTATCATCATAATTAATTGCTTCCTGAAATTGTAAACTAGCCTGGTCATAATTTGTCAGATCAAAATTCGGCGTTATTAACCAATCACTATTTTCATATGTTCCATTATCATAGCCGCTCATTTTTGCATAACCATCAGCTGGAGTTCCACTTCCTCTATTGTCATCCCAATACCATTCTTGTGAACCGGTTATACTATATTGATTAAATGGACCAAGGTCATCATCAAAAGTCTCTTCAATCAGAACATTTTCCACAAAAGCCTCTCTAACAACGTAGCTATATTCCAGAGAAGTTACAGAATAGCCCTGATTATCTTCGGCAGTAATTTGATAATAGACTGTATCATCCAGATTCTGAGCAGGAATTGTTCCTGAATAGGTGTCACTACTCAGTTGTTG
>DATGCI010000245.1:0-2142 GCA_035312185.1 bacterium
TAAACCGGGTTACAGGGAAGGGAATCCAATTAATATTAAATTGTGGGCTACTACCTATAATAATCAAGTTGAATTAATTCCCGATGTTTCCTGGCAAGATTGTGAGGGAAATTTTGGTGAATCCACTTATTCTACAGCCCAAGTAACCGCAAAAAGTGGCCTGGAGCCAATTATAAAAACTTCGACAGATAATATTAATTTTCAAACAGTTTCTATTAATTCTAAAAAAACTAAAAAGTTGTTTATTTATAATGAGGGAGAAAGCCAATTAGAAATCCACAGTATTATGAGTAGTTCCAATGCCTTTTCTGCTAATCAAAATAACTTTACAATACCTGCTGGAGCATCGAGCACAATTGATATTACCTTTGAACCGGAAAGCGAAATTACCTATAATGAGACTATAAAAATTCAGAGTAATGATCCTCAGCAAGATGTTAAGGTGGTCAATCTATCGGGGACTGGATTTCCAGTCACTAATACTAATATCGATGTGTCTCTAACTCCACTTAAATTTCCTTCTACTGCGCATAATGACACCAGTCAGGCAGAATTGGTGTTAACTAATTCAGGTTCGGGAACTATCAATATTTACTCTGTATCTACAACCAATGCCAGCTTTTTTGTAGAAAATGACTACTTTAGTATTCAACCGGGACAAACTTATCATCTACCCGTGTTTTTTACACCGGGACAAAGCCAGATATATAGCGGAGAATTAAATATTCATAACAATTCCCAAAATATGGAAAATATTAATATCGAACTCCAGGGTACCGGGTATAAGAAATATTTCCAGAGTGTCGAATCCACAGGTTTACCCTATCAGATCATTGTCGATCGACTGGAAATTCCGCCTCAGATTTCTTCGCAGGTGGGTGATGAACTGGGAATATTTGATAACAGTTTGTGTGTCGGTTCGATAATTATTGACCACGATTCCACGAACATTAATAAAAAATCCATTGAAATGGATAATTCTTATATTGAATTAAGTAATAGCGAAGGGCTCGACCCACTTTATGGAGATTTTACCCTTGAGGCCTGGATAAAAACTGCGGATTCAAGCAATACAAACCAACCGATTTTGAGTAAGCGGCATGGCCAATTTAATAAGACTTTGCAGCTAAGAATTGATGATGGAAAAGCTGTATTTGCCTCCACTGGCAATGATCATAATGTTCGAGTGGTTTCAAATGTATCAATCAATGATAATGAATGGCATCATGTGGCTGGAGTCCGAAAAAGTTTTAATCTTTATCTTTATGTTGATGGACAGCTGGTAAATTCTGCCAATGATGTTTATAATGTTAATTCCAGTGACGCCTGGAAAATAGGTTTCGATGAAATTTCTGGAAATTATTTTCAGGGCCAGCTTGATGAAATTCGGATCTGGAAAACAGCTCGAACGCAAAATGAAATTCAGAAAAATATGTACAAAATATTGGTTGGCGATGAACAAAATCTTAACGGACACTGGAAATGTGATGCTATCATTAACAATACAATTTCAGATAATTCAGTAAATAATTTGGCCGGTAATATTTCAGGAGAGATTGGACTAACTCAACCTTCTCCCGCAGGTGAACAGGCTCTTGAATATTATTCAGGAGTGGCCTGGCAAAAGGAAGAAGGATTGCCCGGTTTTGAACCCGGAGATCCTATTAAAATTAGATATTTTGCTTATAGAAATGGTGAGAAAAAAGTATATGATGCTAGTTTTGATTATCAGGAAGGAGATGGGAACTTTGGAACCGGTGCTTATGCCCGGGGAAATGTCAATGTTAGCTCGGATTTAATTCGGCCCTTTTTAGCTACTGATTTGCCTACACCGCAAATTATGGAAGATGCTCCAGCCAGTGTTGTTATTTCAGACCTTAATAATTATTTTGACCATCAATACGATACTTTAAAATATGAACTGCACAATCCTGATACTAGCAGCCTTTCAGCAAATTTAATAGGCAATTCACGAATAGAGATTAAACCCAAACCAAACTGGTTCGGTACAGCCAGATTGTTAGTATTCGCTTCTGATGGATACTCAAATAATACTGATAGCCTGGAGGTAAATGTTCTACCTGTTAATGATCCACCGCGAATAACCTCCGAGAGCACAGAGCGGGCTTATGAAGATGATTA
>DATGCI010000246.1:0-11446 GCA_035312185.1 bacterium
CCGTTCAGGAATAATTGACAAAACCTGGACTGATGCCTGGTCTTACTATGGCGCTTTCTCATATAACATTAATGAAAAAAATAAAGTTGACCTATTTGTTGTTGGCGCCCCTCAGCAACATGGTCAAAGAGTATATGAACAAAATATAAGTACTTTTGATGCTGATTATGCCAAAGATCTGGATAGTTTTGACCCTGGTGCTTTAGATGCTTATGGTGAAGACCATGGTCTGGATTACAATCAGCATTGGGGCCCTTATGATGCTGATTATGAAGAATATTACGCTCTCTGGACAACTGAAGGTTCTAGACATGATCAGCCTTCCAATCTTGATAATTCAATGATGACTGAGACCAATTACTATCACAAACCCCAGGCCAATTTGAATTGGTATTATGACATTAGCGAAGATCTTCACCTGAAAAATGTCGCCTATTACTCACAGGGAATTGGTGGAGGAACAGGTGAATACGGAGTTGGACTTTATATGTATCCATTAACTGATAATGGTCAATATCCACTCAATATGATCCATGATATAAATAAAGCCAATATCGATTCATCAATTAGCACAACTGAAAGTAGATCTCAGACTGTTATGAGAAATTCAGTTAATCAGCATACCTGGTATGGTGATATTCTTACTGTAAATTATAATATGAATGAGCATCTCGATTTCACTGGTGGACTAGATCTGAGATATTACAAAGGTGAACATTTCAGAGAAATTCGTAATATGCTAGGCGGTGACTATTTCGTTGACAATTCCAATTTCAATAGCGCCGATACCATCAAAGAAGTTGGAGATCTTATTGATTATCACAATGATGGTCTTGTTCAATGGTATGGTGGTTTTGGTAATGTTAAAGGCGAATACGGTAAAATAAATACTTTTGTAAGCGCTGCCTATGCTATTAAAAGCTATAAAAGAGTAGATTATTTCATACCTGCGGATCCTGGTAGCAATAAAAATAGTACTGGCTGGGCTAGTTTTCCGGAATGGAATTTCAAAATTGGTGCAACTTATAATCTGAGCAATATTTTTAATGTTTACGGTAATTTTGGTTATATTTCCAAGGCACCGATCTTTGATGATGTTTACGATTATTCCAATAATAAAACTCAGGATATAAACAATGAGAAGATCAGTATTGTTGAAGCCGGTCTAAATTATAATACTGCTCTGACAGAAACGAAAATTTCTGTTTATAACACAAATTGGATGGACAGAAGCTGGCCCACATTTTCCAGTTTTGATGGCGTAGATTACAGATTCTTGTTGAAAGGCATTGATGCCCGTCATACTGGTCTGGAAATTGAAACTCTTGTTGATCCCCATCCTCTTGTTGATTTTAAATTGTCAGGTACTTTTAGCAACAATGAATGGCTCAATGACGTAACAGCCACTTTCACTCCGGAAGATGAACGTGTTTTAGTGCCTGATACTGCTTTTGTTTATACAGAAGGTCTCAAAGTTGGCGGAGCCCCTCAGAAAGCTGTTTCATTATCGACAATTCTTAAACCAGTAGTTGGATCTTCGATTAATTTTACATATCAATATTACTGGGACTTTTATTCAGATTTTGACCCCAATGATAGAACAAATGAACCAGATCACCCTCAACCCTGGAAAATTCCAAACTATGGTAAATTGAATATTCATGCTTCCTATCAATTACCTTATAACATGTATGGCACAACTTTAACCTTACGCTTTCATGCTTTTAATGTACTCGATACAAAATACATCTCTGATGCAACTGACAATAGTCCATACGAAGCCTATGATTTTGATCATGACGCTGATGATGCCGGGGTTTATTTTGGTCTGCCAAGAAGAATGAATTTATCTCTGGAAATTGGATTTTAATCTAATTAAAAATATTTGAAATTTCTTCTAGCCCCATATTAATTTATGGGGCTTTTTTTCTTCTGGTGGTCATTAAATTTATTTTTAAGGAATTGATCAATTTTTTATATTTTTTATGATCGCTAATTAATTTTCAAAAAATCAGGGAAATAGCCCAATAAAAATACAGTAAATTTCCTTCCAACAAAATATTTAAATTGGGATTTTCGCTTTGAATATTATAAATTAACTAGATTGGAATTGAGTTTTAGGAGATTTACTTTAATTATTAAACCAAAAAATCATTTGTTTATTACATTTAAAAATTTTATTTTCATAACCACTGAAAATATAGACTGATCTGGAGTTTTAAATGAAAAAAGTTTTGTTAATTTTCTATCTACTTACCTTTATTCTTTCAGCAGCCCCTAGAAGAACTAATAAAGTAAATTCTTTGGCCAAAACTACTGCTACTGATTATAACAACTATACCACAGTTGGCCAAATTGGTATGACTATAACAAATTTTGGGCTTTTAGGCGAAGGTTGGAACAATCCTGAACAACCTTCTTGCCGCTATAAACAATATGCCGACATTCAACAAAACGAAGTTGAACATTTTTCCTATTCTGGAATATGGATTGGCGGAATTGTAAAGGGAAACAGCAGAGTTAGTACCGCTATTGTTGATGGAGCCTTTGATTATGGTGCTCAAGGGTTTGAATTTTCAACCAGTGATAATCCTGCTGATACTATCGAAATAAAATCATCTTTAACAACTGATAAATATTTTTCTCCCAATGCAACCTCGCATCAGGACTTTATTTGTGATTACAATGATTTTGATCCTGTTGTAAATCATCAACCCTTAGGAATCCGTGTTCACCAGGAATCCTATGCCTGGAGTTATTCCTTTGCTGATGCTTTTGTTATCCTTGATCTAACAATTTACAATGAATCTCATCTACTTGATGATGCTGGTGAAGGTTGGGATATTGAAAATTTATATACAGGAATCTGGGCTGATGCTTCGGTGGCTAATATGAACTATACCAGTGTTTATGAACCTGGTGGTGGTTTCACCTGGTATGACAATCTAGATGGTTTTGATCAAACACTCTATGATCCCAATCCTGATGATGCTCATCCAGGTTATGGTCGAGATATTGCCTATCAATATGATGCTGATGGCGACAATGGTTATTCTCAGAGTTATATTGGCTTTCGTGTTCTGGGTAATGGTACTGTTCCCCGAGGCAAATGGGACTCCTATTATCGACAGTGGGTCTGGTCGAGTTCATCGAATATGGACTATCCAAATTATGTTATGCCAGTAGATGATGATCAACGCTATCAATTTATGCAGGAATCTGTTGCCCAAAATTTTACGAGTGAAAATTTTAATAATAATGGTTACCCAAATACTCCTGACAGCTGGATATTTTTAATTTCTGGTGGTCCTTTCGGACAGGAACCTACAAATGCTGATTCTACTCAGTGGGTTCTACACCCTGGTGATTCAGTAAGGGTTGCCATAGCAGTGGTTTGTGCTGAGTGGGGTAATACCTCATTAGTAGATAATGAAGCCCGTAAGTCTTATTTATATGCCAATTCTGATTGGGCTCAAAAAGCTTACAATGGAGAAGATAGAAATGGAAATGGTATTCTGGATCCTGATGAAGATAGTAACAATAATGGCAAATTAGACCGTTATATTCTACCTGCTCCTCCCCCTTCACCTAAACTTCATGTAAAATCAGAAAGCAATAAAATCACTCTCTATTGGGGAAAACATCCTGAAACAGTGGCTGATCCTCTTACCCGTCAGAAGGATTTTGAGGGCTATCGTATTTATTCTCATAGAAAGACAGCCTCAGCCAGTACTTCTCAATGGAGTCTATTAGCTCAATACGATTTGAAAAATGATTTAGGATATAACACAGGTTTTGATTATATAAGGATAAAAAGTTTTGAAGCCGATGGTATGGATGCGGACTCAAACTATTATAAAATAATTGATGAGGACACTGTCTATTATAAATATGTCAATACAAATGTAAAGAGTGGCTGGCCGGAAAAATATGTACTGTCAGTAACATCTTTTGACAGTGGTGATCCACAAACTGGTTTACAAAGCCTGGAAAGTAATAAAATTAATAATAGAACTTATGTAATTGCCGGAAAACAACCTCAGAAAGCCGACTTTAACGACAAAGTTGGTGTTTATCCCAATCCTTATCGTGGACATGTATCCTGGGATGGTTTTGGTGAAAGGGATCGAATGGTATGGTTTTACAACCTTCCTGAGCGAGCATCCGTCAAAATATTCACAATTTCCGGCGATCTTGTAGATGAATTTGAACATAACTCATCTACCTATGATGGCACAGATATAACTCGGTTAAATGAAATATCACAAAGTAATGAAATAGTTTTTTCCGGAGGGGAACATGCCTGGGACTTGATAACAAAGTGGGATCAGGCCGTGGCTTCCGGACTGTATGTTTATACAGTTAAAGACCTCGATTCTGGAAAAATCCAGCGGGGTAAGTTTTTAATCATTAAATAGGAGGAAAAAATGAAAAAACTGGTAATTTTGAGTACAGTTTTAATGTTACTGGTTGGTCTGTCTTTCGCCCAGGATATCACTCCCATTGCTGAGATCCAGGATACGACCGGCAGTGATGGTGATGCATCCGCTATGTTGGGAGAAACCGTTACAATTCAGGGAGTTGTTTCTGCTGAATCATGGGCTTTTGATAATAGTCAATATTTTGTTCAGGATGAAGAAGGGAAATGGTCGGGTATTTTAGTATATGATTCCGATCGTGGGAACGCTTATGGAGATAGTGTTCAAATCACTGGTACTGTTGATGAATATTTTGGAATGACTCAAATTAAGGATGTAACGGAATATATAAAACTGGATACATTAAAACATGAAGTTCATCCTGTTGAAGTCACAAGTGGAGCAGTTGGTACTGGTGGAACTGACGCAGAAGCCTACGAAGGAGTTCTGATAAACATTAAAAACGCAGAGATTTCCAATCCTGACAAAGGCTATGGAGAATGGGCTATTGACGATGGTAGTGGTGAATGTATGGTAGATGATGACGGTGTTGCTGAATATTATTTTGATCCAGCTAATTATGATAGTGTAAAAAGTATAACCGGAGTTATGAATTACTCATACGATAATACTAAAATTATTCCCCGTCTTGCTTATGATATTGAAAGTGGAGGAAAATTTACAAGAATTCAGAGAATTCAACAAGTTCGACATAGTGATTTATTGAGGACACCAACTGATGGTGAATCTGACGCTTCTTACATGGATGGAGATACCATGACTGTAAAAGCGGTAGTTACCATGCCAACAGGTTTAAGTTATGCTGGTGCTGGAATTAAATTCATCATGGAAGAACCGGGTGGTGGTCCCTGGAGTGCAATTTTATCCTATCATGAAGATAGTACAGCCTATCCAACTTTGTATGAGGGAGACTTAGTTGAATTAACAGGATATATTGGAGAATATACTACTGGAAGCAGTAATATGACAGAATTCTGGATTACCAGTCCGATTCAAGTTGTAGATTGGGGACAGGATCTTCCACCAGTTGATACGGTCAACACTGGTGATTTGAGATTGCCGGTCACTGCTGAGCAATGGGGTAATGTTATGGTTGCTGTTAAAGATGCAAAAGTTTCTGAAGTTGGTCGTCCTTATGATGAATTATTCTCTGTAGATGATGGAACTGGAAGTGTTATAGTTGACTCTGATTCAGATAGTTTAAATAAAGATACCTATCCAATACCACCATTAGGTACTCTTTATAAATCAATCCGTGGATGGGTCTACCACCATTACGGAAGTTATACTGATTCTTCCACATATAAATTAGAACCTCTTTATAAATCTGATCTAGTAAAAGGTTCAGGTCCTCCTCAGCTTGCCAATCCATCGCGTGAGCCTGGATCACCTGCCCCAGACGAAAGTGTGGAAATTTCCATCGAGGTTACCAGTAACTTAGAAATTGACACTGTAATTGCTCCAATGGTAATCCATGATCTTACCGATTGGACTCCTGAATCTGAACCACCAATTGTTGGAAAAGATACTGTTGCCTTAACTCATTCTGAAGGAGCCATCTATACTGGAACTATTCCGGCCTATCCATCTGATCGCGGTGTATTGTACCATATCGAAGCTTCCAATTCTGTTGGTACAGCTACAATGCCTGGAGATACTGCTTCCAAATATGGATATTTTCTTCTTGATGAAGGACTTAGCATAAGACATCTTCAACTTTCACCATCAGCAAAATCTTTGTATGATGGCTACAATGTTGAAGTATCTGGAGTAGTTACTGTAGATACCACTTTCAATAATAATTTTGAAGCCTATGTAATGCAAGATCAAGAAGGTGCCTGGAATGGTATTAGTGTCTATGGTGTATCTAAATTCCTGAGCAGAGGAGATGAAATAAAGGTATATGGACAGATTTCTGAAAGTAATCCGGCCTGGGGATATAAATGGGGCGATAATACTGTTATTCTAGCTGATTCAATAGAACTATTATCAGAAGGCAATACCCTGCCTAATCCTGCTGAAGTCTCAACTTCAGAACTTTCCAATGACTCTGAAGCTGCAGAAATGTATGAAAGCGTACTAGTCAAAACCAGTGATGTGGAAGTTACTGCAGTTAATAGTTACGATTGGTCAATTGACGATGGTAGCGGCAGCTGTTTACTAGATGATGATGCTGCAGGATCTGCTCTATCAGCCTGGTTTGATACCCTTGGTGTTGGAAATACCATGAGTATTGCTCAAGGTCCCTTTATCTATAGTTTCGGTACTTTTAAGATTACGTCACGTGATCTTGAAGATGTTGGTAAAGAAGTTGCCATCGATAATAATGAAAATATAGCCTATTCCTATAAACTCAAGCAGAATTATCCGAACCCCTTCAACCCCACTACTCATGTTGCTTTTCAGATCCCCGAACCCAAACGTGTAAATATCAGTATTTATAATATTCTCGGTCAGAAAGTACGCACCCTTACTTCCCGCAAATACTCAACTGGCTCTCATATCCTGATTTGGAATGGTAAGAATGATAATGGTGCAACTGTTCCAAGTGGCGCTTATTTTATGAGAATGGAAGCCGGCAACTTTACTCAAGTTAAGAAAATGTTATTTTTGAAATAAATAAATCATAACGAGGCATTAAATCATAGCCGTCGTGCTTAGCAAGGCGGCTATGATTTATTTTTCAAATTCCTTTTATAAGGAAAAGCCTAAATTGGATTACAGAAGGTCTTATGAAAAAATTATCATTACTCATTTTTACGATATTTTTAATTAGCAATTGTGATAATCCTTTTATCCAGGAGAAGAAAACTGATCCCCTCGATAATATGGCACCTGACACCTACCTATTCCTGCAAATTAATAGTGATAGTGTTGCAGTTGATGATACAAGCTACACTGATACTGATACTCTCGTTACCAAAGATACTTTAATTACAGGAATTGATACCACTTCCAGTGAACAGGTTTTACATTGGTGGGGTGAAGATGGAGATGGTGAAGTCATTGGCTATTATTATCAATGGGACTTTCAATCTGAACCTGTTTTCACCGATCAGGAATCGGACACATTTTTTGTTCCCATTCGTCAACAATATGATAACTTTAGTTTTCGCGTCTGGGCTGTTGACAATGACAGTGCCCGAGATCCAGTTCCTGCTAAGTTGACATTCCCTGTTTATAATTCTTTTCCTAATATAAGTTTTAGGAACAAAAGTAATCCCGAAGCTCCTCCAGGAGAACCCAATGTCGTAAACTATACTTTCCCCACACGTACATTTGTTTGGGACGCCACTGATCCTGATGGAAATCAGACCATCACAAAAATTTTATGGGCACTCGATGATACTACAGAATGGAATGTTATTGAGCGGGAAGATGGCGTTTTACCGGACAGGATTACATTAACAGAAGATGTCCTGACACCTAATATGGAGCATACATTCTATGTAAAAGCTGTTGATGTAGCTAATGCTGAAAGTAGGACGATAATGTATCCTGACACAACTGATGAAAATGTCCCCAATCACTGGTATGTAAAGCCTGCAGCAGGAAATATTTTATTAGTTGATGACTTTGCCCAGGATCAAAATACAAAAAACACACAAAATTATTATAAAAACATTCTTGATAATGTGACATCTGATGAAGATACAATCTCTATTTGGGAAATTGGTAGTACTCTTGGAGAAGCTGCAATTAATAGACAAAATGCCCTCCCCTACACTCAAACAGATATTGAAGCTAATTTGAATTATTTTAATAAAGTAGTCTGGTTTTCCCATCTCGGTCAAAACCATCTAACAGACGCTGGTCTTGCTCTAACCAGATACATTAAAAATGGTGGACGACTTTTTATCACCAATGGTAATGAACAAATGCCGGATACAACCTGGACATTCACTGCAATTGATTCCACCTTTCGTTTGAATCCCGGTGGCAGATTTTATCCTGGCGTAAAAATCAATGCCTTTTTTGGTGACCAGGATCTCAATGAACAGTTTACTCTTGAAACTGGACAATTAATTGGAAACAGAGTCTCAGCATTGATCAGCAAAGATCAGGCTAATGTAAATGATATATATAAAGTAGAACATCCAGACAGTGCCGATGTAAATGTTCCCTGGACAGGTACACCCACTGTTGGTATCCATTATGAGCCCGATTACATTGAAGGAGAAAGTATTTACTTCTCATTACCATTAAACTATTGCGATGGGCTGGGAAATGTTGAAGCTTTAATTGACTATGTAATTAACAAGGAGTTTGAAGATTAATAAGTTAAAATTTTTATCCATAATAATTATCAGTCTGTTTTTCCTGCTTCCTCTATCTGCTCAGCAAAGTGCTTCCATACAGGGTCAAATTACTGAAGCAGAAACCGGTGACGCCCTTGTTGGAGTAAATGTTGTTATTAAAGGAACCTATTATGGTACTGCTTCTGATGACAACGGTTATTTCCGTATTGATAACATTTCTCCCGGTGTTTACACCATCAGATTTACAATGATGGGATATAAAACCAAACTATTCACCGGAATAAAGTTGGAAGCTAACGATGAAAAACAGATAGATGTTGAAATGCCCCGCACTACTCTGGCTGCAGGCCAGGAAATTGTAGTTGTAGGTAAAAAAGAGGTTGTTGATGTAGAAAACACCTCTTCTCTCACCGAATATTCCTCTGAGGATATTGATAATAAAATTGCTGAAAGTGTGACCGATATTATCAAAGATCAGGTCGGTGTTGTCAGCAGCAATAATGAAATTCATGTTCGAGGCGGTCGTGTTGATGAAAGTCAATTTATTGTTGACGGCCTTTCTTTGAAAGATCCTCTTTCGGGATCGGTCAGTCGCCTGTACGTTAGTCCTAATGCTGTTGAACAATTAAAATTCATATCTGGTGGTTTTAATGCTGAATACGGTCAGGCTATGTCAGGGATTATTGATATTGATCTCAAAGAAGGAAGTAAAAATTGGGAAGGTAGCCTGAAATACAAACGTGATAATTCTCCACTTTATGATGGCTATAACACAGATATTGCTGAATTTACTCTTGGTGGACCGGAACCAATCACAAAACATCTTCTTCCTGGAATTGGCCTTGATATTCCCGGTGACATGTACTTCTTTAGTAGCGGTTATATGAATATTTCCGATACCTATCTTCCTCATGCTGATGAACTTTATCCCAAAAGTGAATGGATGGATAAATTTGCTCCCCGTGGCAACAATCGCTGGAGCTGGATGAGCAAATTAACCTGGAAATTTGATGACCGGCATAAATTAATTTTATCCCAAAATAATTCTTTAAATATTAATCAAGGTTTTTTCTCCTATCGTGGTTTCAGAGATGAATACATTCATAATCTTGACAACTATCTAACAGTTACCAAAGGAACCTATGTTACCAATTTGATCTGGAAACATACCCTTTCATCAAAAGCATTCTACAATATAAAATTTGGACGGTTTTTAACTTTTGAACACGCTGATGTTCAGGGTAAACACTGGACAGAGTACAATGAGACACTTGATTTGGAACCTGTAGAATATTCCCAAATTAATGAAGAAGGTGATATTCGTATTAAACAAGGTGATGAATACTGGGATGCTGGAGATGAACCGCACTGGTATGATTATAGTTCTGATAATTTAAATATTGATGCCGACTTTACTTATCAGCCCGGTAATATGCATCGTATTAAAGCCGGTATAGAAACGCGCTTCACTAATATGCAACTCATCGATATCTACAAACCATGGATTGGAACCAGTGGTCTCGGACAAAGCTGGGATAAATATAAGGTTAAACCTGTCAATGGATCCTTTTATGCCCAGGATAAAATTACTTTTGAAGGTATGATTGTGAATGCAGGCTTACGCTATGATTACTGGTTTCCTGGGCAATATGTAGAAGACGCTATTAATAATGAAGATATCTTTACTATAACTGATGCTGGTCGTAAAAAATTCAAAGAGGAGACCTTTAATCTGTTTGGTGCTCGTGGAAAAGGTCACCTATCCCCTCGGCTGGGTATTTCTCATCCTGTTACTGATCAGGATGTACTTTATTTTAATTACGGACATTTTTCCCAATTACCCACTTATAAATTTGTCTATGCTAAATTAACCAGTAATAGTAACTCAACTTATAGTTTAATTGGTAATCCCAATCTGGATCCTAAAACTACTGTATCCTATGAACTAGGTATCAAACATAAACTTGCTGCTCAACAGGCTATTGAGTTCAAAGCCTTTTACAAAGATATGTTCAATTACGAAACAGCCGCTAGCATTACGACCTTTAATCCTAAATTGGGTCGATATAGTTTTATGATGTATATCAATTCTGATTACGCCCGCTCACGTGGTGTTGAATTGATCTATAGAAATAGAACAGGTGAATATATTACCGGTAATCTCAATGCTTCCTATTCAATTGTTACAGGTAAAAGTTCGCGCCCCGATGCCAATCTATTAGTAGAAGCAGGTCGGCTAGATTCAAAGCCTCTGGGTGAAAGTTATCTAGCCTGGGATCGTCCTATCCAGGTATCTGGTAATCTGCGCTTTCATGTCTTTCAGGAGACTCAGCCCCGTTTATTTGGTATTCCCATGCCTAACAATTGGGGAGTAAATCTCCATCTGGAAGTTCAATCAGGTGAACGTTATACATCCAGTACAATTACTGATACTATTTATCAGGATGGTGATATGTATCTGACAGGTCCATACAATTCTGACAAACCCTACGAAGAAATCTCAGATATGTATTCCCTGGTAGATATCAAGATTTATAAATCGCTCTATCGTACTGAGAACTTTTCTTCTCGAATTTTTCTTCAGATAGAGAATTTATTCAACAAAAAAGTTGCCCGCTATATAAATCCATATACGGGTGATCCTTACAATCCAGGCAATCCAATTTCTTATTCTTATATTGATCGTCCTAATCCAAATTACGACCCCAGCAGATTTGAAAGACCAAGACAAATTATGTTAGGAGTTTC
>DATGCI010000247.1:0-3702 GCA_035312185.1 bacterium
TGTCCTGATCGAGGCATCCACCATTATTCCCGATACATCGGGCTTGCGGTTTGTGCGTATAATCTTAAAAAGATTGGTCGTCAAATCCTTAATAAAGAAAGAGAGGAACTTAAAAGGCTTGCTCATCAGCCATCACAAGCTGCTTAGAAGCCAGCCAATAAATATCAGAAGCAGGATATAATGGGAGAGGTGCGTTCAAGCCTCTCATTTTTAGCCTAAAACGAGCTTTTCTTGTAAAAATTTAAACGTCAAAATGAGATTTTTTATAAAAATCATATTTGGTGACAAATTTTTTGATATTTATTTAGAATGATTCTAAACAAAAAATTGCTAAAGGGTAGTTTTCTTAGAGACACTAATTAGTGCTTCTAAGGAATCATTCAAATAATTGAAAATCATTATAATATTGTTAATAACCTGTTTAAATCTCTTTAGTGATTTTGTTGTAAGTCTCGCGAAAAATGGGGATTTTTATGGTGTTAGCCCTTTGAGATTCGCATAATTTTATCATCATTAGCCAAAAGATTCAAATATGAGAAAGAGATTCGAACAACAATTGACTATCGGAC
Source organism: bacterium (assembly GCA_035312185.1). Classification (GTDB taxonomy): domain Bacteria; phylum Fidelibacterota; class UBA2242; order UBA2242; family JAFGTP01; genus JAIPHI01. The sequence goes on from DATGCI010000247.1 coordinate 570, forward strand.
AACTTCCCATTGAGGAAACATTTATTAATCCCAAGAGCAAAAATGCAATTGATGAACTGCTGGCAGCTTTAAAGGAGATTTATTGCAATAAGACATATAACGAACAAATATTCAAAATACTAGAGCGTCATATAAAAAAAGACAAGAAAGCAATCGGGCGAAGGGGAATGGATTTGTGGACGATCTTTGTATTGGCCCAATTACGGCTGTGTTTGAATATCAGTTATGAGATGCTTCATAATCTGGCCAACAATCATCAAACCCTTCGTCATCTAATGGGTGTAGAGCGAGCATTTGGATATGAACGAATTGAGTTTGAGTATCAGAATATTTATGACAATGTCTCCGCCCTGAGTGATGAATTGGTTAAAGAATTAAATGCTGTTATTCTGGAATTTGGACACCGGCAGGTGTTTAAAAAAAAAGAAATTACAGCATTGCGCTTAAAAACAGATAGTTTTGTAGTGGAGAGCAATGTGCATTTTCCCACTGATTATAATTTATTGTGGGATAGTGCTCGCAAGTGTCTTGACCAAGTTTCTAAATTTTTAGCTAAATATAGTGATATTGGGGGATGGCGAAAGATAGCCAACTGGAGAGGGGAAATGAAAGGTTTGATGCGTGAGCTTGGTAAGGCAAGCAGCTCCGGGGGAAAAGGCAAGCATGATCGAGTTGTCCACGCAGCCCAAAAATACCTCACCAAGGCAAAAACATTGCTGAAAAAACTCAGTGAAGAATTACCGAATTTCCCGGTAAATGATACCATTGATTTAGCGGTAATATTGACCCTGGAATATTTTATAGCATTGGTAGACAAACATGTATACCTGGTAGAGCGACGCATACTGAAAGGAGAAAAGATCCCGCACGCGGAAAAATTATTTTCTGTATTTGAGACCTATACTGAATGGGTTAAAAAAGGCAAACTTCACCCAAATGTTGAATTGGGGAAGAAACTGGCAATTACCACCGACCAGTATGATCTAATTGTTGATTACAAGCTGATGCATGAGACCCAGGACCGGGATATTACCTTAGAAGTGGCGGACAGATTGTTATCCAAATACAATATCAGTTCATGGAGTTTTGATAAGGGATTCTGGAATAAAGATAATAAGCCTATTTTGGAGTTGGAGATTCCCAAAGTAATTATGCCCAAACTTGGTAAGCGTACCAAAGCACAGGAGGCAGAAGAAAGCTCCCGGCCATTTAAGCGGCTTAAAAACAAGCACAGTGCGATAGAATCAAATATCAACGAGCTGGAGCACAGAGGGCTGGACCGATGTCCTGATCGAGGCATCCACCATTATTCCCGATACATCGGGCTTGCGGTTTGTGCGTATAATCTTAAAAAGATTGGTCGTCAAATCCTTAATAAAGAAAGAGAGGAACTTAAAAGGCTTGCTCATCAGCCATCACAGGCTGCTTAGAAGCCAGCCAATAAATATCAGAAGCAGGATATAATGGGAGAGGTGCGTTCAAGCCTCTCATTTTTAGCCTAAAACGGGCTTTTCTTGTAAAAATTTAACCGTCAAAATGAGATTTTTTATAAAAATCATATTTGATGACAAATTTTTTGATAGTTATTTAGCCTGAAATATTCATAAAAAAAAGGATTTTGTTACCTAAAAATAGCTGAAATATCAGTATCTTTAGGCTGAACAACAACAAAACCCTTTTGAGCAATGATAGAAAAAAATTTTGAAACTTCCCAATTAAAACTTGATCTTTTACCGGTTGAAGAAAAAAGAGCTGAACTGAGTTTTAGCGGCGACCAAATTAGCAGTGATGGAGGCCTTTTGCTACTGCGTGAAGTAGAAAACAGACTCCATTTGATTGACCGCATCAGCAACTGTATTACTGACAGAAGAGATCCCCGGTACATCGATCATACCATGAAAGAACTTCTTACTCAGCGAATATTCCAGATTGCTGCTGGCTATGAAGATTGTGACGATTGTGATGATCTTCGAGGAGATACTGTCTTTAAGATGAGCTGTAACCGATTGCCTCAAAGCGGAGTTGATCTTGGCTCGCAACCTACCATGAGCCGCCTGGAGAATGCAGCCACTCCCAAAGATCTACTCAACATAGGAAAACAATTGGTAAATACCTTCATTGAATCTTATAACAATGAACCTAAGCTTATTATACTGGACTGTGATGATACCAACAACAATACCTATGGACAGCAGGAACTTGCCTTGTTCAACAATTATTATCATGATTATTGCTATATGCCCCTTCACATATACGAAGGATTATCAGGGAAGCTTATTACCACCATTTTAAAACCAGGCCGCAGGAGCAAACAGACAGACGTTGCTGGTATACTAAAAAAACTCATTTCCCATTTAAGGTTACAGTGGCCAAACACACAGATCATCGTGCGAGGCGACAGTCATTTTACATCAAAAGATTTCATGCAGTGGAGCGAAGCCCAGTCGCGAGTTGATTACATTACCGGTCTTGCAGGAAACAAGAAATTGCATGAACTTGCCGGCACTATTATTAAAAGCGCAAAAAGAGAATATGAACAATATAAAAAACCGGTAAAGCGCTACCATACTTTCATGTATCAAGCTGGAAGTTGGGATAAACCCAGGAGGGTTATTGTAAAAGTTGAAGTAAGTCATCTGGGAACCAATATTCGTTATATTGTCACCAGCATGCACGAATTTCGCACCCGACAGCTTTATGAAAAAGGCTACTGCGGACGCGGTAGTGCAGAACTGCGGATTAAAGAGCACAAGTTATACCTGAAATCAGATCGATCATCCTGCAGGAGCTTTGAGGCAAACCAATTCAGATTATTTCTCCATTCTATAGCCTATGTTTTGCTCCACACCATGCAGCAGGAGATGTTAAAAGGAACTGAATTTGCAAATGCTACGTTCAAGACCATTCAGAATAAAATTATAAAAACGGCGGCATGGGTGAAAGAGCTGAAAACCAAGATTAAGATAGAGCTTCCCCGTTACTGCCCTACAAGAGAACTTCAATCAAGATGTTTTGAAATGCTTGCCCTGATACGACCTTAGTAAAAAAGCAAGAACTAACTTAATAGTCTATTTTAAAGCAATTTATAACACACCTCGGAAAGCCGGGGCAGGAAAAATATGCTCATAAAATA
>DATGCI010000248.1:0-7447 GCA_035312185.1 bacterium
AGCTTGACAGTTACCCAGTATTCATCTACAGTTTTACTGTGCGAACTAACCAGGCGCCGACTAAGCACTAAGCCATCGTCTTTGTAAATTCCCAGAACAGTATTAGTATTGCCTATATCGATTGCCAATAACATCATAAACTCCTTTTATCAAAGCTAACATCACCGGCGTATATTTTTTCGGTCTGGCCGTCAACCTGTAAAAGCAAGGCTCCGTCAGAGGCAATATCCACAAATTTGCCGGTCATTGATTTTTCCCCTTCAATAAGCGTGATTTCCCGGCTCAAATAGGGACACATTTGGCGCCACCTATTCAGAATCGGTTCACTTCCAAATTTGAGAGCCAGATTAAGATTTTCATCCAGGGCTCTTAAAATATTTGTCAAAATAATTTCCCGATCCTGTCGCCCACCTGTCTCGATTTTCAGAGACGTACCAAATTGTAAATCAGGCTTGCTAAAATAATCTTCATTTTGATTAACATTAAGTCCGATTCCGATCACAACTTTATTCAATTCCTGAGAATTGGCTTTTGTCTCTACCAAAATTCCGCATACTTTTTTATGGTTAATTAAAACGTCATTAGGCCACTTCAGAATTGGATTCAGAGATGGAAAAATGGAATCAATAGTTTCTGCCACTGCAAGCGAACTTAAAAATGTGTAAATAAAACCAGGAAGTTGATCCAATTTTTCATTCAACCCAATCGAAAAAAGCAAACTTTGTCCGGCTAAAGATTGCCATTCTCGTTTTTTTCGGCCCCGGCCTTTGCTCTGAAAACCAGCCTGAACTATTATACCATTCTCAAAATCGGTCTGTAGTAAATAGGCATTGGTTGATTCAATCTCATCGAAATACAAATAATGATTTTGCAGATATTTGAAATTGGTTGATAATTTTTTTGTGCAGGAACTCAATTCATGCCCCTGGCCTCTTTTATTTTGCTATAGGCCTTGTTAATGGCTTTAAATTTATTTTCGGCAACCTCCTTGATCTCCGGCCCTAGATTGGCAACTTTGTCAGGATGATATTTGGTCGCCATTTTGCGATAAGCTTTTTTCACAGAAGTATTATCAGCATCCGAAGCAATTCCCAAAATTTCATAAGCCTGATCAAGATCCGAGCCCTCTTTTATGAACATAGATTTGATTGAATTATAGTCATTTTCATTGATTCCAAGGCCATTGGCAATCTCTTTTATAGCGCTAAGTTCCTTGCGGCCGTAATTTCCATCGGCACCAGCAATGCCAAATAGAATGTGCAACATTTCCAGCAAAGAATTGTAATCCAGATTAGATCGCACCTGCTGGGTCACGTCATAAATATTGTAATTTTTTTCCAGTAATTCCTTATAAATATACATCAAGTCCTGGGCATTATTGCTACCAAACTGTCTGACCAGATACTTTTTCACATATTGGACTTCCGAGGATTTAACCCTATTGTCGGCCTTGGTTACATAGGCAAAAAGGGTTAACATGGAGACCGCAAAGTCACCGCCTCGTACCTGATTGCGGCTGCGAGTATAAGCATTTCTATTGTAACGGGAATTGCCATAGGGATGTCCCTGCTGTCGTTGAGCTGCATTATTCTCGCCAGTCATCATACTACCAACATAAGCTCCAATAATTCCACCCAGCGGCCCTAAAAGTGCAAAGCCAAGGCCTCCACCAATTAATGTGCCCGTCCATTTCTTCATTATTATTTCCTTTATAATTTGATCTAGTTTCTCATACAAATTCAAAATCGATTGTAAATAACATTAACAAATTTATAAGATTTATTCATTAAGACAAACCCAATTCCCGAATGTTCTCTGTTTGGTTTGGATATCCAGCTATCCTCTTTTGGGATAATTGTCAAAAGCTTTGGGAAATATCAAAACAAGCTACCCTCAGAAATTTTATTAACAAAAATTTTAGATTACTTTTGATAAAATTTTGCCAAACATTACTCTTATCATTTGTAATTATTTGAATTATAACATTTCATTTTATTTTTAATTTTCACTTGGCTTAAAATTTAAATTTTTATAAATTATTCATCGCATTATATAGTAGTTCAATTTTTACTAACCACAACATATTGTGGTTAGTTGATAAGTTCGAGGGTTAAAACAAAAACTATTAACATCTTAGATTAATTCATTTTTAACATAAAAAACACTGGAGTCAACATTGAAAGTCATCAAACCAAAATGGAATCAAGAGCGCAGAAATGTGCTTGAAGATCGTTATTTATATAATGATGAAAAGGATTGGGATGCACTTGTAGAAAGAATATCCAGCCATGTAAATGTAGATTGCAAAGCAGCTTTGCAGGATTTCAAGTTTGTACCTGCTGGCCGTATTTTAGCCGGGCTGGGAACAGATACTGTGAAGACATTTTTCAACTGCTATGTTCTGGCTTTTGAAGATGTAGGTGATGGAATTGACAGCCGCAGCGCGATCATGGACCTATTTACCCGGGTTTTTGAAATCAGCGCTCGCGGTGGTGGTGTTGGCATCAACTGGTCACCTTTACGCCCCAAAGGTAGCGATATTATCAAAGTTAATGGCGAATCATCGGGTTCTGTTTCCTGGATGGAAGCTCTGGATGCTCTGGCCGGTCGCATTAGTCAAGGTGGTTCTCGTCGAGGCGCTTACATGTTTGGTCTGGAAGCCTGGCATCCTGATATTGAGCGTTTTATTACCATTAAAAAAGATCGTGATAAAATTCAAAATGCCAATCTTTCTGTATTTGCCTCCGATGAATTTATGGAAGCTGTCAAAAATGATCAGGACTGGGATTTGATCTTTCCTGATCCCAATTTTGATCGCTATGATGAGGAGTGGAATGGAGACATTTATGAATGGAAGGAAAAAGGCTTTCCTATCAAACATTATAAAACTGTCGAAGCCCGCCAGTTATTTAATCTAATTACTGATTATACCCACGATAATGGAGAGCCGGGGCTTGTATTTCTGGAGCGTTACAATAAAACCAATATTGCCAATCGCGACGAAAAGATAATTGCCACCAATCCCTGTGGAGAGCAGGGCCTTTCTGCAAACTCGGTTTGTAATTTGGGCTCTATCAATTTGACCCAATTTGTGGATGTTGACTCCGGTGAAATTTTATATGATGAATTGAAAAAAACCGTCCACCTGGGAACTGAATTCCTTGACGAAATAATTGATATAAATCCCTATTACCTTGAAAAAGCTCGCCAGCATCAGCTCAATTTTCGAAAAATTGGTCTTGGTATTTTAGGGCTGGCTGATTTTCTGATTCTGCAGAATATCAAATACGGTTCCAAGGAATCCTATCAATTAATGAATAAGGTAATGTCCTTTATCCAGAATGAGACCTTTCGTAAATCTGCGCTTTTAGCCCGGGATAAAGGTGCCGCACCTATCTGGAAAGAATATATGCTGGATAGTCAATACATTCAGCAACTTGATGACGATGTCAAAAAATTGATCAAAAAACATGGTCTCAGAAACACCCGGCTTTTGACAGTTGCCCCTACCGGTTCAACAGGAATGCTAGCCGGTGTATCATCAGGCATAGAACCCAATTTTGCTTTTGAGCTTTTTCGGGAAGATCGCCTGGGGGGACGCCAGGTCATTCACTGGTTACCAGAAAGAAAGGAGGAACTGGGGCTCAAAGATGATGTTTTTGTTGAAGCTTCTGATTTAACTTCAATACAACATGTTGATATGCAGGCTACTATTCAAAAATATGTTGATAGTAGTATTAGCAAGACCATCAACGCGCCCAATGAAGCCACTCGTGAAGACACAAGAGAGGTATACCAGTATGCTTATGAAGCTGGTTGTAAGGGTATCACTTATTACCGAGATGGCAGTCGGCAAGGTGTCCTCAGAAAGAAAGAGCAGGAGGAGAAAAAAGAAGAGGTCTCAGAACTTGAGAAAATGTTCAAAAAAGCCGGCGATTCAGTTATTCCCCACGATGTAAACATTCCCAAAGAGCCGCCTGTTAAACTTTATAAAAGAAGAGATAACCATTCTCAAAAATGGTACTTTTTTGTAGCCTTTGCCGATCGTGATTATCATCGCCCCTTTGCTCTTTTTATCAAGACAAATAATTACGCCAGTGGCGAAGTTGCCGATTGGATAATTTCTAAAATGGAACGGTTGATGGCTGCTCATGGCATTGATGAAGACCTTATTGATGATCAGGTCAAAAAATATTCAGGACAGAGCAACATTGATAAAATTGGTCGCACAATCAGCATGTCATTGCGCCATAATATTCAAATCAAAGATATTGTTGAAGTATTGGATCGCTGTGAACCTGATTTTTCTTCACTGGTATTTCATATTAAAAAATTGCTGGAAATGTTCATCCCTGATGGTACCGATGCTGGAGAACGCTGCCCTGAATGTGATGGAGAATTGGTTTACCAGGAAGGGTGTATGTTCTGTCCATCCTGCCAATGGTCGAAATGTGGGTAAGATTGAGGTTAAGGTTAAGGTTGAGGTTGAGGTTGAGATCTGAAATTGGGTGAGAAAATCAATTTTTTGCTATTCAATTTTCTTTTGACAATGGGGACAGTAATGGGTGCTGCGTTGTGAAACTTTGGTCTTTTTAATTTTGCTGCCGCAATAATAGCATTTTTCTCCATCACGCTGATAAACCTTAAGGGAATCACTATTCTGTCCTCTTTCCTGGTTCATACGAGCAAAATTTCCCAGCCCGGAACCCAAGGTCGTCCCCTTATTTTTTATTCCCCGTTTAAGCACATTTTTAATGGCCTGATATAATTTTTTCTGTTTTTCTTTCGGAATTAAATCAGCACTTTGTTTGGGATGGATTCCGGCTTCCCAGAGGGCTTCATCTGTATAAATATTTCCCAATCCAGCAATAAAACTTTGGTCCAGTAATAAGGATTTTATCATGCGGGAGCGTTTTGATAGGTCTTTGCGAAATCGAGCAAGAGTGAAATTTTCACCCAGAGGCTCGGGACCTAGCTTGCCTAAAATTTCCTGCGGGTCTTCCTTCAAATAGAAGCGGCCAAATTTACGGGTATCATTATAGTGAAGTTGCAAACCATTTTCGAAATAATAAACAACCCGATCATGCTCCTCCAGAGAATCACCCTGATCATGCAGAATCAATTTACCAGTCATTCTCAAATGGAGAATCAAAGTTTTGCCATTGGAGATAGAAAATACGAGATATTTTGCCCGCCGCCCAAAATCCTTGATGCTATTACCAATTAATTCATCTTTGAATTCCTCCACCGAATAATCCCGAACTGTTTTAGGCCAGGTAACTTTTATATCGACGATTTCCATATTTTGAAATGGAGATTTTTTCAAATCCCGAATAATAGTCTCAACTTCCGGCAGTTCCGGCATAGTTACCTCATTTTTGGATTAATTGATCAGCAAGTCAGTTAGTGGCTCCGGCAGTCGCAGCCACACTCGCTGCAGTTGTTGCGGCAGCAATAGCGGCCTGCATAGCTTGAATAGCCTCCTGAGTAGCCTGAGCAGTTACCTCGCCATTGCAAATCTTTTTAATGCGCTTTTTGCTCTGTTTTAATTTCTTTTTAGCAAAATTTACTTTTAGCAAACCGGTTTTATCAGCCAGAGCAAGAACAACTGTAGTTCTGGGATCAAGATCCTGCTTATCTGTGAAAATAGCTTCCCTGAGACGATTTTTTAATTCCCGTTCCGGTCCGGGATTAACTTCGGGATAGACTTTGCGTTTAAAAATTAATAGCACGTCTTCTTCTTTCATCCTCAAAATACCGCGGCGGCATAGTTGTTTTGCTGTCCGGTGTTTGAGCTTGCTCATATTGGCGAATTTGCTAACCCAGATTTGCATACGACGCTCTTTGCGGGAATCAAATATAGATTCCAGGCATTCATCAAGCAGGGGATCACCAAATTTCTTTTTATCAACTGGCTTGGCCAGCTTTTTCTTATCAGAAGGATCAACTTTTATACGCTCAGTGAGTAGCAATTCGGCCATAAAGGCTCCACTAACTGCAAAATTGTACATAGTTCCAAAGGGAATTGTGCCCTCATTGTCTTTGAAAGCCAGCAACATTATCTCTTCGTATAAATAAAGTTCTCGATTATACATAAGATCACTCCTTTTTCAACATTATTCTAACAAATATAAGTAAAAATGGCTCTTCAGACAATTAAAATATTGGACAATACTACTTAAGGAAATTATTTTCCGCAGTACCATTTTAGAAAAATTATGTAGAAGGAGGCGATGATAGAAAAAATAGCAAAGGGAACAGTGGCTTCAACTCCAAACAGCATGACTGTAATTGCCATTCCAGCGCTACCATTTTTAAAGGTGCCAAATAATACATAGAGTACATTATGTTCACGTTTTATCCGATCTTTTAAAATATAATAGATCAGGGCCCCTAGTCCAAATCGCATAATAATAAACAGAGCTATTATTCCAATTATCCCGGAAAAGTTGTGAATGAAAACATCACGATTAACTCCAATTGTAATATAAAAGAGGAGGCCGTAACTTAAATTGACAACAATCTCAGTAATGTCATCGCTAAGTATATTTTTTCGAGAATTAATATAAACCAGAGCACGGGAGAGCAGGAAGGGAATCACGATAACCAAACCCAGAATATTGAGAATACGGGTGATAGTAACCGATTCGCCAAAAAAGAATAACGTCAAAGCTGGTATCGCCACCAGACTGATTACATAACCCATTACTTCAGCAATAAATCCGGTATTGATGTCGCCTTTGAGGATGTAGATCAGAGAAATTATGCCGACTGCTGGTGGCATAATGCCAAGGATTATGACTGCATTCTGGTAAAGAGGATTTTCAACCAGGATATAAGCAAGTAAAATGTAAAGCCCGGTTAATAGAATATAATTCACTCCAGCCAGGTAAAGAGCTCTTTTCCAATCTTTAATATCCAGTTCGCTAAATTTAAAATTGATCAGGGAAAAAGTCATCATCGTCATCAGGCCCGGCACAATCAAAAATTTTATCTTATTGGCCCAGATCGGGAAAACAAATCCTAAAAGTACAGCCGTTCCAAAGACAAGATTTGTATTTCTCAGTATTTTGTTCAAGTTCATTCAAAACTTCCTGTTTAAATTGTTCTGTATATCCGCAAATATAGATGTTATAAACACAATAATGAAGGAACTTTTCTATTTGATCGATTCGATTTATTGACCTATTAGAGCAATTTTCGAGACGAATGTCTTACCTAAATCAGAAAAAATCATATTTGGTAGATGAAATCATTATTGTAAAAAAACGCGGGTTACCCACGTGCATATACACTCCCTGGGATCCCCCCATAAAGTCACTCTAAATTGATATAAGTCACTGTTTATAAATAATATTGTTTTAAGATAGGAGTTATTTTAAAAATTCCCGCCTTATAAAAAAATGCGTTAAGAAATTCCAAGAATGGAGCGTTAAGAACCAATATA
>DATGCI010000249.1:0-25522 GCA_035312185.1 bacterium
ATCGCTCGAGCATATTACTGATTGTTTGGACGGTGAAAACCGAACCATAATTACGGCTGGCTCTGTCGCCAGTTCCATTTAATCCAGTCACCAGTCCGTAGCCTACCAGGGAAATTTGTTGAGCATTCTCCACCCGGGTAATGTCCTTCAGGCGAACCTGCCCCTGAAGCAGACTGAAAATAAATACAATGATTATTAAATATTTATGATTTTTTCTGATCATAATCCTAGACCACCTATTACTCCAAGTACAATTAATCCAGCGCCTATTGACCAGGTCAATATTTTCTGAAAAGTACCCGGCTTAAAAAATCGATTGTGTAGGCCACCTTTGCGATACACAATTCTTGCATTGGCTACATTGTAAGAATAAACAGTATTGTCAGTACGAATGTCTCGGCCTCTTATCAATCCTTCCAGCTGCATCACATTTTGTTCACCATTAACTTCCAGAATACGTTCGCCTTTGATCTTAAATAGTCCCCGGCCAGGTTCTTCAACAATTGTCGCTGATATTTTTCCTGTTAATTGTTCACTTTGTTCTGTTCCTTCCTGACCATCGTAATTATTACTGATGTCACTGGAGGCTCCAAAAAGGGGTAGAAAATCGGTTAAATTCCCTTTATTAGAACCATTAGCAGAAAAATTGGATTTGGATGATGATTCAACTTCTGACTCCCGAGAAGCATTCGCTCGCTCCATAACCAAAACAGTGATAATGTCCCCGGTCTGATGGGCTTTAATATCAGCAAATAAGGACTGCCTATTGCCCAGAGTCTGGGCTTGTAAATTAAATATTAATAAGGTTATGAATGCTATTGTAAATTTTTTGATCATAGTTTACCTATTGTAAATTGACTACAACCAGATCGGGGTTTTTTACCTGGCCCCTTAAACTTCTTCGCGAACTTTCCAGAGTAACCTGGACAGATTCCCCTATGCTACAATCTTTTCTGATTCGGCCTTCTGTCTTAATCAGGATAGCGCCAGAGATCAGATGAACTTTGACCTGCTCACCTCTTTTTACATCGGGTCTCGATTTTACCATCGATTTTTTGATTATTTCATTTTTTCTGATTAATTGGGTGCTAATAAGATCCTTTTGGTTTGGTTGGCTGAGAAAAAATTTATCCAGATTCCGATCAACTTCAATTTTTTCAAGACTGACTTGATCAGAAGTGATTGGTTGACCATATCTTATCTTTTCACTGGCTAATAGAACGGGAATCTTGACAGTAACTTTCATGGAAATTGAATAACTATTCTGCAGTTGTTGATTCCGCCATGTCTTAATTTTCAACCGCTGGTAGCCGGGATTTAAATTTTGATTTTGTGGGGTAATAGTGACTTTCAGATCCTCTACTGATTCTTTTGTAATTGGGGGAACATGATAGATTTGAAATTTTATATCCTTGCGGTTAACCTTCAAATCTACAGAATATAAATCCAGGATCTTCTTCTGAAGAAAATCTGGTAGAATTTTTTCCCCACCAAATAGAAGATGGAAGAAAATCAAAAATGAAAAAATAATCTGATATGCTTTTCCTGTCATAATTTTAATTATCTCTTCAGATTATTGGTCATAGCAAGTATTTCGTCAGCTGTTTTGACAGCTTTAGAATTGATCTCGTAAGTTCTTTGGGCGACGATCAGATTGACCATCTCTTTGACAACATCCACATTGGATTTTTCTAAATAACCTTGTTGCAAAGTTCCAAAACCCTGATCGCCGGGCATTCCAAATAAAGGTTCGCCCGATGCTTCTGTTTTTTCATAGAGATTGCCACCAACTGATTTAAGGCCGGAAGGATTCATGAAGTTTGCTAATTCTATTTGGCCAACCTCTTCTGATTCATGTTGTCCTTCAAATTTTACAGAAATAATACCATCTTCACTGATCTTGACTCCGGTGGCACCTTCGGGTATAGCCTGTTCAGGATAAACTGTCAGACCTGAAGAGGTGACTAGATTTCCATTAGGATCCAGACGAAAATTACCATCGCGAGTGTAGGCATAAGTTCCGTCAGAGCGTAGAATCTGGAAAAACCCCGAGCCATTGATTGCTACATCTAGAGGATTGCCAGTTTCTTTGATTTCTCCCTGCGAAAAGGAACGAAAACTGGAAACCGGTTTGTTTCCCATACCGATCTGTATTTCGCCAGGTTTTTCTTTATTATTTTGCCGATCAACTTCACCTGATTGCAGTGTTTCATACATCAGATCCTGAAAAGCAACGCTGCTCTTTTTATAACCGGTTGTATTTACATTGGCCAGATTATTGGAAATATTATCTATTTTTAATTGTTGGGCTGACATGCCCAGTGCTGATGTTCTTAAGGAACGTATCATATTTTACTCCTTTTATTTAACCTTGCTAATTCTTGTGGCCGCTTTTTCCATGACCTGATCGAGAACTTTGAGAACTCTTTGGGAACTCTCAAAATTGCGTTTTAATTCCATAAGACCGATCATTTCACCAACCGGATTTACATTGGACCCTTCTAGCTGACCCTGATTGATACTGGGTTGTTCTACTATTTCAGGCACTGATCGCTCATTCTGAGGGACAAAAGAATTTTTACCAATCTGGCGAAATTTACTGGTTGATGGAAAATCTGAAATCAGCAATTGGCCAACTCTTTCTCCATCTGCAAATATTTCACCGTCTTTTCCAACATTTATTTCCTGAGGATGGTCGCCTCGCGGTGCCACATTGATCAGTCCGCCACGGCCCATAACAGTATCACCATTAGTAGAAATGAGAAAGCCTTCTTGATCTACTTTGAAATGTCCATTGCGGGTATAAATTTCTTGACCATTTTTATCAAGTGTGAAAAATCCCCGGCCGGTTATAGCAAAATCTAATGGATTACCTGTTTTTTTGAGTTCGCCTTGAGAAAGATCCTGAGCACTACTAATGGTTTGAGACTCTCTATTCTGCTCCATGTATTTGGCAAAGGGGATGCTTTTCTTGAAACCAACTGTATTACTGTTGGCCAGATTATTAGCCACAATTTTATTTTTGTTAACATGTGATAAAAGTGATTGCTTAAGTTCGCTTAATTCAAAATCCATTGCTAAAAACTCCTTTTATTCCATTAGAGTTATGAGCAACAACTTTGCCACCTAATTATGATAATTGCTAATTAGTTTATTGCGCTATAGCATGATTATTTTAAATGGAATAAAAACAGAATATTATAAAATAAATCTGTGTGCAATTTCAAAATATTTTTCATTCCGTAATACAGCAAAAAGGTAGAATTATAAACGGAATTATTTACCAGTGGCGGAATTATTTTCATTGAAATTTGAGATGGATGATTGGATGGAATTGATAGTTGGATGGGTAGGATGACTGGTAAAGGGGCTCAAGGTAAATAATTTTGTGTGAAACCCGGAGCACGCTTCTTTATCTCAAATTTGTTTCTGTGCTTGTGCTTTGCCCAGACATGATTTGTTGTGGGTATTTATAGTTGGATTTTGTGTTCTAATAAAATTCTGAAAGTCTATCTGATTATATGATGAAAAATTTTGATATTATAATTTTGGAGGCTTAAAACTTTATTTGTAATTGATTAAAATAAGTCCGTCGGTAGCTTGACCATTAATCCTGAATATTGATCATTTTCTGAGAATTGAGATAGGAGACCGACTTGGCATCACTAACTTTGGCCAGTTTTTGGGTAACTGATTTTATGCGTTTGGCTTCTTTGAGAATGCCACGGAGTCCTTTTTTGACTTTTTCCTTGTTGCCAGCGTTAAAGGCAATTTCCAGAATTTCAGCAAGACCAATAATGGAAGTCAGAGGGTTGTTGATTTCATGATTGACAGTAACAGCCACTTCACCAACAGCTGCTAGCCGCTCTTTTTCAATTAATTTATCTTGAGTCTTTTTCAATTTATTGACAATTTTTTCTAGCCGGTCATTTTTTTCTTTCAATCTCTTTTGTAGCTGGATTTTTTCCATGATCATAGAAAGCTGATTGGCGATTATTTTAAATTTATCAATATCTTCCCGCTGGTAAAAATCGGCTTTGTGATGACCAAGATTAAAAACGCCAATCAGTTTTTCGGCAGTCCAGAGGGGCATAGATACAAAGGAGCTAAATCGATGATCCACACCAGGGCGGGATTTTGCCAGGGATTGCAGAATTACAGGTTCTTTTCTTTTACTTATCCAGCTGGTTACACCTTGACCGCGTTCAAATCCTATTTCACTGGCCAGATCAACGATCTCTTTACCTTTCTTATGAATAACTTTAAGGCTGTTTCTTTCTTCCTGATAGAGAAAGAGAGTGGCTGAGTCAAAAGCGATATTGCTTTCAATTAAATTAAAAATTGCCTCGAAAGTATCCTGGGATTCCATTCCTTTTTGCAGAATTGTTACTATTTCATTTAAAAAAGTGGTGTTGAATGTTTTGGCCATTTTCCTATCCTGTATTTAACATCTTGATTAAGTTCATTAATTGTGCTTTTTCATCTTCCTTGGTAATTGGAATTCTAACAAGAAAGCTGGCTCCTTTAGATTGTTTCTCCTGGGTACTGATATCACCACCAAGAGAAGCCACAATATTTTTAGATATTGTTAAACCAATCCCTGAGTGACTATCTTTATCCCGGGTGGTAAAAAAGGGCTCAAAAATTTTATTTTTGATATCTGAATTTATTCCTTCACCATTATCATCAATCTTTATTTCCACCCATTTATTTTCCTGTGATTGGAGCTGGATATTGATCTTATTTTCACGCTCATTATCATTTGTTTCCTGTTCCCTAATGGAGTCAATCGAATTTTTGATCAAATTAATAAAAACCTGCTCGAGCAGAAGTCGATTTGTGAGAACATATGGTAACTTATCTGGTTTATTTATAGAAAGATGGATGTTTTCGTCATTTAATTCGTAAACAACTAGTTTGTGGGCTGCATCAAGAACTTCGCTTAGATTTACCATAGAGATTAAATTGTCTTCGGTTTGGCGGGCATAGGAGCGGATATTTTGAATACTGGATTCCATTCTTTCTATTAATTCGTTGAGATCCTTAATCTGACTTGTTAATTCCTGACAGACGTCAGTACCGTTATGTCGGGAAGAAATAAATTCTAACCGCATTTTCAATGCACTCAAGGGTTGGCTTAATTCGTGGATCAGGCCTACGGAAAGTTCACCAAGCATTCTCAATCTATCTCGGGAAATGGAAATTGCCTGCTGTTTTTTTAATTTATTTTCTAGCTGGCGCCATTGAGTTATATCTTTGGCTGTTAGAATTATATATTTATCCTCATCATTATCTTTAATTACACTGAAATTGAGGATAACAGGTACTATATTACCATCATTTATTAGAGCCGCTTCAATATTCTCAAAAATACCTTCATTGAATCTTGCTATTATCTGGTCGATTTTTTGGGGATTATCATCATCAGAAGATTTGATCTTAAAACTTTCGTCAATCAAAAACTGATCTATGCACCTCCCAATTAGATCATCTTGTTTTAATTGCAATAATTTGAGCGCGCTTTCATTGGCATATTCAATATTACCCTGAATATCCAGAATAAATATTGCATCGGAGAGACTCTCCAGGATGGTAACAGTGGTTACATAATCCTGCAATTTATTGTTTTTATTATATTCCATTAATTCCTCAAGTTTAATTCACAATAATATCTGTATGATCATCGGAGCTATAATCTTCGATCCTGGGTTTTTTGTAATAGGGATTGAGTATTAAATGGGGTACAGTCTGAATAATCTTAAAATGGAGTTTGTCTTCCACCTGTAATTTTTTTTCGCTCTCTGTATAGATATTATAGCCTCGAATACGAATTAAATATTCATCATTTTTAACATGCTCTAAAACTCGACCTTTTACAATCATACCTTCTTCAAGACGACGAAGAAGGTCCTCTAAATCATTCTTAATTGCGTAGCTTTTATTGTATCGGGATGATGATCTAAGCATTAAAATTACTCTGGTTCATGTTGTAATAAAGTTCGGCTTCATCATAGCTCAGGCCTTTCTTTTCCATGATCTTTTGAATTTCAGCGACTTTATTGTCAATGCTCTGAAATTGTGAGGCCGATGAAGCAGACTCTGTAGTTCTATTGATTGGAATTCTGGTATCTTCTTCTGGTTCGGGCTGCGTATCTTCCTTTGATTTTTGGGGCTGTTTATTGCCGGATTTCCAATTTTGACGAAGTTCTTTTAAATAGGGTTTTAATAGATTTTGTCCGGAATAGACTTTGATTACTAGAATTGTTGCTGAAATTAGAAAGAGAATCACAAAGGCGACTAAAAGCGCTGATTTAACTGCTCGCGATAAAATAGTAAGGATTTGGCTTTCTGAGTTTTGAGATTTTACAGATGAACTGGCTGGCTTATTTTGTGAAGATGGAGTAAGAGAACTAGATTGTGATTTTTGGCTGGTGGCTGTGACCAGATTTGTATCAGTATTCTGCTTTTTTTCCGTTTTGGCGGAAGTGTTTAATGCAATATTCTCCTTTTTCTGAAATAGAGTGGACTTTGAATCAGGTTTAGAATAAGTAATATCAAAAGTATATTTGTGATCATCAAAGGAATAAAAACCACTTATATTTTCAAATTTGGTTGTTTTTCCAACAATCTGTAATTGGTTATTATCGCGAAAGAAAAGCACCAGAGAAAGAGGTTTGTTGTTATTGGTAGAAAATTGTTGTTTTTTATTGGGCGATAGATTGATAGAATTAAAAGTGATTTCGATTTCACCTGAGCTTGTATCTGCATCTATACGGGGCACTGGAATATGACCATTAGAAAAATTTTCAGGTAAATAAACTTCAATCTGCTGGCGGCTAGATTGCTCTTGATTTAGATTGATACGTAAACTATCTTGAGTAGCGCTGGCCATTAGACAATTAACCCAAAGAATGGCCATAAAAATAAAAGTTGAAAAACGGTGTAAATTTTTTGTCAAAAGCATAATAACACTCTATAATTTGAGTTTTTTATTCGATAATGATGTCAATATTTTTGCCTTTATCGCTGGATTCATCGGCATCTTTTTTCTCTTTGACATGGGGCGCCTGTTCCTCTAATCTTTGCTTGCCTCTGATTTCAACAGAATCTTTCTCTTCTTTCCGTTCCTGCTTTTTTTCTTCCTGCTTCTTTTTGGTATTTTCCTTATTCTGGTTATGTCTGGAGTCCCGGCTAATATTGCTGATCGAGTGGATGGATTCGGTGGGGTTTAAATCCTTATTGTCAAAATTTCCATAACTCATAACTCCCTAACCTCTTGTTATTCATTGGCTAATTTTTTACGTAATTTTGCTAAAGTTGAACTCATGATCTGGGAAACACGGGATTCGCTGACGCCCAGTACCTGACCAATATCTCCGAGAGTAAGCTCTTCGTAATAGTAAAGGGCCAGGATTACTCTTTCCCGCTCAGGCAACTTTTTAATGTATTTTTTAAGGGCCTCTTTGATGTTTGCTTTTTGTAATATTTTATCCGGAGTTTCCTGTTTTTCATCGGCAATCACATCTTTTCTGGTCAAATTTTTACCGTCATCATCGCCATTTATTTTATCATCCAGTGATAGGGTGTATCCCAGGTTCATTAATTGGGTAATATGATAATATTTTTCGGTTGTGATCTCAGCTTGTTCACAAATTTCTTCAACTGTAGGCTCGCGTCCCAGCGTTTTGCGAACCTGTTCAGTAGCTTGACGCACTTTTTTGATATTTTCATTTTGCCGACGACTAAAAGCACCATATCTGCGAAAGGAATCCAAGATTTCACCATAGATCCGTTTGTAGGCATAGGTTTTAAAACTGGCTTTGCGGGAACTATCATAGCGCTCAATGGCTTCCATAAGCCCTATTATTCCAAATTGTTGCAGATCATTTCTTTTAAGGAGAATATTATTGGGAACTTTTATGCGACCGATAATGTATTTCACCAGTCCGAGATACTGTTCAATGATTTTTTCCTTTATGCTTTTTTCTCGAGTCTGATGATATTTTTCTATTAAGCGGTTAGTTTCTTCCACTCCTTTATTTTTCTTTTGGGCAACTTTATGACTCATTCTCTACTCCTTCCTGTGGAGGATTGGCTTCTTCCTCTTCATCGGATTTATTACCAAATATTATTACCAGTCGTAATATTTGTCCGGCAATGGAAAAAGTGAATAAAATACCAAGAAAAACAATAGCGCTGCGAACAAAACCAGTAAATATTGAGATTCCACTAATATTACAAAAAATGAAAGTGATCACAGCGATGAATAATGCGAACGAATAAATGACCTTGTTCATTTGTCAACTCCAAGAGATTTGTTGCGATTGGCAATAAATCGTTCAAATAATCTATATTGGTTATCTTTATTATTAGTTTGCAAACTGTATAGATTTTTAGCGATGACCTTGATATTGCGGGCTATTGGAGAGCCGGGATGTTCGAGTAGGATTGCTTTTTGCTGCTTGACAGTCTCCTCGATCAAAGGCTCTTCATTGATTGTCCCGCCGTAGGTTATGCTACTGTTCAGAAAACGCTCTACCATAAGTTTCATTTTTCTGTAAATTGATTCTCCCTCACTTTTACTTTTGACCCGGTTAGCGACCAGCAAAACCGGAATAGAATCTTCAAATTTTTTAATGATCTTGATCATTCCATAGGCATCAGCAATAGAGGCCGGATCTGATGTAACAGTTATCAACACTTTGTCGGCGCCCAAAATAAAGGGCAAAACAGTTTGCGAGAGACCGGCTCCAGAATCTACGATCATATATTCATAATCTCGTTTTGACTGTGAAAAAGCTGAATTTAATTTTTTGGCAATTTTTTCTTCAGACTCCAGCAGGTCTATGACAGCTGAAGAAGCTGGCAAAATATCAATTCCGCCCGGTCCCTGGAAAATGACCTCGTCAATTTTTTTGTCTCCATTAATAACATCGGCAATTGTATATTCTGAACTTATACCAAGAAATAGATCAACATTTCCAAGGTGGACATCAGCATCCAGGAGGAGCACTTTTTTACGCATCTGTTTGAGGGCAATCGCAATGTTGATGCTCAAATTGGTCTTGCCAACTCCGCCCTTTCCACTGGTAATTGTACAGATCTGAGGGGCTTTTCTGTCTGTATCCATTTTTGGAATGCTGAAAACATTATTCCCTAATTTTTGCATTAATTTGCTCCCTTTATTCCGCTTTCAATTTGTTTCCAGACAATTTCTTTGTAATCTTTGCGCAGGTGATCCGGAATTGATTTCCCCTGAGAAATGGCCATGACTGGCAGATTTATTTTTTTGATAATGGATATCAGCTTTCCAGTCTTTCTGGTCTCATCTAACTTGGTTATTATCACAGCATCAGGGTTCAAGAATCTATATTTTTCAAATATGTATTCCACATCTCCAGGATCACGGGGTGCATCCAGAACCAGAAGAGTTATAAGATTGTCAATCTGTTTTAGATTTTTATAAAATTTTTGAATATTTCCGGATTTGGAACTGCTTAAAGATGGAGTATCAAAGAGGAGTATGTCCTGCCCGGAATTTTTCTTGATAATCCTTTTTATTTCCCGGGCTTTTTTTGATAATTCAACATCAATACCAGTTAATTTCGCATATTTTTTAAGAGTACTTGCTGTTCCCACTCCGAAATTGCCACTTGAGATGATCTTACGTTGATCTTTTCCGAAAAAGTCGGGATGAGTGGCTAGTTTCATAATAGTCGTAGTCTTTCCACTTCCCGAAGGTCCCACTAGAGCAATTGACTGAGGATTTTCAGTTTGGTTGCGGGGGATGTGAAAAGGCCTTAATAATGAAAAAACCTGCCGTCTTATCTCTCTAACGATCGGTGCTTTTCCAGTATGGTCAGTTGATTCCAGCCGCTGGTAAGCTCTCTTGATCATTTGTTTGCTCTGAGTTTCACCCACTCCTACCTCCCTTAGTCTATTGAATATGTCAATATAATTTTCCGGATAATTGGGCATGTGAAATTTATTGATGTATTTATTTAATTTAGCCATTTCCTGATATAGAAATTGTTTTTCATCATCAGAAAATCTATATTTTTTATTTGAAGATGATCTACCCATGGATGCATTATGCTGGTCATCTTTTGTGTTATTACCATGATTAAATTGAGCAGGATCGACCTGGGTAGAACCATTTCCAGAATCATCCACAACGCTGATCTGGATCAATTTTTTAGAACCTGGTAGATTATTATCACTGTCAACTTTTTTAGATTCCAGAATGGCGATCTCTTCGCCCAATTCTGCTTTTGCATTTTTGACTGCATCTTTGAATGATAATCCAATATAATTTTTAATTTTCATTTGAATATCCTATTGTTCCTAGAGATTTAATTTCAGTATCGGAGGTTAATTCAGAATAGGCCACAACATGCAGGTCTGGCATAACAGGTTCAGTGAAATTGCGGACTGCTCTACGAATTGGCGGCGAAACCAATAAAATTGGGGAGGAGCCTTCCATGACAATATCCTCTTTTTTTTGGTTTAATGATTCAAAAATATGCTGAACTTGAGGAGGGTTGAGGCCTAAATTTTGAGCTTGTCCGCTTCCATCCTGGATTGCCGACATAATCTGATCCTCCAAGCGCGGTTCAAAAGTCATGACCGGAAGTTTGTCAGCGTCCTGCCTAAGGTGATCGGTAATTGTCTCTGCTAGTGCTTTGCGTACATATTCAGTGAGCACATCTGCTTCTTTAGAATAAGCAGCGTAATCAGCTATAGTTTCAATAATCTTGACCATATTTCGAATTGGTACTTTTTCTTTCAGTAGATTGCGTAGTACCTGAGTAATTGTTCCCAATGAGATCATATCAGGGATCACACCTTCAACAACTGCCGGATGGGTTTCTTTGAGATGCTCTAGCATCTGCTTGGTCTTCTGTCGGTCAAGTAATTTATGGGCATTCTTCTTCAATACCTCCATGAGATGGGTGGCAATGATAGCAGGTGGCTCAATAACTGTATAACCGGCTACTTCTGCTTTTTCTTTTTCCTTTTTGGGAATCCAGATAGCAGGTAGTCCAAAGGTCGGCTCAACAGTCTCGTGCCCTTCCAGTTCTACTCTGTTATCAGGATTAAGTACCAGAAAATGATCTAGTAAAACTTCACCACTGGCTTTCTCTATTCCATAGATTTTAAATACGTATTGGTTGGATTTGAGTTGTATATTGTCCCGAATTCTGATAGAAGGGATAACAATCCCCAAATCCATGGCAATACTCTTACGAATGGTGGAAATTCGTCCCAGCAAATTACCGCCCCGCTCCTTATCAACAAGAGGAATTAATCCATATCCGATCTCAATTTCAAAGGGATCAGGATGGAGATAATCTTCGATCTTCTCCTCTTCCGATTCTTCAATCTCCTCTTTTTCGGCCTCTTCCATTTCCTCTTCTTCGATGATTTTATCCTGTTTTTTCTGAGTGCTATAAGCCACTACCCCAACAATTCCAGCCATTATTGCGAATGGTATAAAAGGTAGTCCGGGCAATATTCCGAGTAGAAACAAAATTCCAGCACTGACAAAAGCTGCTTTGGGTTGCTTGGCTAGTTGGCGGGTGATTTCATTACCCATGCTGGTCTGACCCGTTGCTCTGGTAATGATGATACCGGCGGAAGTAGAAACTATCAAAGCCGGAATCTGAGCAACCAGTCCATCACCAACTGTCAGGATCGTGTAGCGATTGGCAGCTTCACCAAAACCCATTCCATTCTGAAAAACTCCGATTGCCAGACCACCAATAATATTAATAGAAGTGATCAAAAGACCGGCTATGGCGTCACCACGCACAAATTTTGCTGCACCGTCCATGGCTCCGTAGAATTCCGCTTCCCGGGCAATCAAATTGCGTCTCTGTTGAGCTTTCCGATCATCAATTAATCCCGCATTCAGATCAGCGTCAATAGCCATTTGTTTACCAGGCATAGCATCTAGAGTAAATCGAGCGGAAACCTCTGCAATGCGACCGGCACCTTTGGTAATAACCACAAAGTTGATAATGACCAAAATCAAGAAAATGACCACGCCAACAACATAATTACCACCGATCACAAAACTTCCAAAAGTATGGATGATTTCACCAGCGTAACCCTGGCTAAGAATCAATCGGGTTGTGGAAACATTTAGGGAAAGCCGAAAAAGAGTAATGATCAATAGTACACTGGGAAATACAGAAAAATCCAGAGGATTGTGAATATAGAGAGCAACAAAAAGGACAATCAAACCACCAGTTATGCTCATGACAAGAAAGATATCCATAATAAAAGGAGGAATTGGCAGGATCATTAGAGCCAGTATGGAAATGACAGCGACTGCCAGATAAATAGTGCTTCTATCTGAAACTTTACCTGTCGGAAGTTTAGCCATTTACATTTCCTCCTGTAAGGGGATTACCCTTTTCTTTGAATATTTGAGCGAGAATTTCCGCTACTGTCTGATAAAATATTGGCGGAATTTCCATTCCAATTTCAGTAGTTTTAAATAATGTTCGAGCCAGAGGCTTATTTTCAACAATTGGGACATCATGTTCTCTGGCAATTTTTTTAATTTTTTCTGCAATTTTCCTTTTACCTTTGGCAATTATGACTGGAGCATCGCTCTTTTCTTTCGGCTCATATTTAATGGCAATTGCAATAAAAGTCGGGTTGGTAACAACTACTGTGGCGTCAGGAACATCGGCCATCATACGATTCCGGGACATCTCTTTCTGGACAGAGCGCATTCTTGATTTGATCTGAGGGTTACCTTCGTGTTGTTTGCGCTCTTCTTTGACTTCCTGTTTTGTCATCTTTAACTTCTTTTCATGGCGCCATTTTTGATAGGCAAAATCAAATAAAGCCATTATAAATAGCACTCCACCAATTTTTATGCCTAATTCTATGAACAATTTTCCCAAAAAAGTCATCATCTCAGCAACTGTAACATTGTGAAGAACCCAGAATTGATTGGAAACCACATGTTCTCGTAAAATGGAGTATGCGATATAACCTACAATGGCCAGCTTTAAAATCCCTTTAATCAATTCAACAAGAGAATCTGGTGAAAAGATTCGCTTGAGACCTTCTATCGGATTGATACGTGAGAATTTGGGGCTTAAGGCTTTTTGACTAAAGTGAATTTTGAATTTATCCTGAGCCAGGTTGGCAATAATTCCAGTGATGAAAATGGATAAAAAGAAGATGCCAAAATTCTCAGTAAGAAAGCCTACAATTCCAAAAGTCTGCCCGGGTATAGAAGTCAAACTCAAATCAATGCTAGATAGATTGTTGTAAATGTATTTAGCCAGACTGGTCAACTCAGACATGCTGTTGAAGGCCATGTAGCTGAGAATAAAGATCCCCACCAGCATAATTCCAGCCGAATTGAGCTCCTGACTACGGGCGACCTGGCCTTCATCGAGAGCCTTTTGTCGTCTGCGTTCTGTTGGCTTTTCTGTTTTTTCCTGGGCTGGTTTTTCAGCCATTTTTAAGCACCCTTTAGGTGTATAATTGTTGAGTTCAAATAATTAAAAATTTGATTGTAAAAAGAATCAAAGATCAGTTGAAAAATTTTCAAAGATGTCATTAATGCGAACAAGCCACAACCAATTCTCAAAGGCAGCATCACAAACATAACATTCATCTGAGGCATGACCCGCACACTAAAAGCAGTTGCAATCTGGATCAGCAGAAGAAATATCATGGTCGGTCCAGCGAATTTAATAGCTATCTGATAGGCAGTAGAACCGGTGGCAATGATCGTCCTGCCCTGAGCAGCCGGAAAACTAGCCATTCCAAGGGGAATGATTTCAAAATTTTCAAAAATAGTGCGAATGAAAAGATAATGGGAATTGGTGATCATAAAATAGACAATTAAAATCAAAGTCATTAGCGGACCGATTACATTGCTTTGCTGTCGGGTCATGGGATTGATCGAGCGAGCCATGAAAAGTCCCATTTGCCTTCCCATAAAAGAGCCGATCATGTTGAAGCTTTCAAAAATAACCAGAGTACCAAATCCAATTGTCAGACCGACTAAAAATTCAACACTGATCAGAATAACAAGCTGTAAAAGAGAAGTCACAGCCGGAAATTGAGTAATGAAACCAGGCGCAATCATACTTGTAAACAGAACTGCAATAATGACCTTGGTCTTGCGATTTATAAGAGGAGAACTCAAAATCGGAAGACTGGTCAATAGGCCGGATATACGGGCAAAAATGAGCATGTAGCCCGGCAAAAATGTTTCTAGCTGATCGATAAATTCCAGCATTATTGAGCCACCATTGAAATTTGTTCAAATATATTTTGAGTAAATGTCAAAATTACATCGAGATACCAGGGCATGAGCAATACAATAGCAAGAGCCACAGCAGCCATTTTGGGAATCAGGGTCATGGTTTGTTCTTTGATTGAAGTCACTGTCTGGAAAAGCGAAACTACAATTCCGGTGATTAGACCGGCACCCAGAATGGGGGCCAGAATATAGATTGCTGTTTTGATGGTTTCTCTTGCGATAAATATGACATAATCTTCATTCATAATTACATAAATCCTTTTACGAGAGATTCGACAATTAACTGCCAGCCGTCAACAAGTACGAAAAGTAGAATTTTTAGGGGCATTGAGATCATCATGGGCGGCAGCATAAACATTCCCATAGAAAGTAATACGCTAGCCACAATTGCATCTATCAAAAGCATGGGGAGATAGAGAAGAAATCCGATTTGAAAAGCTGTTTTAATTTCGCTAATAAGAAAAGCGGGGATGACAGTTACTAAAGATAGATCCTGGGGTGTATCCGGCCGCTCCTGATTATTAAGATCGAGGAAAAGCCCTAGATCACTTTCCCGTGTTTGAGCAAGCATGAATTTTTTAACTGGCTTTTTACTTTTATTAAGAGCTTCTTCCTGTGAAATTTGTTCCTGTAAATAGGGCTGGACAGCATTTTGATTAACATCGTTTATTACCGGTTTCATGATAAAAAAGGTGATAAAGAGAGTTAATCCGACCAGAATTTGATTGGAGGGCACAGTCTGAGTGGCCAGGGCGGTTCTTAGAAAATGGAATACTATTATCAGGCGGGTGAAACTTGTCATCATAATCAGAATTGAAGGAGCAAGTGATAGGATTGTTAATAAAAGTACAATTTTGATACTGAGGACAAAATCCTGAGGATTCTCAGTTTCTTCCAGACCAAGAGTGACTTTGGGCAAAGGAGATTGAGCCTGCATAGCCAGAGGCAGAATAATTAATAATAGCAGAAATAATATTTTGAACTTGTGTTTCATTGTGATTTAGTCTTTGTTAAAATTTATTCTTTTTAAAATGTTGGGAAATTTTTGGAAATTCTGATCCGGTTTGTTCGGTTGTTTATAGTTATTTTCATCATCTTCATCAACTTCAAATTCTTTAATCAAATGAATGGATTGGTCGGTTACGCCCAGTAATAGTTTTTTCCCTTCTATTTTAACCATGATCAGGAACTGTTTTTGCCCGAAATATTTTTTCCCAAGGATTTCCATATCCATACCAAAAGCCCGACTGGATTTAAATTTTTTCCTGAATAATATGATACCGGCGATCAGAAAAATTATAAAAAGGGCGCTGATCACGATTGTTTTGATAATGCCTCCGGAATATTCGTCACTGGATTGCCGGTATTTAATTAGACTGGTGTCTTTTCGTGATGGAGTGGTTTGTTCTTGGGCACTAACAGTATCGGCATAACTGGATTGGGCTTTTTGAACCTGGCCTTCTGATTGAGGCTCGGAATTTTTCGAAAAAGCCATCCAGATACCAATTGCAGCAACCACTAAAAAAAGCAAAGCCACAAAATAGGATCTAATCCGGTCTTTTTTATTTGAATTAAATTTAGCCATTTATTTAAGACTCTTTATTCTTTCTTTGGGTTCTAGAAGATGGGTTATTCGGATTCCAAATTGTTCATCTACGACGACAACTTCCCCTTCTGCCAACTTGCGACCATTAATAAAAATATCAAGAGATTCACCAGCAGTTTTGTTAAGCTCAATAATGGAGCCTTTGCCCAATTTGAGAATATCTTTGATTGGAATTGTTTTTCGGCCCAGTTCAACAACGGCTTCCAGCTTAACATCCATAAGCATATCCAGATTGCGGGGGCTGTTATTATTATTGCCATTAGATTCAAAATCTTCAAATTCTGCGGGATTTACTTCAACCTGGGGCTCTGGTTCTGCAGTTTTCGGCTCAGGAGTTTTAGGTTCAGGTTGGGGAGCGGGTTCAGGTTCTGACTCCATCCAATAATAATGGTTTGCAGAAAAATTATTGTCCTCAATATTGACTTGATAATTTACTCCAATCACATCGTCTTCTGGTTTTTCGGGAAGTTGATCAGAATCTTCTATGCGAGAAATATCAAGATCGGTGAACTCAATATTGATATCCTGAACTTCCAGAAAGGTCTGAAGCTGCCCGAATATCTGATTAATGGCCTCCTGGAGTCCTTCCAGATGCTCGTCTCCTAGATCACCTCCAGGCTCATCGCCAATCATCCAGGCGTAAATACTGACAACTAATTCCGGGGGTAGAACCAACCAGTGAGCCCATTCTCCTGAAGTATCACAGCCAAAGGTTATCAAAACTCTGGGAAATTCTTCTTCGCCCAGCAGAGTTTCTGGATTAGTATCTTGCAAAATATCAAAATCTATTTCAGTTGTACGACCGCATAATTGATTTATGGATTCTTTTATTGGTGTTATAAGGGATTGATAGGATTCCGGAAATTCTGATTTCCTTTGCTCAATCTTCATTGTTTTCTCCTTTTAATATATCGGAAATTTTGATAGCGTATTTTTTACGTTTTTTACCAACCTGGGCATCGAACATGGGCTGATTTTGGGCATAAACCATTATTTTATCGCCCAAGTCTTTGTCAAGGGTGATCACATCGCCCTTTTGCAATTCAATAAAATCCTGAACAGTGAGCTTTGTTTTCCCTAGAATTGCTCGCAGATTAGTAGGCGTGTGGTGAAGTTTTTGCTCGACTAATTCCTGTTTGCCCTCTTCGCTGCTTTGGTTGCCGAGCATTATCTCATTCTGGATATTGGGATTGGAAAGAATTTCTGATATCCAAACGTGAGGGTAGCAAATATTTATCATAGTTGTATGATCTCGTAATTTAACTTCAATGGAAACAACGATAACAGGTTCTGAAGCGGAAGCTATCTGGACAAATTCGGCATTGTGCTCAAACCGATTGAATTTACAGCCAAATTTCTGAACAATTTCCCAGCTGTTGGAGATTTCCGAAGCGATTTTATCAATGATCCTTTCCATAATTTTTTGTTCAATTGTTGAAACCCGATGATTGGAAGCGGTATAGGTTCCCTGGCCACCAAAAAGTCGTTCAATAGCTGAGGCAATAAACTGAGGACTAATTTCCAAAATAAATTTGGAATAGGGATTATCAAATTCGCCTACATAGAGAGCGGAAGGTGATGAAATAGACATTACAAATTCAGAATACATGATCTGATCGATTCCAATCAGATCCATTTCCACGATCATTTTTAACTGGGCAGAGAGGAAGACTCCTAGTTTGCTGATCAGTGCTTCGTGAATATTATCGAGTAATCTTAATTGCTCTTTGGAAACATGGTGGGGCCGCTTAAAATCATAGAGCGTTACTTTTTTTTCTTTTTGTATTTGAGCTTGCGCCTTCTCAGCATCTTCTCCTTCACCAACACTGGTCAAAAGGGCATCTATTTCTTCCTGAGATAATACTTTGTTCATTTAAAGGCCTTCCTTATTGGACTACTAATTTTAAATAATAAAGGCTATCAATCTGGCTTTTAAATAAGCGTTTATTGATCTCTGATCTTAAAGCAACTGCTGAAGAATCCTGAAAATTTGGATTCAGGATCTGGTTGGTTGACCGTTCCCGGAAATAGCGAATTAACAGATCTTTTATCTGCGGTTCTCTTTTTTCTAGTTCTTCAATCATGTCTTCGTTTTTAACTTCAAGGGCAACTTCAGCGATTACAAAACGCAGTCCATTGGATCCATAAGGATTTACAGTTAATTCACCTATAGTATAAATTGGCCCCAGTTTGTTTACCTGCTTTTTCTCTTCCTCTTTTTTGGCCTGTTCTCGTTTTTGCTGAAACTTTTTGTACTGAGGCCAGAGAACAAATTTAGCGAGTACGACTGTACCGGCCATAGCAATTAATATACTGGTGATTAATAGAATCCATTTGGTTTTTTCGCCAATAACTGATTTCCCTGATTTTTGTTCATTGTTTTCAGGATTTTCTTGATCTCTTCCGGATCGATCGGAGTTAGTATTCTGTCTTTGTTTAGCCATCGAATCTGCACCTGTTGATTTTTATTCTTGAGTAATTTTGAGGGAAACTCGAGTATACAAAAGTGATCTGGAAAAGCCTACCAGCTTTCCATTTGGCTCGATTTCCCTGATTTTCATCTATTTTTTTCAATTGCATCAAAATTCCAGATTGAGCTTCTAGTATTCACTTTTTTAACAGTCCAGAATAATGGAATCAAAATTTATGCCATAGATATTAATAAACCAGTATAATAGAATTACCATGAAGTTTGCAATCCAATGAAAAGTATTTATTGTTTATTATAATTGAATTCTTGGAGGAGACTCTTTAGATTATCACCCATTTTTTGTTAATTATTATTAATATTTGGCGAAATTTTTTGCTGTTGAATGGCTAGAAATTTTCATCTTTTTAATTTTTTAATGGCTTGAAAATTTAGGTAGTGGAAATTATTTCCTAGCACTTTTATCTTTTTCCTAGCTTCTATAGTTTTTTTGAATGCTAGTAAAACGGCAAATCCATATATTTAATAACATGTTTTTGGATATAAAAAACGATTAATGAGGGAAATTAGTCCAAAAGATATTCGGAAAAAATTAAAAAAATATTGCTGATGGGGCTTGAAACAAGCACTAGGAGCAATCACCAGTTGAACATAAATTCAACCCGTCGATTTTTTTGCCGGTTGATAGAATTATCATTAGGAGCGATGGGATGGTATTCTGAAAAGCCGGCTGCGATTAATTTTTCCGGAGGCACATTTACAGAATCAATCATAAATTTTACAACCGATAGAGAACGAGCGATTGATAATTCCCAGTTGGAAGGGTATTCGGAACTACTGATTGGTAAATTGTCCGTATGGCCGCCCACAATAACATCATCTGCATCATGTTCCTTGATCGTGTTGCCTACAAATTCCAGAATTGGATAAGCTTTGACGCGGAGTTTGGCTTTGCCAAGATCAAAAAGAACTTTATTCCCCAGGCGAATCAAAAGCCCACCTTCGTTGAACAATACAGTTACCTCCTCCTCGTAACCCAGACTTTTTGCCAGCTCCTTCAACTTTTGAATTTTTTCTTCCATCTTCATTTTGTCTATTACTTTATCGCTATTGATGCGAGTTTGGGTGGAGCGGTTTACTTTTTTCATACGAGGCATGACACCAAGGGCTCCTTGAAGAGCGCGCATACTCATGGAAAATTTTACTTTGTCAATATTGGAGAAGGAGAGCAACAAAACAAAGAAACATAGCAGAAGGGTCATCATGTCACCATAAGTAGTCATCCAGGCTGGTGACGAAGGTTGCTCTACATCCTCTTTTTCTTTTTTAGCCATAGTCTTTTTTTTGTTTATTCGTTTTCCAGGTTATACTGCTCGCGTTCTGCTCGTGGCAGGTAATTTAGCAGTTTGGTTCTGATACTGCGAGGATGATCACCGGATTGGATGGATAGAACACCATCAATTATCATCTCTTTGATAATGATCTCCTCGTCAGAACGTATTTTCAATTTTCCTGCAATAGGAAGAAAGATCAAATTGGCAATTAATGCTCCATAAAAGGTAGTGATCAAAGCCGTAGCCATACCAGCACCAATTGAACTGGGATCATCAAGTCCCTGGAGCATATTGATCAATCCGATCAAAGTACCGATCATTCCAAAAGCAGGCGAATATGTACCTAGAGAAGTAAAAATTTTCTGTCCCTTCTTGTGTCTTTCCATGGTATAGCTTATTTCCGATTCCATAATAGTTTCCAGCGTCTCAGGATCAGTACCATCAACAGCCATTTCTAGACCTTCCCGCATGAACTCGTCATCTAAATCATCAAGAGATCGATCAATTGCTAGAATCCCTTCCTTTCTGGCTTTAACTGCCAGCTCTTCAAAGGTACGAATTAATTCCAGATCGGTGCTTTCATGATTCTCAAAAGCCTTTTTTACTACACTAAGAACACCAATTACTTCTTTGATAGTAAAGTTGACAAATATAGCAGCAAAAGTACCTCCTACAACAATTAACATAGAGGGAACATCAATAAAAGTTGCCAGGGAACCTTTTCCCATGATTGCGATTGCCACGAGACTGATACCAGAGACTATACCCAGAATTGTAGCTATATCCATAATAAGGTCTAAACTTTCTTTTTAATTAATAAAGTACATTTTATTTATTTCTATCTTTCCTGAAAATAGAGTAAGAAGGAAACCATCACAGTGGAATCTCCCCTGTGATGGTATCTCTCAAATAATATCTAAATGATCTTCCTTATTTTAAAAAGCGGTTTATTGTTTCAATTATCTTTTCAACTGTGAAGCCTGTGTAGCAACTTCTTCAAAAGTATTAATCACTTTGGCTGCTGCTTGATAGGAGTTCTGGGCTTCGATCAATTTTGTAAATTGATCGGCCAGATCAACAGTTGAAGTTTCCAGAGATTCTGACTTGATTTCTGATTCTTGACTATCAGCTTTTCCTATACTGGCTAAGCCACTATCCTGAGTGGGAACAAAATTACTACCACCAGCTTTTTCCAGACCACCGGGGTTGGCGAATTTTGCAGTAGCCACTTGGCCTATCTTAGCATTTTCACCATTCGTAAAGGAAGCAATAATAGAACCGTCTTTTTTAAAATTGAAGCCTTCGATTTTACCAGAAGCCAATCCGTCCTGATCTTTCATCTGAACACTGGATACGGAATTGTACTGAGTTAAACCGGTTGCGCTTTCTGTGGAGCCAGCGTGTAATTTGATTTCCATATTCTGAGCACCATTTCCCGGAGTAACAGTCAATGAATCGGCATTGCCATCGTAGGAGAAGGAGCGCAGATTTCCATTTTTATCAAAAGTTATTTTTCCAGAACTACCAGTAGTGATCTTCATTCCTTCGGGGCTACCATCTGGGACCTCAGCCTTCCAATTCCATTCGCCATCTGTGTCAGTCTTTTCAATTTTCAATCCGATGGTATGACTTTCGCCAATGCTGTCGTAAACTTCAATAGAAGAATTGACAGTTGCGGTGCTCCCTTCTTCAGTACTATTGAAGAGAGGCATACTGATTGCACCGGTATTGCTGCTGGCTGCGGCCAGGCTAAGGGTAGTAGAACTATCGCCGGCTTCATCATCTGTTAAAATAATTTGGCCATCTTCTAATTCTGCTGTGCTACTTCCACTATAAGCATTATTAATCTCGGTTAAAATTGCACCAACTGTATCGCCAGCACTGTAAGTATATTCTGTTGATATACTATTACCTTCGGAATCGCTTCCCGAAATTACAATAGTATCACCGGCCTGGAGGTCTTCAGAAACCTGTAAAAGACTATTCAAGTCTGTATCTTCGCCTGCAAATTTAAAAGTAGAAGTGCCAGGGGCTATTCCTAGGTCTGTGAGGGCATCATTATCACCGGCTGTATTTTCTCCTGCAATTAATTCCATGGTAGTGTCATCTTCATTAGCAACATTTCTGATTTGTAGTGTTTCATTGGAGTTGTAAGCTTTGATCTTACCGGAGAGGTTGACATTGGAGTTGAATTGAGTATTGAGTTCATCAACCAGGTCATCGAGACTATCATAAGTGTCATTAGTAATAGTGACAGTCTCAGCTACAGCTCCATCAAAACTGACCTGAAAGGAATCATTGGTTTCAGTAACTTCCAATGGACTATCCACACTGAGAGGACTGCCGCTCGTAATTTGAGTAGATTCAAACATATTTTCATTTTCAGTCAAAGCTTCTTCAGTTTGCCAGACTTCAGTAGTGGTTTCCAGAGCAGAATTTAAGTTCCCTGATAACCAGGCATTTTCAGTGGCCTCGGCAGGAATACTCAGATTGGGGTCAATGACAATATCTCTCAAATTATTGGAAAGAGTTGGATTTGGTTCGGAAATATCCTGCATCCAGCCCTGAACATTGAGACCGTCAACATTAACAAGTTCACCCTGTTCATTTACTTCAAAAGATCCAGCCCGAGAGTACATATTTTTTTCACCATTATTCAAAACGAAAAAACTTTCGCCCTGAATGGCCAGATCAGTAACCTTACCTGTGCTTTTAATGTCACCCTGGGAAAATTCAAATTGTTTGACACCGGAAACTGAACCCAGAGTTTCAACAAAGGTCATGCGATTCCCTTTGAAACCCGGTGTGTTGATGTTGGCAATGTTTTCACTCAACATCTTGATACGATTTTGATGCTCATTAAGAGCAGCAACTGGTGTTTGAAATGCAAAAGACATAACGTCCTCCTTTTGTTTTGTTTTCCGCCTCTTTCAGTCAGCGGAAGGAGGGCTTCCCCAATAAGGGGTCCGGCCCTGTTGTTAAGTTTTAAGTTATCGTCACACTGTCAATATTGGTAAACACATTTCCAGTTGTGTTGGACTGTGGTATGGCGGTTATAACAGTCTTATTTTTGACACTCACGATATAAGCGTCGTTATCCACCATTACCAGAGAATTTTTGGCTCCTTTTTCTGCTGCTTTTCCTACTCCATTTTCCAGTCGGGTCATCTGTGCTGGAGAAATATCCATTTGACGCTGCTGGATCCTTTTGGCAGCGTGACTGGAAAATTTGAGAGAAGAATTTTCACTGAGTTTGCTGTTCAGGACATCGCTAAATGGCCGGGAGGCCTTGCCTGACTTCTCAGATTTAGCAGGTTGCGCCGGAGTTTTGGTTTTGCCAACCTTATCAGGGCGCAGGGAGTTAAAATTTTGATTGATTTGTAGTTCATTAACTTTCATTTTTTATCCTTACTTAATTGATTCAGGATTTCCAATTTCCAGAACGCTGGAAAATGAAGCCTCAGCGCCATCCAGAATAATAAATGAACCATTTTGATTAAAGCGAACTTTGTTGACCATTCCGATCATCATGGGATTGGCCGGAACAGTTTGCTCGCCATTAGTAGCCTTGACCTCAAAAGAATAAGTTTGACTGCTAAAATCCAGACCTGATTCTTCAAGAGAGAATGTGTGTTCTCCACCAGGCAGAGCTTTTTTGGTAATGGTCTTCACCCGATCACCTTGTTCATCATTGATATGAATTTTGACATTGTCAGCATATTCCTGAAGTTTGAAAGAGACCTCACCAGTACCATCTTGGTTGGCCAGAACTTTGTTGCCAGAAACTTTGGCTTCTTTGCCAACCATAGTGGTGGAGAGAGAATTAGTAATTGAGCGGGTTAATTGAAGATCAATTTCATTGCTGGATTTAAGTCCGCTATTAATATTTTCCAGCTGCTCAACCTGACTAAACTGCGCTAATTGGGACGAAAACTCCTGTCCCTTCATAGGTGAAAGAGGATTTTGATGTTGAAGCTGTACTGTCAACAATTTCAAAAAATCCTGTTTACCCATGGATTCCTTACCTCCGAGTGCAGATGCGGACTGACTGTTCGGAGAGGAAGTGCTTTGGATAACATCCGCTACATTCATGGTTTGTTCCTTTCACATTAATTATGCAAAAACTTCAATTGTATTATATCCATAATCCAGGGGACGGGAAGTTAGTTCTGACTGATTTTTTTGCGGGGAACTCTTCTGCCTGTTTTGACGAAAACCCCTGTAATTTTGTTGGTTTTGACCCCATTGATTTTCTGATTGAAAGGCCTCTTCGCGATTACCATTATTAACTTCAACTTCTAGAGATGAGAGGGAGAAGCCTTTTTGCTGTAAATTCTCCTGAATTGATGGAATATATTTTTTAATTGCTGCTTTGACTGATTCATTTTCAACCATAATTGTGGCTTTTTCGCTGTTTTGACTTTGAGAGAATTGAACTTCTAGCGAGCCATATTTTTTGCCGTCCAGTTGAAAATTGGTTTTTGTTGATTTGCTATTTTTGTAAAGATAAATAACCTGGGTAATCCTGCTGATCAAATTATTCATTTTTCCGGAAAAGCGGTTCATGCTGGCAGCCTTAGTAGAATTGGTGAAATTTTGGGCCCAGTTCTTAATAGATTCTGCAGAATTGGTTTGTTTGTTGGACTCATTTTTGATCTTTGCTTGATCAGCTTTTAATTCAGATTTAAGATTCTCAGGATTGAATTTTTTCGATCCTTCCCGGGAATTATATTGTTGATTGGAATTGGAACTATTTTGAGAATTGCTAGAGGGGTTTTTCTGAAAATTATGGCTGGAAGATGAGTCATTTCCTGACTGTTGAATTTGTGATTGTGTTTGTTTCTGTGTTTGGCCAGAATGAAAAGTGTTTTTGTTAGAAGCTATCTCTGAACGATTTTCAGCTTTTGGATTCCTGGATTGTGAAATATTTTGACTGGAATTTTGCTGAGCCTTATGATCATTAATTCTGACTTTTTGGAAATTTTTGACGTTTGAATCAGAAACTGAGTTTTCTTTGGATCTGTTCGGGTTTGATTCAGAATTATTAAACTTTACACTTTGGTTATAGTCCGTAGTCTTGTGTTCAGGATTTGATTTAGCAGAATGTTTTTCTGATTGATTAGTATTCAAAGTTTGCTGCTTGTTAATTTGAGAATTCTCATTGTTATTTTTCTGAGCAACTTTTTCCTGATTTTCTGCAAAATTCCTATCGGGAATATTTTTGCGGACATTTTTTGAAGAATTGGACTCGTGTTTTCTATTTTTATGAAATTGTGCTTGATTCTCAGTTTGACTTTTTTGACTATTCTCTTTTAGTGACTGATCTGGGACTTTGTTTTCTTTAGCTATATTTTCAGGTTGATTTTCAGTTTTTTTAGTCTGCCAGCCACTGGAACTTTTTTGAGGATTATTCTTTGGCCGAGATGGATTTAGGCCGCTTTCCTGATTCAATGTTTGTTGCGTTTTCTCTGTACTAATCTTCTGCTGACTTTGTTCTTTTGGATTATTTTTTAAATTTTGCGTTGCATTTGTGTTTTTTTGACTTTGATTTATCTGGCTTTGTTCAGAATTGGTTCTGATTCTGTTTGGATGTGAATTGCGATCAGTATTTGCTTTTATCTTTTGAGCACTATTTTGCTGGTTCTGGCCCTGTTTTATATTTTCAGGATTGGTTTGCTGGTTTACAGTCTGATCCTCTGAATGAGCAGATTTACTGGATTGATTTTTATCACTAAAGTTGCGCACATGGACCTGATTTTGCGAATTGTTTTTTGATGAGGCTATATTCTTAGAACTGGAATTGTTAGTGCGGGCAGTCTCAATATTTTCAGATTGATTGGGTTTCGTATTGATTTGTG
>DATGCI010000250.1:0-4726 GCA_035312185.1 bacterium
GCATATATTCCCCGGTGCTATTGATCCTCACGTTCACTTTGACGAGCCAGGTTTTACAGAAAGGGAGGATTTTTACCATGGAAGTTGCGCTGCTGCTTCTGGAGGTATTACAACTGTAATTGATATGCCCTGCACATCTTTACCACCGGTTACGACTCTGGAAAATTTGAAAAACAAACTGGAAATAGTGCAAGAAAAATCGGTAATTGATTTTGGATTTTTTGGAGGTGTATCCAACCAGACATATTCTGATAAAAATAGAAATATGGAAGAATTAGCTAATTGGGTGCTGGGTTTTAAGAACTATTTTATATCGGGAATGGATAGTTTTCAGCATCTGGATCATTATCAATTTTTAGAGGTCTTAAAATATTCAGAAAAAATAAACCGGCCCATTCTACTCCATGCTGAAGACCTTTCTTATGTCAAAAAGGCTGAATTAATAGAGAGTAAAAAAGGCGATAATTGGATTAATTACTATCGTTCACGGCCTGAAGTTGCTGAAATAATGGCTGTGCAAAATGCCCTGACCTTAGCCAGTACAACTAATGCTGATCTCCATATTGTGCACCTGGGAACGGCCGCAGCTGCCAATTTACTGGCAAATCATAAAAATGTGAGCGGGGAAACAGCGCCTCACTATCTGGAATTTGAGACCAATGATCTGGAAAAAATCGGAGGCGCTCTCAAAACTGCCCCGGTTGTCAAACCTAAAGGCAATGCTGAAGAATTATGGAAATTACTAAAAAAAGGTACAATTAACTTCATAGCCTCGGATCATGCTCCGGCTCCCAATAGTCAAAAAAATACGGGTTCAGCCTGGCAGGATTATGCTGGTATTCCGGGAAGTGGTACACTTTTCCCCTATTTTTATTCAGAAGGTTATCGTAAAAGAGATATTAATTTAGCTGATTTTTTGAGAATCACTTCGGAAGGAGCTGCTCGACGCTATGGTATTTTTGATCGTAAAGGTTCCATAGCAGAGGGTAAAGACGCTGACCTTATTTTACTGAATTCAGATGCTAAATGGACTGTAAAAGGCAAAGAATTTTTCTCCAAAGGCAAGATAACACCTTTTGAAGAATATAAATTTCAGGGTCGCATAGAAAAAACACTGGTGCAGGGAAAAGTTGTATTTGACCATGGTCGGGGATTCGTTCAAAAGCCTGGTACCGGTCAGTTTATAAAACGATAATTGAAATAAATATGGAAGTTGCGCTTTGATTTTTTTGCGACTTCCATTTTTTATATTTGATGTTACTTAAAAAAGAAAGATTAATGAGGAATAGATTTTAGAAATAGGAGTTTTATGCAAGACCATTATATTTTAGGGAATGCAATTGTAACTGATGGATTTTCGTTTCTGCTTGATGAGGGTGCTATAGAAATTGAGAATAAAAAAATAAAGGCAATAGGCAAAAGTAAGGAATTAAAGAAGGAGGGCCTTGAGTTTATCGATCTGGATGGACGTCTGATTCTGCCTGGCCTTTTAAATCCCCATCATCATCTTTATTCAGCACTAGCAACTGGTTTGAGTCCAATCGGGAAAACCGATAGTTTCAAAAAGATTCTGGAAAATTTATGGTGGCATCTTGATCAAAAACTGGATGAAGAGTCAATCTATTATTCTGCTATGCATGGTTTAATGGATTCAATTCAGTATGGTGTTACGACTATTTTTGACCACCACGCTTCTATGAAATATGTAGATTCAAGTTTACAAATTATCAAAAGAGCTTTTCAAGAAACTGGTGTAAAAGGTTTGCTCTGTTTTGAAATTTCAGACCGCATGGGCAAGGAGCAGGTACAAAATCAGTTAGAGGAAAATATCAATTTCTTTGAAGAGCATAAAAATTATCAGCAAGTACAGGGACTATTAGGTTTGCATGCCAATTTCACCTTAAGCGAAAAGACCCTACAATTGATAGCAAATCTTAAACCTGACGAACTTCCGATTCATATCCACTGTGGTGAAGGGAAGTCAGACCTGGAATTTTGTCAGAAACAGGGTTATGAAGGTCCGGTTGATCGGCTTTATCGACATGGGCTTCTGGATAACAAATCACTGCTCGCCCATTGCATCCATCTTTCTAAAAAGGATTATAAATTATTAAATGATATTGAACCGATTGTCATTTCCAATCCTGAGTCCAATGCCAATAATAATGTCGGTCGTTTGAATCTTGGCAGAATTAATAAATATGTTCTGGGAACTGACGGGATGACTGGTAATATTCTGGGAACTATGCGAACTCACTTTCTGATGCGCAATGCTGAACTTCCCCATCCAAAAAAGATTTTATTCGAATATCCTGGCCAGATTATTGATAATTTTTTCCCTACCGCTGGAAAATTACAAAAAGGTAAAGCAGCTGATCTGGCCATCACCAATTATAAGCCTGTCACAGACATCAATCTTGATAATCTATTCTACCATTTAATTTTCGGGGTAGAAGGTCAAAAAATGTATATGACAATTTCAAATGGCAAAATATTGTATAAAAATGGTCAATTCAGCAATTTAGATCAATCCAAAATTCATCAAAAAGTAAAATCCGCAGCCCAAAAATTACACAGGAAATTCTATGAGTGATAAATTTTATCCGATCCCAATTCGTCAACTATTATCCCAGATTCTTCAAAGTCTGGAGAAAAATGCTTCTATCTTTGGTATTTATGAATCTCTATTTTACGAACCTGAGTCAGACTCAGTGTTTAGCAGTTCAATCTTTGAGCAAGGTCTGGAAACTCCTCTAGGAGTTGCGGCCGGTCCTCATACTCAGATGGCACAAAATATTATCTCAGCCTGGTTGTGTGGTGCTCGCTATATCGAATTAAAAACTGTTCAAACTCTGGATGAAATTGAGGTTTCTAAACCCTGTATTGATATGCAGGATGAAGGTTACAATTGTGAATGGTCTCAGGAGCTCAAGATTGAAGAATCCTATCGAGAATATTTGAAAGCCTGGATAATTATCCACATTTTGCAGCATAAATTTGGCTGGAATAATGATCAGGGAATGGTCTTCAATATGAGCGTTGGCTATGATATGGAAGGAATCCTCAAGGATAATGTCCAATGGTTTCTGGAAAAGATGGAAGATTCCAGTCTGGAAAAATCAAAAATGCTCAATTCAATCCAGGATCTATATCCAGAAATAGGTGAAATTGAAATTCCCGATAGTCTATCAAACAATGTAACTCTGTCAACAATGCATGGCTGTCCTTCTGATGAAATTGAGACTATTGGCAAATATTTGTTAAGCGAGAAAAATTTACATACTCTGGTTAAATTAAATCCCACCTTGCTGGGTAAGGAGAAAATCCATTCGATTTTAAATGATAAATTGGGCTATAATACTCCTGTTCCTGATATTGCATTTGAACATGATATTGAGTACACAGAAGCCCGGGATATGATGTT
The DNA here is from genome assembly GCA_035312185.1 of bacterium. Lineage (GTDB taxonomy): Bacteria > Fidelibacterota > UBA2242 > UBA2242 > JAFGTP01 > JAIPHI01. The sequence goes on from DATGCI010000250.1 coordinate 3,425, forward strand.
GTCTCTACAACAAACTGCTGTTCAAGAAGATTTATTTTTCGGCTTGAAACTGACTAATACTCTTGAAGCTAAAAACCACCGCAATATTTTTGATAAAGAAGCCATGTACATGAGCGGCAAAGCCCTTCATCCTATTAGCATAAATCTAGCTAATAAAATCAGAAATGACGAAGCCCTGGCTGATATTCCGATTTCCTTTGCCGGTGGAGTTAATAATAAAAATGTTGCTGATGTTCTGGCCTGTGGTCTTCACCCAATTACAGTATGTTCTGATCTTTTGCGGCCAGGTGGCTATGGCAGGTTGTCTCAGTATCTGGAAAATATAAATGATGAATTTCACAATTACGAAGCCGATAATATTGAAAATTATATCGAAAATAAGGCTGGCATTGCTGATCCAGATGAGGCAGCCAGAAAAAATTTACATAAATATGCTGAGCTGACTCTACAAAATTCAGACTACTTGCCCTTTGATCGTGATATTAAGATGAAACGGGAATTAACAGAATTTGACTGTATAAAAGCGCCCTGTGTAAGTACCTGTCCTGCCGGCCAAAATATACCGGAATATATGTATTATACCGCTCAAGGAGAATTTGACAAAGCGCTCCATACAATTTTACAGGATAATCCTTTTCCCCATGTTACAGGAATGGCCTGCGATCATCTCTGTCAGACAAAGTGCACTCGCATTAATTATGACAGTTCTCTTTTAATTCGGAGTGTAAAGAGAACAATTGCCGAGCAAGCTCGTCGGATGGACTCAGATCAAAGAACGAGTGGACCATTCAAAGTAGCTATTATAGGAGCCGGCCCATCCGGTCTGGCAGCAGCCTATTATCTTCGGCGGGCTGGATTGAAAGTAAATGTTTTTGAATCCAAACAATTCCCTGGCGGAATGCTGTCTGACGCAATTCCACAATTTCGCCTCAGTCGTGAAGCTATTGAAGCTGATATTGAAGCCATTCAGGATTTGGGCGTCAAAATTAATACCAATTATCCTATTGATAAAACACGTTTTAAACAATTGCGTGCAGAAAATGATTTTATTTATATTGCTGTCGGAGCCCAAAAATCCAAACAGGTCAGTATTCCCGGTGATGATGTTGCCAAAGGTTTCCTGGATCCTCTCAATTTTTTATCTAACATAAGGCAGGATAAAAAAGTTAAAACCGGTGAACAAGTGACCGTTCTGGGAGGTGGTAATACTGCTGTTGATGTTGCCCGAACTGCCAATTTTATGCAGAAAGATTCTGGCCAGGTCAAAATTGTTTATCGCCGCACACAAAAAGAAATGCCTGC
>DATGCI010000251.1:0-5256 GCA_035312185.1 bacterium
AAACGATGTGCTCAAAATTGAAGTCAAAAAAAATGAAGCGGAAAGTAAACTGCTCAAAGCTCAGAATGCGCTCAAACTGGCTAAAATGGCTCTCTGTCAGCATATTGGATTGCCTCTTAAGGCCGATATTTCGCCCCTTGATTCATTGACTACAGATGCTCGCAAGATTAAATATAATTCTGTCTATACTGATCAGGCCTTGCAGAGTCGGCCGGAAATCAACATGCTGGAACAGAAACTAAATATAAATTCGGCAATGGTTGATCTGGCCTGGTCTCGCTACTCTCCTAATATTTACCTGACAGCCAATTATTTTTCAGTAAATCCTAATCCTTACAATAGTCTGAAAGATGAATTTGGTACTGACTGGAGTCTTGGTCTGGTTTGTGAATTTCCGCTTTTCAACTGGAATAAGCGCGGTAATCAACTTACTTCAGCCCGGCATAAGAGGAAAAGTGCTTCCTATGAACTTGAGGAAGGCAAAGATAAAATAAAACTCGAAGTTCAGCGAGTTATCAATAAGCTCAATGAGGCTATCCAAACTATGGAAATGAATAAAAAATCTCTCCAGCAATCCCGGGAAAATCTCAAAATTGCCAAAGACAATTTTCATGAAGGTATTATCAATAGTTCAGAATTGCTGGAGGCCCAAACTCTGTGGCGGAAATCTTATGCTAATTATATAGAAAGTAAGAAATCCTATAAAATTGCCAGAGCGAAATTCGAAAAAGTACTGGCAAGACATAAAGTAAGTCAAGGAGACCAATAATGAAGAAACTGAATCACATTATTTTAGCGATCACTTTGATAATGGTCAACTGTGGTCGGCAGGACAATTCCCAAAGTGCAAACCTTTCAGAATCCAGGGAAGTCGTCACCACAGCCCAATCAAAAAAGAAAACCTATCAACCTGTTCTGGAACTTTCAGGGTCTTTTAAACCCTATCGGGAAGCAAATCTGAGCGCTGTACTTCCGGGGCGAGTTGAAAAAATATATTATCAAGAAGGACAGAAAGTATCGAAAAATGATTTAATAGTAAGACTGGCTGGCGAAAAATTAACTCAAGCCCGCATGGAATATGAGGCTGTGAAAAAAGATTATGGTCGCGTTCACCGCCTGTATAAAAAAGGTAGTATTCCGGAACAGAAGTTTGATCACATCAAGGCTAAATATGAGGCCAAAAAGGCCAATTATGAAATGGTAAGACAAAATACTGAAATCAGAGCACCTTTTGAAGGTACCCTTGTAGAGACTATGATCAATGAAGGCGAAAGCTTTATGTTGATAAATCCAGGAATGAAACCGGGCTATTCTCATGCTAACGGTGTTGTCAGATTAATGCAACTTGACAGTCTTAAAATTGAAGTCGCTGTTAATGAAAAACAATTATCCCAAATAGAAATCGGGCAAAAAGCTAAAATTAAGACAGATGTATATCCTGAAAAACATTTTCAGGCTGAGATAGTTCGAATTTCACCACTGGTGGATATGTCCAGCCGAACTACCGATCTTAACCTGGCTATTAACAATTCTCAAATGCTTTTAAAACCGGGTATGATGGCCTATGTTGATATAATTCTGCCTCAGAAAGAAGCCGTCTTTGTTCCTCAACAGGCAATTTACCGCCAGCCGGGAACAGGTCGGGATTTTGTCTTTGTGGTCCATGCTAATGAAAAGGTCGAGAAAAAAGCTGTGGAAAGAATCACAACCCGGGATCATCTTGTTGCAGTGCAGGGTATTCCTGACCGAACACGGATTGTGATCGAGGGCAAAAGTAAACTGCAAGATGGCGATCAGGTCATAGCTACTAATAAGTAAAGGGGGACAGAATGAAACTGCCAAAGATTTCGGTAAATCGACCGGTCACAACATTGATGGTTTTTCTGGCTGTTCTGCTCTTCGGAGTGGTCGCCATTGTCAAATTACCCCTCGATATAATGCCAAAAATGGAACTACCCACCCTGACAGTGATTACAACCTATCCTGGTGCTTCGTCACGAGAAGTCGAAAAACAGGTTTCCAAAGAACTGGAGGATGAACTGGCTGGTGCGGAGAATCTCAAAGAAATTACGTCAACATCAAAAGAAAATGTGTCGTTAGTCAAATTGCAATACGACTGGGGCATGGATCTCACAGAGGCCGCTAACAATGCTCGGGATTTGATTGAGATGGCAAAAAGTGATCTACCCGATGGTGCTGATCCTCCTGTAATTTATAAGATCAGTAGTTCAATGATTCCTGTCATAATGTATGGAATTTCTGCCGATCAGAATTATATGGGAATTGAAAAGATTATCGAAGATAAAATCGCTGCTCCCATTCGAAAAACTCAAGGAGTTGGCTCGGCAATTTATCTGGGCCATCCTGAGAGACAGATCAAGGTTTCAGTAAATCCCCAAAAACTGAAATCCTATAATATGAGCATTAGTCAAATCAGCAAAGTGCTCGAAGCTGAGAATGTTTCCATACCGGGCGGTAGTATTAAATCCGGTTCCATGGATTTTGCTGTTCAGGTTCCAGGTGAATTTACCTCTATCCAGCAGATTCGGGAGACCGTTATCACTAAATTCCAGGATAAGATCATACACCTAAAAGATGTTGCCACTGTAGAAGATACATTTCGTGACAAGGAGGAATTCGCAGACATTAAATCCGGACGATGTGTTGTTCTGATGGTCCAGAAACAATCAGGAGCCAATACTGTAGAAGTCGTTGATAAAGTCCGATCCAAGATGGAGAATATTAGCGCAGGCTTGCCTTCTGATGTCAAAGTCAATGAAGTTTTCTCTGGAGATGAAATTGTAGTTGAATCGCTTAACAATCTGTCCCGCACAATTTTTTATGCCTGGATATTTGTAATTCTGGTTGTCTTCATTTTTCTGCGGGAATGGCGAAGCAGTTTGATCGTTTTTTTGGCCATTCCCTTTTCTCTGATTGCGGCATTTATTGCGATCTATCTCCTGAATTGGACGATTAATATATTTTCTTTGATTGCTATTGTAATAGCAATTGGAATGGTAGTCGATAATGCCATTGTTGTGCTGGAAAATATCACAAGTCATATCGAGGATGGCAGTAATCCCAAACAGGCCTCAATATTTGGTACCAGTGAAATGGGAACTGCGATCACTGCTTCGACCACCACAACCATTGCTGTTTTTCTGCCTATGGTTTTTATGGGGGGAATTGTCGGAATTCTGTTTCAGCAATTGGCGATTCTGGTTTCGGTGACCTTGATAGCAGCCTTAATAACTGCTTTGACTTTGATTCCATCAGTTTCTTCCAATTTGCTACCTCGTCTTGAAAAGCGCAAGAAGCATGGTAAATTGTATAATTTCACTGAAAAATTACTGCAAAATCTGGAAAAGGGTTATGGCTGGCTTCTTGAAAAATGTGTAGATCATAGATTTATAACCATTGGAATCGTGTTATTAATTTTTATTGTCTCTCTTTTCGTCAGCAGAACTATTAAAACTGATTATCTGCCGGAATTTGATGCCGGTGATATTGCTGTAGTTTTTAAGACTGAAACTGGAACCCGGGCTGAAGCAACTCGTGAGGTTTCTCGCAAAGTTATGAAAATTGTTGATGACGTTGCCCGGGAAAAAGTGCCAGGAACGCTTTTTTCAGTTAGCGGACAGACAGAAAAAGGCGTGCTTTCCTCGGTTGGATTTGAAGAGGGCAAAAATGTAGGAACAGTTATGTGTCATTTGAAATTGTGCAATCATCGAGAACGGAGTGCCAAAGAAATAGGAGCCGAATTGCGCAAAAGAATTGCTCAGGTGCCCGAAATCGTCAATTTTCGGGTTAGCGCTGGTAGTTTTATACAGAGCGGAATTATGGGCAATAAAGAGCCGATCGAAGTTGAAATTAGTGGAAATGATTTTCAGGCTTTGAATGATGTGGCCAGAAAAATCAAGAGTCGTATGAACAATATTGAAGGTCTTACAGATCTAGAATCTACTACAGACAAAGGCAAGCTGGAAGCCGAGATCAAGATCAACCGAACAAAAGCTTCGGATCTTGCTCTGAATTCGGCTATAATTGGCTCTCAAATCCGTTCCAGTATTTATGGCAGCGAAGCCGGCAATTTTACCGAAAAAGGCGAAGATTATTCTATAAAAATACAATATAAACAGGACTACAGGAATAGTATTGACGATCTGGAAAATTTGCAGTTGGTGAATTTGAAAGGTGACCATATTCCGCTCTCTGCTGTTGCTAATGTTGAAGTGGTTTCTGGAATGCAGGAAATCAAGCGCAAATCCCAATTAAGAATGGTGAAAGTAAAAGCCGGATTGGAAAAAGGTGTAGCCCTCAGTGCTGCTGCTCAGCAGGTTGAACGAATTATCAATAATCTAAATTTGGGAACTGAAGTTAGCGTAGAATTAGCCGGTCAGGTTGAGAGTCAGGGCGAGTCTTTTGCTGACCTGTATCTTATTCGAGGCCTCGGTATCCTCCTGGTTTATATGGTAATGGCTTCTCAGTTTGAGTCTTTTAAAAATCCCTTTATAATCATGTTCTCTTTGCCACTGACATTTATCGGTGTTATCTGGGCCTTTAAGATCACAGGAACGACCTTAAGTGTGAATACATTTATTGGAGCCATTATGCTGGTAGGAATTGTTGTAAATAATGGAATTGTACTCGTCGATTATATCAATTTGCTGAGAAAACGCGGCAATTCTTTGAAGCAGGCCATTCTGAATGGTGGTCGCTCAAGAATGCGACCGGTTCTGATGACCTCCTTTACAACTATCCTGGCTATGACACCCATGGCTTTGAGCCAGGGAATGGGACACGCAATGTTCGTTCCCATGGCCATCACCATGATCGGTGGAATGCTGGTAGCAACTCTGATTACCCTGCTATTCATTCCTACATTATATTTTGTGTTTAATAGATAGGATCATACTGCGGAGATAAAAATCCCTCGCCTACGTATTCTTTATCTCCGCAGTTAGTCCAAAATCAAGACCAAAGGAGTTTGACATGAAAGTCATATATTGTACTGCAAATGTGGAGCGCAAAGAGAAATTTATTGAAAATCTGGATGAAAAAGAGGTTGAAAATTATCAGATCTATGATCGAGTTCTGGCCAAAAGTGGGCAGGGGCGTCCACGCATGGACAATCCGGTTTGGCCGGGTCATAATTTTAGCGCTTTTATCCAAGTCGAAGATAGCAGCAAAATTGAACAAATAAAAGATATGGTCAAAACCATGAACTCCAATGCTCAGACTGAGAATGATAAAATC
>DATGCI010000252.1:0-2003 GCA_035312185.1 bacterium
CAGGAGGAAGAGAATGTTAGTAAATATTCTGGAGGGATCAATACGTTCGCTACTATTGGAGGCTATCGGGAAAATCCCTATCCGGCTGATATAAGTTCTGACTACATTGATGGATTCAGTGTCGTTGTGGCCCATGAAACCAATCATAGAGTTGATCCGGATTACATTTATATTAACGAAGATTTGAATTCAAGACGCAAACAGTTAGTAGAACAGGCTGGCTATGTTGACAAGCAGTATTTGCGGAGTAATGTTGGTGCAGAATATTTCCAAAACGCTCCTCAGGAATTCATTGCCTCAATTTCTAATCAATGGTTTTGTAGTTCTGAACACACTCTTGAACTTGGCCTTCAGCGCTATGAAGAAGGCTATTCGGAACCTCTTAATCAGGTGTTATATTTTTGTGAATTGTACTCAGCAGGCACAGATACAACACAATTCTACGATGTAAATACTGAGGGAGAAATCATAATGACCAAAGTTCCAGTCCAGCGGGATGAAAATGGTCATATTAATCAATTAAATTACAAAGGAACCACCTATAATTTTGAACTAGACTCTGATGGAAATGTAACTAATTATGAAGAAGTTACCGGGATTAATAAAAATGACTCGAAAGATTTCCAGTTTGAATTAGTTGAGAATTATCCCAATCCTTTTAATAATCAGACAAAAATTCGTTATTCCATTGATAAAAAGGCAAGAGTTGAATTAGCAGTATATAATCTCTCAGGTAACAAAGTCAAATCACTGATTACTAAACAGCAAAGACCCGGTAAATATACCACATTTTGGAAGGGAGTTAATAGCCAGGGACAGAAAGTTGCCAGTGGAACCTATATTTTTCAGCTTCGCAAAAATGATCAGGTCGATATTGAAAAAGGATTGCTGATAAAATAATTTGTGGGCATTGTTTTTTGGAAGGCAGGAGGGAAAAATGAAGGGATGGATTAAGCGGATTTTTTATATCAATTGGATCTTGTTTTCTTTACTATTATTGATCTCACCAAAAATACAGGCTAAAAATAATTATTTATCAAAAATAAACGTGTCAAAGGATGTATCTTTTTTAAAAGCGCGACCTGTTTGGGGAAAAAACCAACAGGGCCAGATTAATATCACACTTGGTTTTCGCTCTGTTTTCAATTCTCAAGATAAGGAAACTCCTCTTCTTCGAATAACTGGTGGTAGTTATTATCACATCTATTTAAATGGTAAGCATCTAGCTTTTGGACCCGCCCGGGGTCCCCATGGCTGGACTCGAGTTGATGAATACAAATTAAAAAATTTGAAAAATGGTAAAAATTTACTGGCGATTGAAGTGGTTGGCTATAATGTAAATAGTTATAACGCTGCCAATAAGGAACCTTTTCTACAGGCGGAAATAGAGTCAGGAGAAAAGATCATTGCATATACCAAACCTCAAGAGTCTAAATTTAGAGCCCTTTTAGTAGATGAGAGAGTCCAAAAAGTTCCGCGTTATAGTTTTCAGAGACCTATGATGGAATACTGGCAATTGAACCCTAATTCTCGCAATTGGATCAAAGATCTGGATGCAAAATTTTCTCCAATAAATCTTATTAAGCAACCACATAAAAAATTGGTTCCCAGGCGAGTTCCTAAAAATGATTATAAGCTAATTTCTGCTGACAATATTATTTCAAGGGGCCGCTTTCAAAGTGATTATAAGCCCGATCAATACTGGAAACCGCGCTACTATGCCAATTTTCCGGAATATTATATTGCCTTTCGGCCTGATGAACTTGAAAAGGATCCGCTCAAGAAGTTGCAGCAGATAAGAATGCTAAAACAGAATAAAGTAAAACAAAGACTATCCCCGGATGAACCTTTAAAATTGGAATCAGGAAAATCAGCAATTCTTAATTTTGACATTATCAGAACAGGTTTCCCTGGAATCAAAATAAAATGTGAGGAACCAACTGTATTGTACTGGCAATTCGATGAGATAATGGTCAACAGTGATCTTAATCTTACTCGTTACG
>DATGCI010000253.1:0-7872 GCA_035312185.1 bacterium
GGACCGGCATAAAACATCTTCATATCAAGACCAGCTAGAATTAGATTATCGTAAAAATCAAAATCAACATTGTCCCATAGGTCCTCATCCCGATCGCCCTGTCCTAGCATTTTCTGATTCAGCAGTTCAACATAGGTCTCCATGCGAACATCAGCAGGGATATCATCAGATTTAGTTGCGCCAACCAGGGGATTTAAAACAGCGCCAGTATAATACCCTTCCTCTACCAGCTGTTCTGTGGCATAAAGGAGAGCATATTCATGAGCCCGATGCAGTGCATTCCTGGTCTGGAACCCCAGAACCTTTTCCCAACCTCTTCTTTTAAAGAGTGATCTGGTTTCCGCCGGTGATAGCATATATTGACCAAAACCATTATCTTTAGGCATCGGAAGGGCCCAAATATTACCACCAATCAGATAATCTCTTTCATCATTATTGAAAATTCTGGCCCCAGGATGATCTTCTCGATCTGTTCCGTAAACCGATTTATTATATTTTTTCTTATCAAAGGGATAGATGTCAGTTATCTCCAAAACCCCAATCAATTCTTTAGTGCTATTTTTTACAGCAACTGTTTCGCCTTCAGATAGTTTATCCGCCTCCTCTTTTTTAATGGGGAAGGCCAGGGGAATAGTCCAGGCATATTCTTTACCATTTCTTTGAATAATTTCATCCTCAAGAACTTTATGGAATTCATCCTCCTCCATAGGCCCGGTCAGTGGTGACAAGGCACCATCTGCAATTCTATAAAAAACCGAGAGATCAGCATCGCTGATATTGTAAATTTTCATATTCTTAGTTTCTTTAACCAGACTTTTTCGTTCCGACTCCGGAACCGTTCTGTTCACCAGCTTTCCACCACCATGAGGTGGTAAAATTGAGCCACTCATTCTAATACCTCATTTTAATTAAATTATAGTCAATTTATACTTTTCTCTTTGATGCCGTATTCTAAAAATTGTTCGAGATCAACATTCACATTTTCACCAAATATTCCCAGTTTTACTTTGGGCTTGTTTTCTCCATGAAAATCACTCCCTCCCGTTACCATCATATCAAATTCTCGAGATAATTGATAATATTTCTGATTTTCGTCTTCTGTATGGTGACTGGAAAAGGCTTCGACTCCAACAATCCCTGCCTTTTTTACTTGAGAAAGCAGATCTCGGTAGTCTTTTTCTGAATCTAATTCCAGCTGAACAGGATGAGCGAGAACTGCTATTCCACCTGCTGCCTTGATAGTCTCGATGGCCGTTTCCAGATCGAGCCTCTTTTTATTTACATAGCAAGGTGCGCCCTTTTTCAAATACTTATCAAAAGCTTCTTTAATGCCATTGACATACCCTTTCTGAATGAGCACTTTTGCAATATTGGGCCGCCCTACCTGATCACTGCCAGCGACCTGCTGCACCTCTTCAAGAGTTATATCAATTTCTTTTTGGTTTAATTTTTCTATGATCTTGGGATTTCTATCCCGGCGTGCCTGCTGAACGAACTCCAGTTTTTCATTTAAAAATTCATTTTCAATATCAATAAAATATCCGCATACATGCATTGTCCCAGGTGAGAATTCAACGCTAATTTCCACTCCCGGAATAATATCAATACCATAATTTTGTCCAGCTTGGGCTGCTTCCTCGACACCGTTTACATTATCATGGTCGGTTATTGCTAGAATATTTATATCTAATCCAGCGGCTTTTTCAACTAATTCTGCCGGCCTGAGGGTACCATCAGACGCAGTCGTATGGCTATGTAAGTCATAACTCTTTGGCATTATCTTTTCCTTTCCTTTGAGAAAATATCTGGAAATTTATAGAAATATTCTTAACTTTTCAAGAACAGTATTTTAATAATTTTAATTCCGGGATAAAATGAAATTCATTATCGATAAAATGTTGGGTAAATCGGCCAAATATCTCAGAATGCTGGGCTATGATACAATTTATCCGCCCCCTAAAGTTCAACAGGAATTAATAAATCAGGCTGTTCAAGAAAACCGGTACATTATCACCAGAAGTAGCAAATTATATCAAAATGATTCACAAGCAAAAATTTTGTTACTTTCTTCCAATGACTTCACTACACGCTTTCAAAAAATTGCAGAAGAACTCAATATACAAATAGATGATGACAAAATTTTTTCACGGTGTCTGCAGTGTAATTTTCCTCTGCAAAATATCAATAAATCAAAAATCAAAGCTCGTTTGCCTCAAAAAGTGAAATCAAATTTTCACCATTTTACATTTTGTCCTAACTGCGACAAAATCTATTGGAGAGGCGGACATACTGAGAGAATGTTAAATAAAATCAAATTAATTCTAGGAAAAGACTAATAAACCTGATATTGGGCTGCCTTACCTTCCAGGCCACCATTTACTAAAGTAGTTGTCCAATCCGATTTCATCCAGATATTATCTAGTAATTTCGGCTTACCGCTATATACAATCACCTTTGAACCTGATCCTAGTTCCTTCAATTTTTTACTAAATTCAATGTAGAGCTTTTCCAGATTATTTTGATTTCCCATCCGCACTCCAAAAGGAGGATTGGTAACAATGGTCATATTTTCCAGGTTATTTATATCCTTAAATGCTTTTACACTCAAAATTATGCGATCTCCATAGGGCAATTGCGAACAATTTTTTCGGGCAATTTTTATCATTTCCGATGATATATCGCTACCTTTGATGAGACCTGGGTCAAGAGCTTGAATGTTTGAATCATATTTATCCTTGACCTGTTTCCATATCGATTTATCAAAATCAGGTAAATTTTGAAATCCAAAATCAGGTCGCAAATAACCAGCTGGGATATTACAATATTTCATCAAAGCTTCACATAAAATCGTCCCTGATCCGCACATTGGATCATAAAGTTTGTTTTTCCCACCCCAATCTGAGAGTTGTAACATGGTAGCAGCAACAGTTTCTTGCATGGGAGCCGGTCCACCTTCCACTCTATAACCCCGCCTATGCAAGGAGTCGCCGGATGTATCCAAACTAATTGTGGCCCGATCATTCTGAATATAGAGGTTGAAAACGACATCAGGATCTTTTGTATTTACATCAGGCCTTTGACCGGTTTGATCACGAAATCGATCAACAATTGCATCTTTCATTTTCAAGGCTGCATATTTAGAATGATAAATTTGAGAAGATTTAATATTGATATTGGAAAAGATTGCAAAACTTTGCTGATTAGTAAATATATTCTCCCAGGGTACTTCACGAGATTTATCGTATAAGATATCTGTATCAGGACAATGGAAATTAACTAGAGGGGCTAAAACTCTGGTAATTATTCGCGCCATATAATTGATTTTATACAACACTTTTCGATCAGCTGTAAAGTGGGCTCCTTTATAAGCAGTCTCAATGTCACGGGCGCCGAGGTTTTTCAATTCTCGTGCCCCAACTTTTTCACTATGTCCTGCAATTTGAGCAAAATATGTTTTGTTTTTTTGATAGTCAAAAATATACATTCTCTGTAATTACTCTATTTTTTTAAAATTTGCTGCGATTTCAATGGATTACCAGGTAAAAAACTAAAGGGGCACTGAGGAAGTGCCCCTTTAAAAACTGGGCGTTCCCACTCCGAACTAAAAAGATGATTAAGAGGGATAACACGGCACATCCGGAGCAGGGAAAAGCCTGCATTGGTAAGAAAATTTATGTAAAAGAGCTTTACATTCTCTAAACAAGGTAAAGATAAGTTTTTTAATATGCAAGCATTATTCAAAATCTTTTTTTAAGTAATTTGCTACCTGCTTTCTTTTTGTCTTCTGTTTGATAGCCATCTCCAACCTTTTGTCAAATTCACTGGCTGCATCTTTACCATATACTTTTAACATATGATCCATGGCAATTGTTTCCGCAATTACGGTAATATTTTTACCTGGAACAATTGGTAATTCTACCATTGGCACAGAAACATCCAAAATTCTGGAGGACTTTGTATCCAGGCCGAGCCTTTCATAATTTTTATTTTCATCCCATATTTCCAGGCGAACTTCTACTTCAACCCGCTTTTGAGTTCTAACTGAACGGACACCAAACATTCGCGGTACATCAATAATTCCCAGCCCGCGTACTTCTAGATGATGCTCAAGCAACTTACTTCCAGGCTGCATACCGATGATAACATTATCAGCTCTGCGAATTATTTTGACAGAGTCATCAGATACCAGACGATGCCCGCGCTCGACGAGATCAAGAGCCACTTCACTCTTTCCAATCCCGCTTTTTCCTGTAAACAGGATCCCAACGCCATAAACATCGACCAGATCACCATGTTTAGTAATATTAGGAGCCAGTTCCCAGTCCAAATAGTCCATTAAAAACTTATTCAATTGGGTGGTCAAAACTGTTGTAGTAAAAATTGCAACATCGTATTTACGTGCCATACTAAGGGCTTCTTCTGGAACAGCTACACTATGGGCAAAAATGGCAGCCGGTATTTTTGTAGTAAATAGCTTTTGAAAAAGTCCTTCCTTGCGTTCATTGGAAAGAGTTTTAAGATAGCAATCTTCCTTCATACCAAATAGAAGAATACGGTCTTCACGAAAATGCTGCCAAAAACCGGTCAATTCCAGCCCGGGACGATTTAACTTGGGAACTGTAACCTTTCTCTCAAACCCAATTTTCCCATTTTCTTTTATAAGCTGGAGATTATCTTTATTGTCTTCAAATAGTTTCCTTACTGTTACAGAATCAGCCATGTTCGTTCCTTTTTTCCACATATTTTCTTAATTGCCGCCCAATTTTTTTTGTGGCGCTATCTATGGATTTTGTTATATCATTAGTTAATTCCTTGGTAGCAAAGTTTTTCCCTGAAATATGGAGTACAATTTCGGCTTCTTCCCCTTCTGATCTTTTATCAAGAACGATCCGAACGTCGATTATTCGATCATGATATTTGGTTAATTTCTCCACTTTCTCCTGGGCATAATCTGTGATCCTATCAGGATAATCATGATGCCGACTGGTAATTTCAATATTCATAAATTCCTCCATTAACTAATTATGATTTAATCTCATGTAGATCGTTTATCTGCATGAGGGTGAGCATTATTATATAGTTTTTTCATTTTGCTCATCTTTACATGGGTATAAAGTTGTGTAGTTGAAAGGCTTTCGTGTCCCAGAAGTTCCTTAACGGCAGTCAATTCAGCACCATTATCAAGAAGATGAGTAGCAAAAGAATGGCGCAGAGTATGGGGACTCAAATGAGTTTTCTCAGAAATGGAAGTAAGATACTTTTTGACTATGACCTGGACCATTGATTGAGATAAACGTTTTTTCCTATTGCTAATAAAAAGGGGGCCTTCTTCTTTATTATATTCTTTTTGTCTGAACTTTAGATAGCTTTGCAATGTTTTGATTGCCCTTTCGCCAAGTAATACAATTCGCTCTTTGTCTCCTTTACCTATAATTTTGATTTCTTTTTTCAAAAAATCAATATCTCTTATGTTAATATTAACAAGTTCACTCAATCTGACGCCAGTGCTATAGAACAATTCAAGAATAGCCTTATTTCTGATCTGATAAAAATCCTGAGTCTCTATATTATCAAGAATTGAAGTGATCTCTTTTTCTGATAGCACTTCTGGAATCTTTTTTCTTGTTTTGGGGCTCTGTATCAAAGCAGCTGGATTGGTTTTGATCACATTCTGGTTGACAAGGTGTTTAAAAAGTACTTTAATGGACGATAATTTCCTGGATACAGTTGCACTAGAAAGACCATCTTCAAACAATTTCCCCAAATAATGTCGAATGCCAGTCCGATCTATAGATTGAATCTTTAGTTCATTGACATTTAAATATTCCTGATAAAAATCAAAAAAATTATCCACATCACGGACGTAAGCTTTGATTGTATGTTCCGAATATCCTTTTTGGTTACTTAGAAAGTCTATAAAATTATCCAGGATAGCATCCATATCTATTCCACAATTCTTGTGCTAACTATTTGTTCTACACGTCTAAAATCATTGGGTAAAGGTGCTGAGATTGTTATTTCTTGATTGGTCATAGGGTGTTCAAAGGCAATTTTATAAGCATGTAATAGCTGTCTATTAATTACTGAGATAACTTTTTCTCCAATATCACAGTTTCTATTGTTAAGACCTTTTACAAATCGGGTATCAGAACCATATTTTTGATCCCCTATAACTGGATGACCTATTGATTTCATATGAACCCGAATTTGATGGGTTCGACCTGTTATCAGCCTTACTTTTAAGAAACTAAAAAAATTGTAATTTTGCAAGACTTTATATTCAGATTGGGCATTTTTTCCCAGGTGAGTGACAACAAATTTTTCTCGATTTCGACGGCTTCGGCCAATTTTTTTATCGATTATTCCCTGATCGTTTTTGGGGACGCCCCAGACAAAAGTGCGGTATTCCTTGTAAATTTTCCTATCAGCAAACAACCTGCTTAATTTCCAGTGGGCCTCATCATTTTTTGCAGCGATAATAACACCGGTTGTGTCTTTGTCCAGCCGGTGAACCAATCCAGGTCGATCATCGCCGCCCAGGCTGCTGAGTTGATCGGAATAATGAACCAGGCCATTAACCAGAGTACCACTACGATGTCCTGCACCAGGATGGACTACCAGCCCGGCCTCCTTGTTTATCGCTATATAATGTTCATCTTCATATAGAATTTCCAGATCCATAGGCTGAGGAACAACTTCGACAGGTTCCGGTTCAGGAATAACAACTTTGATTAGATCAGACGTATTAATCCTGTATGCAGGTTTGGCATTTTCACCATTAACTGTAATTTTATTGTCATTGATAAGGCGTTTAATTTTTGACCGGCTTAAGGAGTCAATTTCCCCAGCTAAATATTTATCTAATCTTTCCTGTTCGTCTTCTTCATTAACTGAAAATCGTTTTTTTGAAGCTTTTTCCATAAAAAAATATTGGATCCATCCAGGGTAAACAGTTTGATCTACGCTACTCTACCGTTTGCATTCTGCACAATGCTGGGTATGAGGGACCTCTTCCAATCTTTCTTTTGGGATTAATTTTCCGCATTCAATACAACGTCCATATTCTCCATTTTCGATGCGGGCAAGAGCAGAATTGAGGTGACCTAGAAACTTTTTTTCTCGGGACAGCCACAAATATTCCTTTTCTCTTTCCTGAGAAGAAGTACCTACATCAGCCATATGATAGGAATAAGCATCTTCGCCATAGCCTCCGGAATTGTTTTCCGTGATGCTTTCCAGACGCTCAATCTCTTCAATAGTTTTTTTACGTTTTTTCAGAATAACATTTTTGAAATATTCAAGATCTTCTTGTGTCCATTTTTCCTTAGTCATATTTTCTTATCTCCAGATAATTCTTACTTATTAATTCGTTTTACGGTTACAACCTCTTTGTTACCATCAAGTTTGATTTCTTTTTCCAGATCCCCTTCCCTCTTTTCTTTGTGCAATTTTGTTGCCAGAGTCTCAGTTTTCAGGTAATTCAGATTTTCATCAATAGCATCAATAGTCTCATCAGAAAAATCACCTGATATTTCGATTCTATCTTCTACCTGAAAGCCAGCATCTTTACGCATTATCTGGACGTATCTGACCAGATCCCGGACAATGCCTTCCTTCTTGAGATCATCGCTAATTCGGGTATCAATTGCCACTGAATAATCACGCTCAATAGTTGTAGAGTAGTTTTCTTTGTCTTCTCTTTCCAGCAAAAAATAGCCCCTGTCAAGATATAGACTATCATTTTCCAGTTCAATCTCGACAGTACCTCCGTTTTCTAGTTTCACAGCTGTTTCTTGAGCCGGAAGTTGCTTGATTTTGGGTATAATTGAACCCATATCTTGCGCATATTCAGTTTTTAGAGCAGAAAAGTTA
>DATGCI010000254.1:0-3256 GCA_035312185.1 bacterium
CAAGAACTCCGTTCAGGACTGACCGGAATTGTTTTTTGCCGGAGCAGGCCCTTTTTTGAATCAGGATGATGCGATTCTTTTTTTGCTTTAAAATCGCTAAAGCACCATCTGAATATGCCGGGGCAATGATGATCTCAAAAAAAATCTTATTGATCTCTTCAGCTGTTTCCTTATCAACCTTTGAATTGGTAACAAGTACTCCTCCAAAAGCCGACACAGGATCACCTGACAAGGCATCCTTCCAGGCCTCCTTTAAATTATCCCGGGTGGAAATTCCGCAAGGGTTATTGTGTTTGAGTACTGCAAAAGTCCCCGGATCAAAATCATTAATCAGATGAACAGCAGCATCAATATCTATCAGATTATTGTAAGATATTTGTTTGCCATGAAGCTGGTCGAACAATGCCTCCAAATCTCCATAAAAAACTCCTCCCTGGTGGGGGTTTTCTCCGTATCTCAAAATTGTTGCTTTATTCTGGCTGGCTTTAAAAGTTAACTTTTCATTGTTTTTATTGAAATGCCTGAAAATGATCGTATCATAATGCGAAGAAACATCAAATGCTTCCAAAGCAAGATTTTTCCTCTCTTCCAGAGATGTTTCCGCATGTTTTTCTTCCAGAATGGACATCAGATCTTTGTATTGTTCTTTGGAGGGGATCACTACCACATCATTGTAATTTTTGGCAGCGGCTCTTATCAGGGATATGCCACCAATGTCAATCTTCTCGATGATTTCTGATTCAGAATCACTCTGTGCAACAGTTTTCTCAAAAGGATAAAGATCAACAATTACCAGATCAATCTCCGGAATTTCATATTCATCAATCTCTTTCTGATCCTCGGTGTAATCCCTTCGGGCAAGAATGCCTCCAAAAATTTTAGGGTGCAGAGTCTTCACTCGTCCGGAAAAAATGGAGGGATAATTTGTTACTTTTTCAACAGCCTTGGATTTAATCCCCGATTGTTCAATAAAATTTTGTGTTCCCCCTGTTGAATAAATTTTGATATTGAGTTCATCCAACTTTTTAATAATGGGTTCAAGATTTTCTTTGTCGTATACTGAAATTAAGGCTGAACGTATTTTCTTTATCTTACTCATTTCCACTATTTTTATTGTGCCACAAATTTATCAAAATATTTGTAATTTTAGGAACATCAAAGATACTATTTAACTTGGGGAATAATAAAAAAATTAGTGGATTTTATTTTGATCAAATATGCGTTTTTCTTTCTATTTTTGACAAAATTATATTGAACGTTAAAGAAATAAAGACAATGAAAAACTAATAAATTAACTTTATACGAATGAAAATTATAACCAATTTAAAGGAGAGTTTTGCTTCTGCATATAATACACTAAAGGTTAACCAGCTAAGAACCTTTTTGACATTATTTGGAATTACCATCGGAATCTTTGCCATTATTTCCGTTTTTACGGTGATTGATTCACTCGAACGTTCCATACGAACCAGCCTATCTACCCTGGGAAGCGACATTGTTTACGTACAGAAATGGCCATGGACGCCCCCTGCTGGTGAAGAATATGCGTGGTGGGAATATCTGAATCGCCCGGTGCCTAAACTGGATGAATACCAGTTTATCAAAGAACACTCTCTTTTGGCTCAGGCTGTAGTTTTTCAGGCCAGCACCCGTAAATCGGTAACTTATAAAGGCGAATCGTTAAGGAATATTTCTGTCAGTGCTTTTTCTCATGATTATAATAAGATACAAAACATGGATTTTGCCCAGGGAAGATACTTTAACCGCATTGAATCTGCCAAAGGAATGAATTTAGCCATTATTGGATCCAAGGTGGCTGAGGAATTGTATGGGGGCCTTTCTCCAGTTGGCCGGAACATGAAAGTTGGAAAAAACCGGGTTACGGTCATTGGAGTATTGGAGAAAAAAGGAAAAGATTTTGTCAGTGTGGGAGAAAACGTAGATGAATCGGTTCTCTTGCCTCTCAATTTTGCCAGGCGCTTTCTGGATTTAAAAAGTGAGTCTGCATCCCCTGCCATCATTGCAAAAGCAAAAGACGGCGTTCCACTTGAGGATTTGAGCATGGAGATGGAAAATTATATGCGCAACCTTCATCAATTAAAACCAGCCGAGAAAAACGATTTTTCACTCAATGTCTTAAGCATGATAAACAACCAGTTGAACAGTATTTTTGGCGTAATTAACATGGCTGGCTGGCTGATTGGGGGATTTTCAATAATTGTTGGAGGGTTTGGTATTGCCAATATCATGTTTGTATCTGTGAAAGAACGAACCAAGCAGATTGGTATTCAAAAAGCCCTGGGAGCAAAAAATTATTTTATCCTCTCCCAGTTTTTATTTGAAGCCGTTTTGCTGTCTATAATCGGAGGAGGTATAGGGCTGCTTTTAATATTTTTGGGCAGCCTGATCGCGAATCTTTCAATAGATCTAAAAATTATGCTTACTTTTGGAAACATATTGCTGGGACTTTTTATTTCAGTAATAATTGGGATCATTTCAGGATTGGCTCCGGCACAAAAGGCTGCCAGGCTGGATCCTGTAATAGCCATAAACTCAACATTTTAAAATAAACTTATTGATTAATTATAAACCCAAAAATAACAATTATGATGAAAAAAGTAGTTTTAGCATTTACAGTGGCAGCGCTTTTCTTTGCCTGCACCAATAAACAAAAAGAAGAGAAAAAAGAAGCGCCGGAAGCCACAAAAGAAGTGGTTCAGGTGGCTCAGCTTATTGGAAACCCGGACGAATTTGTCGGGAAGGAAGTAGTGGTTAAAGGCTTGGTAATTCATGTTTGCCAGCATGGGGGAAAAAAACTTCATCTTTCTGCCAGTGATTCAACTGATAAATTTCGTGTGAAAGCGGGCGACAAGATAGATGTTTTCGACCGCGACCTGGAAGGAAACACAGTTCAGGTGGAAGGCAAGGTAATCGAGGAAAAAATTGACATGAACTATGTTGAAAAGCTGAAGCAGGGCAATGCTGAAGAACACCATGAGCACCAGGAAGGAGAGGCAGAAGAAGAGGAACATAAAGGACAGGGTGTCTCTGAAGAATATATTAAAGAACTGACGGAAGAAATCCAAAACAGCGAAAAAGGATACATTTCTGAGTATTGGCTGGTTTGTGAAAAAATTAATAAATAAAAGATTATCTTTTTATTGGCTTAAGGTGTATCGTTTTGATATGCCTTAAGTTTTTTTAAACTATTTGTTATGAAATGGAGAAAACTGAACAGGATAATTCATCGTGATCT
>DATGCI010000255.1:0-53340 GCA_035312185.1 bacterium
AAAAAGGCATGCCCTTTTTTGTTAATCCCTATTATTTATCGCTGGTTGCTGTTGATGATAATCAAATCCCATCCGGAATTGATCAGACTATTCGTGATTACATGATTTATAGTGATGAGTTGATTGATGAATTCGGCGAAATTGTAGCCTGGGAAAAAGAAGACCAGGTCGAGCCTGGCAAGCCCAATGCTGCTGGTTGGATTTTACCAACTCGCCATAGTATGCATCGCCGCTATCCTAATGTTGCTATTTTGATTCCCGACACAATGGGACGAGCATGCGGCGGATTGTGTTCAACCTGTCAGCGCA
The DNA here is from genome assembly GCA_035312185.1 of bacterium. Classification (GTDB taxonomy): domain Bacteria; phylum Fidelibacterota; class UBA2242; order UBA2242; family JAFGTP01; genus JAIPHI01. The sequence continues at coordinate 310 of DATGCI010000255.1, forward strand.
TGTATGATTTTCAGCGGGGCCATCTTGACTTTGACTATGATAAGAAAAAACCCCAGGAAAGCTGGCCTGATAAATTAAATAGGCTCATGAATTATTTTAAAGAGGACTCGCAGCTAAGAGATATTTTGATAACTGGCGGTGATGCTCTGATGAGTTCCAACCAAAGTCTCCAACAAATCCTCGATGCTGTATATAAAATGGCTAGAAAGAAAAAAGAGGAAAATAAAGAACGGCCCCAGGGTAAAAAATATGCTGAAATGGTCAGGGTCAGGTTGGGAACTCGACTACCGGTTTATTTGCCTCAGAGAATTGATGATGAGATGATAGAAATTTTACAGGATTTTAAGGAAAAAGCCCGAAAGGTCGGAATCAAGCAGTTTATTATCCAGACTCATATTGAATCGCCTCTGGAAATCACCGATCGTACCAGGGAAGCAGTTCAAAAGTTTCTCAAGGCTGGCTGGATTGTGACCAACCAACTTGTTTTTACCGCTGCTGCCTCCAGAAGAGGACATACTGCTCAATTAAGGAAAATATTGAATGATATTGGGGTCTTGACCTATTATACTTTTTCTTGTAAAGGTTTTATGGAAAATCATCACCACTTTGTACCTCATGCCAGAGCAGTGCAAGAGCAACTAGAAGAAAAAATATATGGTGTAGTCTCCAAGGATTCTCAGGAACAATTAAATGACTTTACTGAAAATGTGCCTGATTTGAAGAAAAAAATTGATGAATTACGAGAAGAAGCGGATGTAGATTTTTTAAGCACTGATCGTAATATGCTAAACCTACCAGCAGTTGGAAAAAGTTTAACTTTTCGCACAATAGGTCTGACCTGGGATGGACGCCGAATTCTGGAATTTGACCATGATCCCAATCGAGCTCACAGCCCTATAATTGAAAAAATGGGCAAAGTCGTTATTATCGAATCAAAATCCATATCTGACTATCTCAAACAACTCCAAGAAATGGGCGAAGATGTAGAGGATTACAAAGGAGTCTATGGTTATTCCATGGGAGCAACAGAACAGCGGGCACCAATCTATCGATATCCTGAATATGATTTTGAAACTACAGACCGAATCTCAAATTTGGAAGTCTAGAAAAATGGGTACAAAAAGACTGTCTATTTGATAATCATTTATAATTACCGCCAGACAAAGACCATTATCCCAAAAGAGCTTGTAAAATAGTGGGGAACAATTCTCCTATTTCCTGACTTTAAATTCTGAAGTGACGATTTTAAATATTAATGTAAATTGTTACATAAAAATATTTAAATTATTGCTTTATTCGCTGTTTAAAAATTATTAAAGTTGGTATACTAGAGATTGTCAATATTTAGTTGAATAGATTCGGGAGATGAAGAAGCAGGATGACTAAAGTCAAACAGAATAAAGGTGCAACTCCGGTCATGCGGCAATTCTTTTCTGTTAAAGCTCAATATCCGGACGCCATTGTGCTCTTTAGAATGGGTGATTTTTACGAAACTTTTGAGGAAGATGCCAAGAAAACGGCGCGCATTTTAAATATTAATTTAACAAAAAGAAAAAATGGCAAAGCCTCCTCAGTGCCTTTGGCTGGTTTCCCTTATCATTCTCTCAATAATTATCTGCATAAATTGCTCAATGCCGGTTACAAAGTTGCAATTTGTGAACAGGTTGAAGATCCCAAAAAGGCCAAGACTGTAGTTAAAAGAGAAGTGGTCGAGGTCGTTACTCCCGGGACTGCTATGTCAGGCAAATACCTGGAGAATAATAAGAATAATTATCTAATTTCAGTCCAATTTCATCGCAAAGATGCGGGTATTTCTGCGATTGATGTTTCTACTGGAGAATTTATTCTGACTGAAGTCCACAAAGATAGAGTCAAGGAAAAGGTCATGGCTTTTGGCCCTTCTGAAATTATTTGCCCGGAGAAATACAAAGATGAAATCTATGAACTATTCTCCCGAACGGTTTTGCGGATAACTCCTCTTCCGGACTGGATGTATGAATATGACGAAGCTTATCAGCGTCTGACTGAGCATTTTGAAGTTAGCAATCTAAAAGGCTTTGGTTGTGAAAATGCTGGTCTTGGAATTGGCTCTGCTGGAGCTATTCTTAACTATCTTCAGGAAAATTATCAGAATAATTTGTCCCATATTCCCAAAATTCAGTGGGAAAGCGATGATGATATCCTTGGCCTCGATGAATTCACTCAGAAAAATCTGGAAATTACCAGAACAATGCAGGGCGGCAGCAAAGAGGGTACGCTTCTCAATGTAATCAATGAAACAGTCTCACCTATGGGATCCCGCCTTCTGAAAAAATGGCTGATCCGGCCTCTTCGCCGCATTAGCGAGATAAATTCCCGTCTTGATAAGGTTGGTTTTTACTTTCAGGATCGTGAGGAAAGAAGCCGAATAAGAGAAATCCTCAAAGAATGCGGCGATATTGAAAGATTGCTTGCCAAACTGAGTGCTGATCGAGCTAATGCTAAAGATATCTCACTGCTGGGCTACAGTCTCAAACTTTTGCCCGATATCGTTGCTAATATTAAGAATGAAGCCATATTTGAAGATATTATGGAACAGGTTGACTTTCTTGAGGAGGCTATTGAGCTCATTGATGAATCTCTCAAGGATGAAGAGGATTTGCCTGTTTCCATTCGAGAAGGTGGCTTCATTGCTGATGGATATAATGAACAATTGGATGAATATCGTAGCCTGGTAAAAAATAGTAAGGATTGGATCGCACAGATGCAAAAAACTGAGCGGGAAAATCTGGACATTTCTTCTCTGAAAGTTGGCTATAATAAAGTACATGGCTATTACATAGAAGTAACTAAAACCCACACCGATAAAGTACCGGATAATTATATTAGAAAACAGACTCTGGTCAATTCTGAGCGCTACATTACAGAAGACTTAAAGGAGTATGAAGAGAAACTGCTCAGTGCTGAAGACAAAATTGGCGATCTGGAATATGAACTATTTCAGGAAATTCGGGAGAAATTGCTTGTTCATATTGAAGCTATACAAAAAGATGCTGCAGCAGTTGCTCAACTTGATGTATTTTCTAGCCTGGCGGAACTGGCAGAAGAAAAGGATTATTGTAAACCGGAAGTCAAAAATGATACAGAAATTCGCATCAAAGAAGGACGCCATCCTGTTGTTGAAGATTTGATGCCAGCTGGAGAAAAGTTCGTTACCAATGATCTCCATATAGATAATTTGCGCAAACAGATCTTCATAATCACCGGGCCCAATATGTCTGGTAAATCAACTTATTTGCGGCAGATTGGACTAATTGTCTTGATGGCTCAAATGGGTAGTTTTGTTCCGGCTTCAAAAGCTATCATTGGAGTGGTTGATAAAATTTTCACCAGAGTTGGGGCCAGCGATAATCTGGCTGCCGGAGAATCTACCTTTATGACTGAGATGATCGAAGCCGCCAATATTCTCAATAATGCCACCAATCAATCGCTGGTCTTACTTGATGAAATTGGTCGGGGAACATCGACCTACGATGGAATGGCTCTGGCCTGGGCTATTACTGAGTATCTTCACAATAATGACAAAACTGCTGCAAAAACTCTTTTCGCAACCCATTATCATGAACTAACGGAACTTGAGAAAATTTTACCACGAGTTATCAATTATAATGTGTCCGTAAAAGAATATGGTGATGAAATTGTCTTCATGCGCAAAGTTGTACCAGGAGCTTGTGACCAGAGTTATGGTGTGCATGTTGCTCGCATGGCCGGTCTTCCCAAGAAGATAATTCACCGTTCTAATGAAATTCTCAATAATTTATCTTCCAGTGAAAAAGCGCTACCTGTGGATGGTGAAAATTTCAGACAACTCGATGATAATCCCAACCAAATAGACCTGTTTTCCCAAAAAGATGAAGAAGCTGAAAAGTTGAAAAAGGAAATTGAATCTGTTGAAATTGATCATATGACTCCCATGCAGGCTCTCAAAAAATTAGACCAATTAAAAAAGGATTACAGTTCGGAGCAATAAATGAAAAACTTTGCCTATAAAAAGCCTTTAATATTTTTGGTGATCTTATATCTTACAGCTATTTTGCCTGTTTTTGGTTTTGGGGTCAAGTATGGAGATGAATTTCTCAGATTTGGTACGGGAGTTCGAGAAAATAGTCTTGGCGGGGCCGCTGTATCAAGTTCTGAGCCCGTAGTCGGTGCTTATTGGAACCCTGCCCTTGTTTCACAAACAAAACGCTTCAAGGCCCAAATTATGCACAGTGAAGAATTTGCTGGAGTTGTTAATAATGACCACTTTTTTGTTAATGTACCGGGAAAGAGAAATCTCAATTTTGCAGCCGGTTTTTTTCGTACAGGTGTAGATAATATTCCGGCTACTGCAAATACATTAATCGAATATGGAACAGAAAACGGTCAACTTGATGCTGGCGATCGGATTGATTATGATAAAATCTCCTATTTTAATGCTTCAGAATCAGCCTTTTTCCTGGCTGCAGCCCGTTCAATTTCTCATGATTTATCTGTTGGGGCAACCTTTAAGAGCATTCACAAAAATCTCTATGAACAGTATGCCTGGGGTTTTGGTCTGGATGCCGGAATTTTTTACCAACCACTAGAAAATTTGCAAACTGGTGCAGTCCTGCGTAATATTACAACGACATTTTTATTTTGGAATGATGGTGAGCGAGAAATTATCAAGCCTTCTTTGGCTGTGGGCGGTTCCTATGGAATGTCAATAAATTCACTAAAACTTAAAATCCGTCCTATGGTTGGTCTTGATATGGATCTGGAAGGTGAACAAAATAATGTGGATCTCAATCTTCAGACCATGAATGTCCGCTTAAGAAGTGGATTGGAAATTGTGTACAACCAATTGATCGCCATTCGAGCCGGTCGCGATGATCTGGGCAGCTTTCATCTGGGATGTGGACTGAAAACTCCCTATGGCAATCTGGATTATGGTTTTGCTATGGGGCAGGGCTATTCCGATCTAGGTAATTCCCATAGATTGGGTTTGACTCTTGATATTAGAGCGATTCAGAATTTTATTACGGAATAATTTTTCATCAGTAGTAGCATAGAAACTTGCAATTAAGAGTATAAAGGCATTAATTTAGAAATATATGATTACTACTTATATTAACTTTGGTATATTATTTGTCCTGCTTTTTTTGTCAGGGTTTTTCTCCGGTTCTGAAACGGCTCTATTTTCTCTCACCGAGTTGCAGAAGAAAAATCTGCGGAGTAAAACGCCTGACAAAGGCACGAAAATCAGCAATTTGCTGGAAAATCCGGGCAAATTGATCATTACCATTATCCTTGGGAATGAATTTGTAAATGTGGCAATATCAACACTTTCAGCAGGATTGATCATCACTATTTTTAATCAAGAAGTGCCCTGGATCAACATCTTTATCGTCTTGCCCACAATCTTACTTTTTGGCGAAATTGTACCTAAAACTTTTGCTATCAATAATAATGAAAAATTTTCCCGTCTAATAGCCTCGCCTTTGACTCTTTTCAATAAGCTTATCACGCCTTTTCGTTGGCTAATCCATCATGTTTCCGATGCGATTGTCAATATTTTTGTGCGGGAAGAATCCCGGGGTGGCAATATTCTAACCGAGGATGTTGTCAAGACGATTATAGAAGAAGGTGAAAAAGAGGGCGTTCTTGATCGTGAAGAAAAATATTATATTAATAAGATATTTGACTTTGGAGACACACTTTTACGGGATATTATGACGCCTCGCTCCAATTTATTTGTTCTGCCGATTGATATGAATCTTAGTGAAATGATCACTAAGATCAAGGAAAATCATTATTCGGCTGTCCCTATTTATAAAAATAATATTGATAATATTCAGGGAATAATTTTTGCTACAGATCTAATTGGTTTGACAGAGGAGGAAATCAATAATTCCGCCGAGACTATTCAGAGGCTGCTGAGAAAACCTGTTTTCATTTCGGAAGCAACCCGGGCTGATGAGATGTTCAAAAAATTTCAGCAGCAAAAGATTTCAAAGGCTATCACCATTGACGAATACGGTGGTGTACGAGGAATGATAACGATGGAAGACCTGCTGGAAGTTATTTTCGGCGACATTATCGATGAATATGAGGTCAATGATAAAAAATACAAGCAGATTGCTCCTGATCAATATACTATGGATGGTGATCTCACACTGGAAGAGTTCAACAAACTTTTTGATTCTGATTTTAGTTCCGAATACATTGAAACTCTAGGTGGCTTTTTACTGAATATTTTTGGAGAATTGCCGGATCAGAATGCCACGATTTATTATTCCGATTTTTATTTCAAGGTCGCAGAAGTGGAAAATAATAAGATAAAAAAAGTAAGGGTGAAAAAAGTAAAATAATGTCAGTAGCTGCCTCGCTCATAATAATTCTAATCTGTGTAATTGGTGAAGCCTTTTTCTCTGGTTCGGAAATAGCTCTTGTATCAGTTGACAAAATTAAAATGCGTCATCAAGCCCAGCAAGGCCAAAGTGCTGCCCAATTGATTACTAAAACAATCAAATCACCTGAGAAAATTTTGGGGACTACACTTCTGGGAACTAATGTATTTACTGCTACAAATACCACTGTGGCTGCGTCTATGTTTTACAAATTACTGGGGCCTCCAGGAATTACAGTCTCTTTGATCACTATGGCTTTTGTCAATTGGATTTTCTGTGAAATCGTTCCCAAAAGCGTTTTTCAGCAACTTTCCGATAAAATAACTCCGAAAATCATTTACCCATTGAAATTTTTCTATTATCTGTTTTTTCCAGTTGTATGGTTTTTTACGACTGTAGCCGGATTTTTAACTACAATTCTGCAGGGCGGAAAAGCTGATCAGGATAATACTTTTGTCAGCCGCAACGAACTTAAAAGTCTGATGAAAATGAAGCATTCAAAAAGTGATGTAAAGCCTGGCGAAAAACAGATGATCAGCAAAATGCTGGATTTCAACGAAATTGAAGTCGGTGAAATTTTCAACCATCTTAGTAATGTGGCAGCAATTAGTAGAGATTCCACGGTGGAAGAAGCCATCCAAAAATTTAAAAACACAAAGCATCGGCGCTTGCCTGTCTATAAAAACCGGATAGATAAAATAGTCGGCATTATTAATAGTTTTGATATTATGGCGGAGGACAAAAATAAAAAGATTAAATTCTATGTTCGTCCGGCATTTTATGTCCCTCCTTCTAAAAAGATCGCTGTTCTTCTAGAAGAATTACAAACGAATGGTCGCAATATGGCTATTGTTGTTGATGAATTTGGCGGAGCTGAGGGTATCATTACTATTGAAGATATTTTGGAAGAAGTTGTCGGTGAAATTGAAGATGAATATGACCGGCAAAAAAGGCGCTATCGGATTACAGAAGATGGAGCCTTTATTCTTGATGCTCACATTGAACTTGATATAATCAATAGCGAACTAGAACTCGATCTTCCAGAAGGTGACTATGAAACTCTGGCCGGACTGGTCTCGCATCATTTCAGAAGAATCCCTCAGGACGGCGAAAGTATTCAGGTTGAAAATTATCAGATCGATGTTCTCAAAGCCAATCAAAGAGCTGTGATGAAAGTTAAGATAAAAGAAATTGAGGAATAGTACTTTTATTTTTTTTTATTTTGATAATATCAAAAGATTAGTAAACTTTAATTCTATTTTGATAAATAAGTATTTAATCAGAAAGATATTCATTAATTCCTTCGGCAGCAAGTTTAGCATCGGAAATTGCAGTAACAGCGTCTAGATTTGTATTTACAATATCTCCACCAGCAAAAACATTGGGAATAGATGTCATCCCATTTTTATCAATTGCCACTTTTTTTCTTTTAGTAAATTCAAGTTCTTTTTCGTATTTACCTAAAAATGAAAAATCAGGTCTCTGGCCAATAGCCTCTATGATCATGTCGCCTCTAATAAATTTGGTATTGTTTTCATTGTAAGTTGGTGAAAAGCGGCCATTTTCATCAAATACTGATTCTACTTTTTTACATTCTAATCCTTTAATTTTTCCATTCTCATTAAGGACGACTTCTTTCGGTCCCCAGGTAGGATTGAACTGAATGCCTTCCTCTTTCGCTTCTGTGATTTCTTCCTCTGTAGCGGGAATTTCATCCCAGCATTCCAGACAAACAGTTTTGGTTTTTACTTTTTCCTTGGGATGTTGCATATGCTGAAGCCGTATCGATTCACGAGCCACATCCATGGCAACATTGCCTCCGCCAATAACAATAACCTCTTTCCCAACTTTTCTTTGTTCACCGACCTTGTTATCCTTCAGAAAATCAAGGGCTTGTTGACATCTATCTGAATTTTTAACTCCTGTAGAAAAACTTACTGTATTACCTATTCCTAAAAATACAGAATCGTAATTTTCCAATAATTTTTCAAATTCTATATCTTCACCCACTTGAGTGTCGAATTGAAATTGAACTCCAAGTGATTCTATATAATTCACATCTTTATCAATACTTTCCAGTGGCAATCTGTATGTTGGTGGCCCTGTTCTGAGTGCCCCCCCACCGCCGGAAAGTTCCTCAAACACGATGACTCTATGTCCTTGTAAACGCAGAAAATAGGCCAATGAGAGTCCACTTGGTCCGGCTCCAATAATGGCAATTTTTTTACCAGTAGGTTTTCCTGGTTGTATTTCAAGTGCCTCCTTGTAATTTTTGACCGTGTCTGCGGCATAACGTTTAAGCCATCTGATGGCTAGGGAATCACCTTGAATTTTTAATGAACAGGCATCTTCACAATACTTCATGCAGACCCGCCCACAAATTGATGGAATAGGATTGTCTTCGTATATTTTATTTAAAGATTTCTCGGGTTTATTTTTAGCGATGGCATCAATATAATCAGAAATTTTCAAATGGGCAGGACAGGCTTCTTCACAAAGTCCACATTCGAGACACCGGTAGGCCTCTTCTATAGCTTGATTCTTATTATAGCCCAGCACCTGTTCAATAAAAGATAGTTTCCTCTTCTCTGGAGGTATCTGAGGCATTTCAATTCTATCCGGTTCAAAAAGAGCATATTCCAATTTAGGTGCAAATCCCTGATAATTTTCTTTTCTGTGGTTGAGGCTGGCCTTTAAGACTGAATAATCATCACCAGATACAAAATTTTCTTGATCAACTTTTTCATTTTTAGGAATAAAAGTAAAAGTATCAGTATTAAAATGAATATGAAAATAATCTCTGGTTAATGATAGGGATCCGGGAGGACAAATATCAACACAAAGACCACAAAAACAGCATCTACCATAATCAAGTTTGGGGCGTTCGTCCTTGATCCCCTCATCAGGCTTAGCCACTAATTCTGAGATTTTAACCATTTCTATAGCTTCGTTAGGGCAAATGTCAGCACAATTACCACAACCAGTGCATTTTTCCCAGTCATTAGTGTGAAACCCCCTATATCTGGAGGCTGGTTCTTTTAATTCAAAGGGATATTGTAAAGTTTTTGGTTTTTGAAATAAAAATTTTATGGCTTTAAAGGGATTTAATAAACTCGTTTTTGACATTTAATATAACCTCTTTATCTATCGATTTCAGGGGCAACAACATATAAACTCATCATAATATTTCCAACATCAGCAATATCTTCCCCTACCAATAAATTTTCTAAAATTGTTAGACCATGGGAGTATGAAGGCGTACGAAAGTGAACTCTATAGGGCTTTTTACCACCACCACTAACAATATAAAGTCCTAGTTCACCGCGCGAGGATTCACACCTTACATAGGCCTCGCCTTCCGGTATTTTCCATTTAAAAGGATTTGGAGTTTTTGTGTAAACCGGACCCTTTTTAGGCATTTTATTAATTAGTTTAAAGATCATGTGCACGCTTTCAATCATTTCATCGTGAATGGTTAATAATCGTGAATAAGCATCCCCGCCTTTTCTGGTTGGCACATACCATTCTACTTGATCGTAAGCTGCATAAGGTTCAATTTTTCTTATGTCATATTTCATCCCGGTGGCTCTAATTGCATGGCCGACTGCCCCCATTTTTTGGGCATTTTCTCGGTCTAATTTTCCAATACCTTTTGTCCGTTTTTTAAAAAGCCTATTTTCAAAAAATGTAGAATTGTAATCCGGTATTTTTCCACCAATTGTGTGGAGTGTTTCAATGATTTTATCTTCGAAACCATTAGGAAAATCACGTCTTACTCCACCAGGCCGAATATAAATATGGTAAACCCTGGCTCCTGTCAGTTCTTCAAATAAATCCAGAATTAAGTCTCTATGATACATTGCCCAATTAGCAACTGTATCAAACCCGAGCATATTTGAATAGGCCCATAGACCAAATAGATGAGAGGCTACTCTGGCAAGCTCAAGGTAAATGCTTCTTATATATTTTCCTCTTTCAGGAACATCTATTGCCGCTAATTTTTCTACCCCCATAGAATAAATTAATTCTATATGATCTGGTTCTACTACGTTTATGCGACATACTAGAGGAAAATTTTGCATCCAGGTTCGACATTCCATAAGTTTTTCAAAACCACGATGCAAATAGCCGGGATTAGCAGTAGCTTTTTTAATTCGGTCGCCCTCCACATTTAAGGTAATGCTGAAGTTTCCAACCATGCCGAGATGCTGCGGCCCATAATATAGTTCTAGTTCTCGCATTTCCTTCCTTTTTAATTATCTAAGTCACTATTGAGGTTGAAATAATGTTTCATTTACAATTATTTATTTTTTCATATTTTTTATTCTATTGTTAATGATCTTCTATCTCCGGGATATTACAAAACATATCATCCACAAATTTTCTGGTATCGAAATTTTTTCTAAATGGAGGTATTTCATATTCTATTTCTAAAAAGAGGGGCTTTAGACGAGGATGGCCCTGGAAATGTATTCCAAAAAGTTCATAAATTTCGCGTTCATAGGGCTCGGCGTTTTCAAATATATTGATAACTGTCATAAACCTAGCTTTCTCTCGGGAGATTCTTGTTTTTATTATGATATTTTGTTTTTCTCTATGATGAAATTCATCATCTCTTTTCATGTAAGCAGAGACAATATAGACTAGTTCAAATTTATTCTCATTAATAAGATCCACACATGAGATTAGGGCTAAATGTTCATATCCGGCATTTTTTAGGTAACTCAAAATGGAAATTACTCCATCTTTTGAGATGTTAATTATCATTCGATTCTCTTCCGGAATATTTATATCTATACTGTCAAATGCCATTTTAATCTTTTGTTTTAAATCATTCATTAAATTTTCCTCATTTGAATAATGGGGGCCAGTCTAATGAACCCAGAATTTTCTCCTGATTAGCTCGATACTGGTCATAATTATTCCGATACTTTTTGTATCCATTGGCCATATCATTATCAATCATTTTCCAGAGATGGGTAACGGCTATAAATATAGCTTCCGGACGGGGCATACATCCTGCAATCCAGCCATCTACTGGTATGTATTTGTCGAGATGTTTAATTGTATTGTAGGAATCCCAGTACATACCACCGTTGATAGGGCAGGACCCAAAACCAACGGTATATTTAGGCTCCGGCATTTGTTCATAGGTCCTGATAATAGCTTTTAATGTCTTGAGAGATACGTATCCTGTTATCAAGAACAGATTGGCTTGTCTGGGTGTTGCTGCAGGAGTTACTCCAAAACGCTCTGCATCCCATCGGGTAGTAATTGTTGGTGGAATTTCAATGATACCGCAACCAGTGCAAAAATAGACAGCATGAAGGGAGTATTTATTTCCCATCTTTGCTGGAGTTTTTATCCATTTTATAAGTTTATTTCTATCCATTAAAATTCTCTCTTCTTTATATTAAAACTGTTACAACCAGGCCCAAAAAAGCCAGAAAAGCAGGAATACCAAATAAATATTTTATTGCTTGTTCTGTTCTTAAACGGGGAAATACTGCATTAATAAAAACTCCTAATATAAATACTAACAAAACTTTAAGGAAAAAAAATGCTAAATTATTTGCTCCGCCTAAAAATAGGTTTACAAAAAGAGAAATACCAATTACAATAGCAAAAGCATGCTCAATCTTGGCAAGAGCAAGATATGTTCCTCCGTATTCTACCATTGGTCCTGATGAAATTTCTTGTGGGGCTTTAGAAATTTCAAAAGGCCGAACACCTAAAATTGCCGGAAGTATCAAGATATAAGCAATTCCAGGCAAGACTAAGGGCAACCTGAACAATGACCAGCTTCCCTTTTGTTGCAAAGCAACAATTTCTGTAATCGATATGGTTCTATAATGAGTCATCAAAGCTAAAAGAATTAGCAATAGGGAAAATTCATATCCAAGGGTTAACAGCAATTTTCTGGATATTCCAATACTGCTGTTAGGATTGGCTGCTTCACCACTACTTAATGCTATTCCTAGAGGTGCTAATAGCATTATATATAAAATTACAAGTAAACCTCCAGAGTTACTCAAAGGATGGATTCGGCCAAAAGGAATAAACAAAACAACTGCAATAGAACCTGCAATAGAAAAGATTATCCCAAAATTGAACAGGTGGCCATGACTTACACTTTTCTGGCTGAACATTCTAATTATGTCAATGACCGGCTGGGTAATAGGAGGTCCATACCGCCAGTGGATCCGTGCCATTATTTTTCTCGATAATCCTAAAAAGAAAACACCAACAATAAGAGCTAGAAGAGGAGATAATATGATTTCAAATATATGCATTACCACAAACTCCATTTTAATTGTACAAATATTAAGATTGCCAGGAATAGGATGATATACATTACATAATTACCTACATAGCCATTGTATATTTTTCGCAGTTTACTCGATATTTTCTTTATCCAATCTGCCAAAAGCGTATAGAATATATCGACAATATCTTTTAAATAAGGCCTTATCACTCTGTATAAGGGCTTATAAAACTCGACTGTATAATGATATCTACCCCGGGGCACTGATGTACCAGCAGCATAGGTATCATCCTGATTTACAGATTTGGCTTTTGAACCCAATTTTGACAATAGCCATACCAGAAGAATTCCTGCTGAAATAGCAGTAAAAATATTAATTGTATTCAATGCACCAGTTGATGAAGCCAAACCCCATAAGTTTATATTCAAAGATTCTAATCCAAAAGAGATAATAATTGAATTTATTGCTTTTAATGGGAGACCAGGAAAAATACCCAAAATGATTACAGCTAGGGATAAAATTATCATTGGCAATTGCATAGAAAAGGGGGCCCTGCCAATTGATTTGAATTTTTCAGGAGTCTGACCTAGAAAAATATTGTGAATTAACTTAAAGCTATACAAAATAGTTCCCCAGGTTCCAAATAATGCAAAAAAAGCCAGAAAAGGTGATTTATTAAGTATTAAGGATTTATAGATAAACCACTTTGAAACAAAACCATTTGTCAATGGAACACCGATTAAACCACATGCTCCAACTAAAGCGGCAACGAATGTAATAGGCATTTGTTTGATCAGCCCACCTAAAGAATTTAAATCCCGGACTCCATCTGTTCGGTATTCTACTGCTCCTATAGCCAGAAATAAAAGGGCTTTAAATGTAGCATGATTAATGAAATGAAATATTCCACCTGTTAAACTCAAACTTGTACCAAAAGCAATTCCAAGGATAATATATCCTGCCTGAGCTACAGTTGACCAGGCTAATAATTTTTTAGCATCCTCCTGGATTAGAGCTACAAAAGTGGAAAAGATAATTGTTACAGTAGCAAGAATATTTATAACTATTGTAAAGCCTGGCAGGGATAATAATTTTTGCACTCCAACTATAACATAAAGCAGCAGAAGAAATCCATAAGTCCCCATTTTTATCAGTATCCCGGATAGAATGGCACTGAAAGGAGAAGGCGCCTCAGAATGAGCAGGGGGTAGCCAGGCATGGAAAGGTAATATAGCGTTTTTTACACCAAAGGCTACGGAGAAAAGTATCATTATAAAAATAGTGTTATACAGTGATAAATTAATATTACCTGCTAACTGTGATATAATTAGGGTTCCCTGAGTATTTAATATGAATAGAATTCCAATAAGCATAGCCATGGATCCGAAAATGGACATTATGATATATTTTATACCGGCAGCTAGAGAAGGACCACGTTTATAACTAATTAGTAGGAAAGTGGCCCAGCTCATCATTTCCCAAAAAATAAAGAAACTTACTAAATCTCCTGATAATACTATACCGATCATTGCGGCATTAATAAAAAGAATCATAAAATAATAGAAATCTACTTTTTCTTTTCCCTTCATATAACTCAAAGAGAAAATAACAGAAAGTGAACTAAGAATGGAAATTGCAATCGCAAAAATCCAGGCTAGATTGTTGATTCTTAGAGTAAGTCGAAGTCCTAAAAATTCAAAAAGAGGGGTTTCAATATTTTTACCGAATAATAAAGCTATCATAGGAATCAGGGCTGTAGAAAAAACAACTGCTAAAGTTTTGCGAAGCTTGCTTGAAACTTTGCCTGCCAGGTAGGTAATTATTGCACCACTAAAAGCAACTATAAGTATTAGCGCCAAACTCATCCCAGTACGCTCCTTATATAATCTATTTGATCTATAAGCTCTGAACTAGCCGGACGTAAAATTCCGTTTATAAAATCTGGATATATTCCGATAAATATTATAATTGAAGCAAAAATTATCATTGGTATTAATCCTGCAGCTGGTGCTTCTGCTTTTTTAATATCAGGGTTGCCATCTTTGAAATATACTACTTGAATCACACGGAAAAAATAGGCGCCTTCAATTACAGTTCCGAGCAAAACAAGCCCAATTAATATTATGTTCAACATTTATCCAGTAGTCAGGGCAGCCTTAACAATCGTAAATTTGCTTACAAAACCCACAAATGGTGGGAGGCCTACCATAGAAAAAACTCCGATAGTAAATAGAAGTGTGGTAACCGGCATCTTCTCGCCAATACCTTCGAAAGAATCAATTTCCATAGAACCAGTTCTATAGATCATAAAGCCTGTTGCCAGAAATAATAATGCTTTCCCTAGCGTATGACTTATCATTTGAAATAATCCACCGGTAATTCCAGATGATGAGGCTATTGAAAAAGCAAAAACAATAAGACCAATCTGTCCAATACTGGAATAAGCCAGCATTCGTTTTATATTATTTTGACCAAAAGCACACAGTTCTCCAATTAAAAGTGTAACAACTCCCAGAGAAAGAAAAAATATGAAAAAGTTGGATACATTGAATATAGTAAACAGAAATCGAATAATGGCATATAAACCTACTTCAATGGCAATGCCAGAAAGAATTGCACTAATAGAAGAAGGAGCGGAGGAATGGGCGTCTGGTAGCCAGGCATTCAGAGGAAAGATAGCGGCTTCAATCTCTAATCCCGTAATAATTAGAGCCATTGGTACTAATATAGATTTTGTTTCTACTGATTGAATTTGTCGGGCAAGATCGGCCATATTCAGACTGCCAAACTGGCCATAGAGCAGTCCAATTCCTATCAGTAGAAGGCTTGAACCGATGGAGCCTTGAATCAAATATTTTATAGCGGATTCAATTCCTGCTTTATCTCCGAAATAGGCTACCAGAGCATAGGATGAAATACAAAGAATCTCAAAAAATACAAAAAGATTGAATATGTCTCCAGTGAGGACAACTCCGGTTGCTCCGGTCAATAACAGCATATAAAGAATGTAATATTTCTGATGAGCACCCTCCTTGATATATTTTAGAGAGTAAATAGATACTAAAAGACCTGCTAAAGATATTAAAATGGAAAATAATATTCCAACTGGACCAGCAAAAAGGTTAATGCAAAAGGGCGGAGCGAACCCTCCAATTTTTATAATAATAGATGCATCTAAAATCCGGGGGACTAATGATACAGAAAGAATAAGATTAAAAAGGAATCCAATCACAGGCATCCATTTAACTATCTTATTTGAGAGTAATCCCAGGAGTGGTATAAAAAATGCTATGCCTAGTGGTACAGAAATTAATAAAACAGGATTTAAGTAAGTTATCTCATTCATATAATTTTATCCTATTAAAAGTAAAATCATTAGTATTTTTGCTCTCTTATTTTTTTCAAATTAAGTGTTCCGTAATGATGGAAAAGTCTGATTGCTAGGGACAGGGCCAGGGCGAGAACAGCCAATCCTATTACAATAGCTGTTAATACAAGGGCCTGAGGAACTGGATCAACCATATTTTTGGCTTTTAATCCGATCTTTGAGAATATTGGTGCTGTGCCTTCACTAATATATCCGAGCGAAATGAGGAATATATTAACTCCGGTTTCAAGGATACTTAAACCTATTATAACTTTTATTAGATTCTTTTTTGAAAGAATAATGAATAGACCTATAAATATGAGACCAAAAGCACCAATGTAATATATATAACTGTTTAAAAAGTCAATCATCTAGTCTCCTCCATCAGATGATCTATAATTATGGTCAATTCTGAGCCTACTTTGAATCCAATTGCAATATAAATAATGGGAATTATCCCTGCACTAAAGAGATTGTTTAATTGGCCTTTGGGAAGAAAATTGGATAAAAAGAAGTGGCCTCCAACTGCAAGACCTACTAGACCGAGAATTAAAAAAGTCAGGCCACTCAGAGATTCTGCTAAAGTACTACCACTCTCACTGACTCTCTTACCGTGGCAGCCAAGATAGGCCAATAAAAAAGCCGATGCAATCACAGCACCACCCTGAAATCCTCCACCAGGGGAAAGATGACCATGGATAAAAATATAGGCACCGAAAATTAGGATAAGGGGAAATAAAAATCGACATCCAGTGGAAAGAATGAGACTCGCTTCTTCTACTTTGGCTTTATTTTTATTTTGGAATGTGGCCAATACCGCTCCTAATCCAATTGCAGCCAGGAAAAGCACTGTAACTTCTCCAAGTGTATCAAAACTTCTATATTGAACAACAACAGAGGTAACAATATTTGAAGCCCCTGTCTGTTTTCTACCCTTTGCATTGTAATATTTACCAACTTTGGATTTATTTTCTCCAAAATGAATGTTCTGTAAAGATGTGAAAATACCCCATGCAATAATTAGTAATAAGATTATTCCAATAATCTTTCTCACTCTTCGTACCTCTTTGTTCGCTTAATGGCGATGATAAATACTGCAGTAACTAGGGCCGCTCCTATCGAAGCTTCGGCCATGGCTACATCAGGAGCTTGTAGAAAATAGAATAAAACTGAGGCCGACAAACTAACAAGACAGGAAGCTATGACCGCACTTATCAAGTCTTTAAAAATTAAAGCTGCTACTGCCGAGACCAACATAAGTATGACCAATAGTGAAACTATAATAATCATTTTGTCTCCTCGTATCCATCAAAATATTTTGTTTTGTCAACAATGCTTTGATCCCATAGTTCAACACCGATTTTTTTAGATGCTCTGGCAATTGCGTGACTGGAAATAGGATTTGTAATTAGTACAAAAAGGGCAATAAGTAAACATTTCCAAAACCAGCCCGGTTGCATTATGCCAACTCCAATAATTGTAAAAAAAGTCCCAAACGTTGTACACTTCGTTCCGGCTTGAATTCTATTATATACATCAGGTAGTCTTAGAACACCAAAATTTCCTAACATTAAAAATAAAACGCCGATGCCTGTCACAATTGTGCCGAATAATTCCATTTAAATCCCCTTTTCCATATATCTTGCCAGAGCAACTAGCCCTACAAAGGCAAGTAAGGAATAAACTAAAGATACATCTAGATAAACATACCTTTTAAAAACAAAACCTAACAGAACTAGTAAGGCAACAGCTGTAGTAGTTATTGTGTCCATTGCTACCGCTCTGTCTGAGGCAGTAGGCCCTATCATCAATCGGATAGTACTGAATATGAATCCTAACCCGATAAGAGACAAAAACACTAAAATAATTGTACTATTCATGAAAAGATCACCTTTAAATATTTTTCAAATTTTGCCCCGATCATTTTACTAGAATTATCTACATCTTGATAACGAACATTTATCCAATGGATAAGCATTTTATCACCTTTTATATCCAGGGTAAAGGTTCCAGGCGTGAGGGTTATTGAATTTGCCAGGATTAATTTGGCGATATCCTGTTTTAAGGAGGTCTTAATTACTACAATACCAGGTTTTATAGGCATTTTGGGATGAAGGACTCTATAGGCGACATCAAAGTTGGCTTTAGTAATTTCTACTAAAAGCACAAAAATATATGCTATAAAGAATATAATGCGTTTTACGCTTAAAGGGGGTAAGCCTAAATACTCGTATCTTTTACTTAAAAATATTGACAGAATAAGACTAATCAAAATACCTATTGAGAGCTCCTGCCAGTGAAAAGTGCCTGTAAGAATAAGCCAGATAATTACTAGTATAACGAAAAGATATAAGAAATTCCTGAGTTGATATTTATTATTCTGCTTCCGCATTTACCTCCTCCTTATGCTTTCACAATTAATTCAACTCCTTTGGTAAAAAATTTATTCTTCATTTAAAGATATTTCACTTTTTATAGGAATAATAAGCCAATTTTGATAATTCTGTACTAAGATCTATACATGTTACTTCGATATTCTCGGGCATTACTATTTGGCAGGGAGCAAAAGACAAGATCGCTTTTATCCCCGCATCTTTCATTTGTTGGGCTACATTATGGGCTGCTTCTTCCGGTACAGTCAAAACTCCCATCTTAATATCTTCTTCTATTATTCTTTTTTTCATGAGGTCAATATTTTCAATTGTAACGCTATGGATTTTTTTACCAATTTTTTGCAAATCATTGTCAAAGGCCATAACAATTTTAAAACCTTCGGAATCAAAACCACGATAAGATAATAATGCCTTGCCAATATTCCCAACTCCTGCCAGAGCAACTTCAGAAGGTGGCTCGAGTTGTAGAATATCTTTGACTTCGTCAATTAGATTTTCTACATCGTATCCAACACCTTTAGTACCAAAGTCTCCAAAGTAGGAGAAGTCTTTCCGTATAATAGCAGGATTAACGTTGCATAATTTTGATAAATTGTAGGAGGAAACGTATTTTTTGCCGATTTTAGATAAACAAAGTAAAGATCTAAAATAGGTGAATAAGCGACTTATTGTTTCTTTGGGGATTTTGTTTTTCATGATCTCAATTAGTGTTAAAATTATGTGATTGTGAATATAATCACAATCACATAATCAATCTATGTCATGAAATGTTAAATGTCAAGAAAAAAATAAATATAGTGGCCTGGGCCCTATCCAAAGTTAAATATAGATGCATTTATATTACTGTATTTTAGTATATTATATAAATATTTTTTTATTTCTGGAAAATTTGCGATAAATATAATTTACAGCATAAAAATATTGATTTATTTTCCAGGTTTCTGGTTAATAGTTTATCCCCTAGCTTAACAATAGATGTAAATTATTCAATTAACACTTGATTTGTGAATTTTAGTTTGTTACATTAATTATGAACTTATGTTCATTATTAGAGAGCGCTTGTGAAATTACCACCACAATCAAATTTATTTAAATTTTTAAAACTAGAGGGGTAATTATGGGAAAAATAAAAAAATTGGGGATCATTATTTGTGATCGCTATAGGAGGTGCGCAGGTGGGAAATGCTTTCGCGCTGTTCGTAATAGGAAAGGTGCTTTTAAAAGATACAAGGATAGTAAGGTTGAAGTAAGGGGTTATACAACCTGTGATGGATGTCCTGGAGGAAATATAGAATATGCTGTTGATGAGATGACTTCTAATGGAGTTGAAGCCGTTCATTTAGCAACTGGTTTGATTGTTGGGTATCCACCCTGTCCTTATATTGATTTTTTTCATAATTTTATTGAAGAGAAGTATAAAATTGAAGTTGTTTATGGGACCCACCCAATTCCTCAAAAATATTATGAAATGCACAAAAAATTGAATACCTGGCAGGAAGCTAAATGGCAGGAGATCATTCAACCAACTCTGGATAATAGGGGTATCCGAATGTCCTACAACTAATTGTAAGCAAAGATTTATTTAATATGGTATAATGGCCATTATAAAAGGATATCAAAAAAATGTATAAAAAAATATTAATTTTATGGTTCATCCTCTTTTTGGGTTTTGGATTCTCCCAGGCAACCTCTGGAAAAGCGGAAATTCTAATAAGTTCAGTTTATGACAATTATCAAACTGATAAGGATCTTAAAAGTGGATGGGGTTTTGCCAGTTTAATTAAAACTCCCCAGGATATGATTCTTTTTGACACTGGTGGAGATTTGGAGAAGCTTCTTTTTAATATGCAAAAAATGGAGATCAATCCTGATTCTATTAATAAAGTTTTTATTTCCCACATTCATGGTGACCATTTGGGAGGATTGGAAGGATTGTTAGATATGAATAATGATATGACAGTTTTTATTCCACAATCTTTTCCAAATTCAGTAAATAGGATGATTCTTAAAAAAGGTGCAAAATTCATTAGAATTAAAGAACCAAAGCAAATATTACAAATTATTTATACAACAGGAGAAATATATGGGCCGCCGCAGGAACAATCATTAATTATTGAGTCCCATAAAGGATTAATAATTATAACTGGTTGCGCTCATCCGGGCATTGTAAAAATTATTGAGAAATCGATAAAAATAATTAATAATAACAAGGTTTATCTAGTATTGGGCGGTTTCCATCATCCGTCTCTTTCAGTTGTAAGCGAGTTCCGTGATATTGGAGTACAGAAAGTAGCTCCATCCCATTGTACTGGCGATAAAGTCAGAAATGCCTTTGCTAAAGAATATAAGAAAAATTTTATCGAATATGGAGTAGGAAAAACAATTAGGATAAAATGATATGAAAAAAATTGGATTAATCGTAAATCCTATTGCAGGAATGGGAGGAAGTGTTGGCTTAAAAGGAACTGATGGTGATATTTTCAAAGAAGCTCTTAAACTAGGTGCTGAGCCTGTTACACCTGAAAGGACAAGGAATCTATTTCGTCATGTTGAAAAGAATAAATATATTGATCTAATAGTCGCTCCTGATAAAATGGGGGCAAAATATATTAAAGGGACAGATATTTCCTATAAGTTAGTCGGAAATATACCAGAAAAGACTTCAGCAGAAGACACAAAAAGAATCGCACAAAAAATGGTAGATAAGGAAATAGATTTGTTGGTTTTTGTTGGTGGTGATGGAACAGCGAGAGATATATATGATGCTATTGGCCTGAAAATTCCGGTTGTAGGTGTCCCATCTGGAGTAAAAATATTCAGTCCGGTTTTTGCTGTCAGTGCAAGGGCCGCGTCAAAAATGGTGGATGCATATGTCGAAGGTACCGATACAATAGAAAAAGAGGTGCTCGACATTGATGAAGATGCTTTTCGAAATAATAGACTCGCTTCTAAACTATATGGTTATCTTAGAGTGCCTAAGGTTAATAAATTGCTCCAGCAAGGAAAAGAATCCTCAAACCGGGATAAATCTTCCCGCAAAATCAAATCTGAAATAGCAGAATATATAGTTAAAAATATGAAAAATGATTATCTGTATCTGCTCGGACCGGGAACAACATTGAAAGCCATTTCAAATAAAATTGGTATTCCCAAAACTCTTCTTGGCGTTGATGCAATTTTCAACAAAGAAATAATTGGGAGTGATTTAAATGAACAGGATATTTTAGGATTATTGGAAAAATACGAGAAGGCAAAGATCATTGTAACTCCGATTGGAGGCAATGGGTTTATTTTTGGAAGGGGCAGTAAGCAATTTACTCCTCAAGTATTAAAATCAATTGATAAAGAAAATATAATTATAGTTGGTACTAGCAATAAAATTAAAAAACTCGATTGCCTGAGGGCTGATACAGGTGATCAGAAAGTTGACAATTTACTATCCGGAAATATCAAGGTCATTGTAAGTGGAAAAGAGGAGTCCATAATGGAAGTAAGAGTTTGAGTACAATTAAACTAAATATGAATGAGATGCCCTTTCCACCTTCCGATAAAGTTATCAAGGAAGCTAAAAAGGGCCTTGCAAAACTGAACCGCTATTCAGACCCAAAGGATCTAGATGCACTTCAGGGTGCGATTGCTAAATATTGTAATGTGTCAAAAAGGCATATTGTTTTAAGTAATGGATCAGATAGTCTCCTGAGAGAAATAATTCATTCTTTCTCTAATCATCGAAAAGTCATTATGGTTTACCCTTCATTTCTTCCTATTGCAAAATGTGCAAAAGAATCAGCAAAGAAGCTATTGAGAATTCAACTCAGCCCTCCCAGTTTTAGACTAAATCCAAAAATTATTTACAATGAAATTCAAGACCATACCCTGATAATTATCGATAATCCTAATAATCCAACTGGCAAAGCACTAATTAATAGAGATTTAACTAAAAATATACTTGAGAATAAAAATACATTACTGGTAGTTGATGAAGCCTACTTTGAATTTTCTGGAATAACAATGGCTGATTTGGTAGAACAATATCCAAATTTAGCAATTACCAGAACTCTGGATAAAGCCTTTGGTCTAGCAGGAGCCCGTATCGGATATCTCATTGCAGGAGATATCTTTCTGGATAAATTATCTTCCTCCTATTCATTTCTTCCACAGGCCAGCTTGAATTGTGCTTTAAAAGTGATAGAAAATCCTGGAGAAAGTAAGCAGAAAATTAAATACATAATTAAAGAAAAGAACAGAATACAAGAGGCATTAGATAAAATAGGATTACAAGTATTCTCAAGCAAAACTAATTTTTTACTTATAAAATCTAATATAGTTGAACTGACCAAAAAATTAGAAGATCGGAATATACTTGTTTTTGATCTTTCCAAACATTGGATACCTGGATATATTCGGGTAACAATTGGAACACAAGAAGAAAATGATATATTTCTGTCTAATATAAAATGTATTCTTCAAAAGCATAAAGAAAGTTGATTTAATTATTAGAAAAGGAGAGTCTCAAATGAAAGCAAGCAAAATGGTTTCGGATAGAATTTCGCAAATTGAAAAATCTGCGATTCATGAAATGACAAGATTATCCAAGAATATTAATGATGTTGCCTTTTTGTCCTGGGCAAAACCGACCTCTGGCACACCGGGGCACATTAACAAGGCTGCCATGGAAGCAATAAGAAGTGGAAAAGTGGGAGGCTATTCTCAAAGTTCAGGATTATTGGAATTAAGGCAGGAAATTGCAAAAAAATTGCAAAGAGATAATAATATTGATGCAAATCCTTCCCAAATTATTGTTACTGTAGGTGCTATAGAGGGTTTATCTGCATCTATAATGGCCCTGATCGATCCCGGTGATGAAGTGATTTTGCCTTCTCCAACTTATTCCACTCACATTCGTCAGGTTGTGCTTGCTTCCGGAAAACCGGTGCTTGTTCCAACTATAGAAGAAGAAGGCTTTGACCTGGATATCGATGCTATGAAAGAAGTAATAACTCCGAAAACAAAAGCCATTTTATATTGCTCTCCAAGTAATCCCACAGGGACTGTTTTTTCTGAGGAAACTTTAAGGGAGTTAGCCGATATAGCGCTGAAAAATGATTTGATGATAATTACAGATGAAGCCTATGAATACTTCACATTTGATGATAATCAACATTTTAGTATTGCTTCTATACCTGAATTGAAAAAGAATGTAGTCAGTTGTTTCACTTTTACAAAAAGTTATGCCATGACTGGCTGGAGAATTGGATATTTACATGCTGATGGATCTTTAATACCACACATTACAAAAGCTCACATACCCTTTACAATTTGTGCACCAGTCGTTTCCCAATATGCCGCATTAGGAGCGTTAAAAGGATCACAGAATTGTATTACAGAGTTTAGAGAACACTATCTTGCAAGAAGGGATCTAATGTGCGAGAGATTGGATAATCTTAGTCATATCTTTGAATACCAAAAACCGGGTGGTTCTTATTTAATGTTCCCAAAAATAAAAATAGAAGAAGGTCGGGATTCTACGAAATTTTGCAAAGATCTTTTACAGAAAGCAAAAGTATCAACAACTCCTGGAATTGCTTTTGGTCCAACTGGAGAGAGGCATTTACGGCTTTCATTTTGTGTATCTGAAGAAATGATAAACAAAGCATTTGATCGGATGGAAAAATATTTTTAAACCTCTAAAAACAAGATTAATGCTTTAAATTTTAAGATAATTTCAAGTGGGAATGCCGATAAAATAAAAAAATAAATATATTAAAAGTATAAGAGGTGATATGAATTCGCAACCATTTAATATTTATTCCCTTTTTATGCCCTATTTTTGGGCTAAGAAGGATAAAATCATTAACAAAATTCAGAATAGATTTGATAATATAAAATTAAGTGGTTTCCAAAAACTGGATGGAATTATTGATACAAAAAGCCGGTCTAAAGCTTATCAAGAAATTGAGAAAGCGGATAATAATCTGGATGGAATTATCGTATTTGGTGGCTTTTTAGACAAAGAATTGACAGATTTTGAATTGCCAGTCATTTTTGTGAGAGCAGTAATGGGGGTTGGTGACTGGCAAAAAGGGGTTGCTAATTTTTATCAAGATGAAAAGGTTTTGACTTCAACCTTGAATGAGATAGATAATCAGGAATCAAATATAGAAGCGAGTTTCCAGGATTTATTTGATAAAATTAATTTAATAAAAGCTTTAAAGCAGATTAAGCAGACAAAATTAATTTGCATTCAAGAGAAAGAAATATTTGGGAATTACGATGTGTTTGGCATGGATTATCATTTTTCTTTGCCTTATAATTATAATCAGGTTTATAAAAACAATTTAGAAAAATTGGGAATAAATATTGAACATATTAAAATGAGCAACCTGGTGAAAGATTTAAAAAGAATCAATGAAAACAAAATCATAAAAATTGCCAATCGATGGATTAACAATAGTCGGAAAGTAAATCAGGAAACAGACAGGAGCGAGATTGAAAAAGCGGCCAGAATGTATTTAGCAATTAAAGGATTGATGGATACAAATAATGCTCAGGGAGCGATCATACGCAGTTTGGTACCCTGGGCAGAAGGTTTGATAGATGTCACTCCCTGTTTAGCAAATACAGAATTAAATCGGTAGTTAAAAGTAGGAGTATGTGAAGGTCTTGTTAATAATGCTATTGGTGAATTGCTGGGACTAAAATTCGCTGGCAAGCCTAGTTTTATTGGCGATGTTGTTGGTATAGATTCTATCAATAACATCGTAACCTTTGCCCACTGCCAAAGTCCAATTAATCCTCATGGGGATAAGACAGTTTCCTATAGTATTAGAAGCCATGCCCTCCAAAAAAAGAATAGAATGTTGCCTGATTATTATCCAGAGATAGGAAAGAATAGAAGCGCTGCTGTTAAAGTTGATCTCCCAATAAATGAGACTGTCACAATATTTAAAATGAGCCTGTACGACCAGAAAATTGCGGTTAGCAGAGGTAAAACAGTATTTGGTTCCCAATTTTACCGCGATTTTGACGATAGATTATGTCGAACCAAATTATCTGTGAGAATGAATGCCAGTGGCTTTGAACAAAACTATAACACTACAACTTTTGGAGTCCACCGCAATATTTTATTTGGGGACTACAAA
Organism: bacterium; assembly: GCA_035312185.1. Classification (GTDB taxonomy): domain Bacteria; phylum Fidelibacterota; class UBA2242; order UBA2242; family JAFGTP01; genus JAIPHI01. The sequence continues at coordinate 25,888 of DATGCI010000255.1, forward strand.
AAGCCACTGCAACAAATCGCCAAATTAATAGGATATAATATAATAGAAGAAGACAGAAGTTAGTATAATTTAAACGCAATGCTGAATAAGTATTCTCAAATTGTATATTGTAACTGAATTAAATGGATCTATTCCAGGATTTTTTCCACATTCTCAGCAATAGTTTTAAATGAATTGGATGTCATGGAATCGGGACGTTCCAGAAAAACCGGTTTTCCGGCATCACTGAGTTCGCGATTTTCCTTTTCCATAGGAATATTGCCAAGATAAGCTACGTCCATTTGTTCAGCCATTTTTTTGCCACCGCCAGTGCCAAAGAAATCAATTTCTTTGCCACAATGGGGGCAGATCAGACCAGCCATATTTTCAACAACAGCGATATTGGGAATTTCCAGTTTTTTGGCCATATTTACAGCCCGGCGACAATCCAGCAAAGAAACTTCCTGAGGTGTAGTGACTACAATTGCCATTTTAGGTTTGAGCTTCTGAGAAGCAGTCAAAACTTCATCTCCAGTACCAGGAGGCAGGTCAGAAATGAGATAATCCAGCTCTTCCCAAACAACATCGCCGATGAATTGATTAATTGTTCCCGAACGGAGAGGACCACGCCAGATAACTGGTTGATCTTTGGGAACCATGGGCGCGATGGAAATTACCCGCAGACCTTCTTTAACATGGGGTAGAATTTGATGCTTGTCCATGGCTTCCGGTTTGCCTTTGATACCCACCATTTGAGGTACATTAGGGCCCGTTATATCGGCATCAAGTAGACCGACTTTATTCTTATTATCCAGTAAAGCATAGGACAGATTGACAGCCACAGTGCTTTTTCCAACACCACCTTTTCCACTGAAAACTACAATTCTATTCTTAATCTGTTTCAGATTTTTTTCTATGCGGTTGTTTTGTTCTTCCATTTGTTTCTGTTGATTCATTTGTTGCATTTTTGATTCCTTCTTAAATTAAATAATCGGAAAAGTTAACTATCTTAGAGCTTGTTTCCCAACTTAAATTTTTTGGGTTGGAATTTGTTGTATTGTTAAAGTATTAAATCAAATATTTATAGCCTCCTGACCTTTTTTTACAGATCAGTTGATTTTTTGTCAATGCTATACCCCCCGCCCTCTATTAAAGAGGACGAGAGGTTAGCAGAGGAGGGACTAAATTAATTACTCTGATTCGATTTTATTAATGGCATCTTCAGCAGCTTTAATCAAGGGATATTTTGTTGGTGCAGTAGTCAACAGAGGATGAGTACCAATTTGAAATGAGACTAGTTCATAGACCGTTACAGCTTTTTGAATAGCCAGAGCAATGATATTGATCATTTCACCAACAGATTTTCCGCCACAAAGTTCACCACCAATGATTTCACCATTGCCAGGAGATACGATCAATTTGACTTCAATCTCCTTCGCACCTTTAATTGTGCCAGGGTGGCGATCCATGGTTTTAAATTTACCGGTTACAAATGAGACATTGGCTTCCCGAGCAGTCTGTTCAATTGCTCCTGCCGAAGCAAAAGCGTGACCGTGAATCTCGGTGGAAAATACTGAAAGTGTGCCATAAAAATTCCGCAGCAGTTTGATGTTAGACAGATTGTAACCCAGAACACGGGCTTTGGCAGTTGCTGTGGAAGCTAGCATAATATTATCTGTACGGCCGGTTATGAATCCGTGAGTTGCCGAACAATCGCCGACTGCATAAACTTCCTTTACACTGGTACGTAAGTAGTTGTCCACCTGAATAGCACCATTTTGATCTAGTTCCAGGCCACTTACTTGAGCCAGGTCTGTATTGGGCTTAAAACCGATAGCAGAAATGACAAGATCGGCATCTATTTGGTAACCATCCGCCATTTCTACTCCGGTAACTTTTCCATCCTTTCCCAGAATTTTTTTGACGCTCTTTTCAGTAATTACGTTGACGCCGACTTCAGTGAGAAGTTTATCGGATTTGGCAGCAAAATCTGGTGAAAAAGCTTGATACAGACAATGTTTCGCCATCTCAACAATGCTGACTTCTTTATCTTTGTGTTTTGCTAATTGTTCAGCAACTTCTACTCCTATAAATCCACCACCGATCACAACAATTTTATTCTTCTTTTCTATCTCTGAGTGCAATTTGTCAATGTAATTATAACGTTTGCGAATATAATGAACACCGTCCAGATCATAGCCTTCAATGAATTCCGGGATTATAGGACTTGATCCGGTAGCAAAAACCAATTTTCCATAGGAAAATTCTTTCCCATCCTTTGTTGATAATTGTTTGGTGTCAGTGTCAATTTCTACAACCCGATCGATTAAAACTTCGCCACCAACATTGATAAAACCTTTAGGGCCCATTTCATTATCTTTGACTCCTTTTAGATCGTGAAAAACATAGGGAATCCCACAGGGAACTAGACCTTTGTCATCTTCCTTGATCATCAAGAAGCTTTTATCAGGATTCTGCTTTTTACCTGTTATACCTGTGATGATCCCTGAAGGACCACCACCAATTATTATGACATCAAATTCTTGCATACATACTCTCCTTTCGAATTACATTTATATTTGAAATTTTTCTAATTTATCATCTTGATAAGCCTGATAAGCCTCTTTTAGATTCATGTTATGAGCACCGGAATAGACCTCCATGTTTATTTTTTCAAGAGCACGCGCAGCATTGCCACCGGGGCCATTACCTGTAATCAGCACATCAGGATTAATGTCAGCGAATTTTTGGGCTGTCTGCGGACCGGCACCATGGGCAACATTTGCTATTTCGCGATTGTCATGGCTCACCAGTTCATCTTTTTCCTGGTCATAGACCACAATGAAATCAGTTCTTCCAAAGCGGGGATCGATTTGTGAATCCCAGTTCTGTCCTTTTGCTGTAAATGCAATTTTCATAAGTAACTCCTTTTTTAACTATTAGTTATTATTTCACTTTTTGTTCATTCAAATCAACTTATTCGATAGTTTTATTTTGTCAATGTTACAAAATTCACACTATGAATATTTTTCTTAATAATATATCAAAAAACTTCTCATCAAATCTGGCTAAACATTTACATTACAATCGCACCTTACACTAGCGATTATATCCTGTTCGCCAAAACGGGACTTGCTAAAATTGTAAATTGTTCCTTTTTCTAAATTACTATTGTGCATAATTTGGCTGGATACCTGTTTTTCTTCTATAAATCCAGCCCGCTCAATTTCTTGCTTCAATTCATTTACGGATGTCTTGCTTAATTCAATCAAGGGGAAATTATCAGCAGTATGCTTCGGAAAAATTGACAGCAATCCCTGAATTTTTAGAATTCGATATAATTCCTTAAACAAGCTGGCCCGCTCTTTTTTGTCAAAAAAGTGCAGCACATCATAAAGTAAAATAACATCAAAGAAATCATTATCAAATTCCGTGTAAAAACTGCCAGTAGTTTTTACAATTGTTAGGTTATTAAGTGAGGCCTGTTCAGCTTTATTTTGAACTTTATTTAGGCTGGAATTGTTTTGATCAAGAGCAAAGACCTGGCCTTTCGGGTTAGTAATCCGGGCTGCAGGAATGCTGTAAGTTCCCTTGCCGCAACCAAAATCCAGAATCCTATCCTGACTCTCGATTCCGACTTTTTTTAAGAGTTGTATTGCCAGATCATTTTCCCAGTTTTCTGTCCAATTATTCATGATCACCCAACTTTTTTGAAAATAGTCTCAATTAATATTGCGCTCAACATAGACTGTTAATCCCTAAACACCAGATGTTTCCGCTCTCTACCTTTCTCCCATTCTGACTCAATTAAGTCCAGGTTGTCTTCAACTTTCTTAAGTCCGTCCTGCAAATTTTCTTGACCAATAACAATACAGACAAATTTTTTGCGAATACGCTTTATATTGGGACCAAAAACCCGGGAGCAGACCACCTGAACATTTTCCTGCTTTAATAGTTGAGCAATACCTTTGGCTTTTTTAGGATCGGCATGGACTTCTTCTTCCTCATCAACTGTATTATCAATAGTTGTTATATGCTGGAATTGATTATCCTTTAACCGATAGATTTTGTAAAGATTAGCATCGCCAAAATGGCGGTCAATAAATTTTTTACCATCATCAGTTGCTAGAGCAATTTTCATATCTTTCATATTGTTTTCTCCTGATTTTTAGTGCTTACCTGTTGCTGATTTCTTAATTTTATTCCAATATTTTTCAACTTTTTTACCAACACCCTTTTCATCAAATTCTACGATAGTTTGTCCGGCTGTCATGGATTTGGTGAAATTTTTGTCATAAGGTAGATCGCCAAAATGTTCAATTCCTTTTTCTTTGAGGAACTCCATTATCTCCTCAGTTTTGCCTGGATTGAGATCGGCTTTGTTGATAATACAGCCAGCCGGGATTTTGAATTTTTTGACCAGTTCGTAAACCCTTTTCAGGTCGTGGATCCCAGAACTGGTCGGCTCAGTGACTAGAACAACAAAATCAGCCCCTGAAAGAGATGAAACCACCGGACAACCAATTCCCGGTGAACCATCTACTAAAATCCAGTCCAGTCCTTTTTCTTCAGCAATTTTATTGGCTTCTTGTTTTACTTTTGCAACCAGTTTGCCGGAATTCTCTGCCCCAATATCAAGACGGGCATGCATCATAGGAGAGCCTGTCTTGACAGTAGATCGGTACAATTGACCAATATTTTGTTCGATCATTGTGATAGCATCAATAGGACAGACATGGTAACAATAACTACAGCCTTCACATTCTAGAGGTAGAACTTCGTATTTACCGTCGATAACTTCTATAGCGTCAAAGCGGCAAACCTCGGCGCAACGATTGCAATTGATACACTTTTCATGGTCAATCTCTGGTAATTCTCCGCTGTAAAAATCTTCAGAATGAGCAAAATCAGGTTGCATCAATAAATGCATATCAGCAGCATCAACATCACAGTCAGCAAGAATAGCCTCCTGCCCGGCCAGCATTCCCAGGGAGGCCGCTATACTGGTTTTTCCGGCGCCACCTTTTCCGGAAATTATTACTATTTCTTTCATTGTTCACCTCTCTTCGTGCGTTCTGTAATAAATTTTTCTACTTTTTTCAGTTCTTGTTCAACTTCAGCGACCTGTTCAAATAACAGTTTGCCATTGGAATAAAGTTCTGCAATTTGCCGGCTGTCCGGAATTCTAGCCAGAATTTCGATATTTTCATCCTGGCAATATTGGTAAACATCCTGATTACCAATCCCATCCCGGTTGACAATTACATAAAAATCTTTTTCTAATTTTTGCATAGTATCAACGGAAAGCTTGAGGTCATGAAGTCCAAATGGTGTAGGTTCGGTGACCAGGAAAACTAGATCTGCAGCTTTGGTCGCCTCTATAACAGGACAAGAAGTTCCCGGTGGTGAGTCATAAATTTTTAAAATAGGTTTATCAAAATTTTCATCAACATATTCAATGGTCTGAGAGATGAGAGGAACGGCCTGCTCTTCACCAATATTGAGCTTACTTTCGACAAAGTCGAGTCCATTCTCCTTAATATGGCGCAGTTGTCCCATTTCCTTATCAACCATTGGTAGCGCCTCGACAGGACACAATTCTGAACAGGCAAAACAACTATGGCAAAGTTTGGGAAACACCAAAATTTCATCCATGATCTGAGTAATGGCATTGAAATTACAAATCTGACGGCATTCGCCACACAAAGTGCATTTATCTTCCTGCCATTCAGGTACTTTTACATACATTTTTTCTTCATGAAAAGTTTCACCTTCAATAAATATACCAGAGTTAGGTTCTTCCACATCTAGATCAGTTAGAACAACCTGTCTGCTGGAGGAAAGGTAGGCAGCCAGATTGGTCGCCAGCGTGGTTTTCCCTGTCCCTCCTTTTCCACTCGCAATTGCTATTTTCATTGTTGCTCCATTATTCTTAAAGTAATTAGATATTCATATTTCTATTCATCAGTTATCAAATTTAAGATAATTCGGCTACCAGATTATCCACCATTTTAGAAGCCTTGCCCTGCAAGAATACATCAGTAATTTCTCGGGTAAAATTAGAACGATTAGTATTGATTTCAATAATACTTGCCCCATTGCGTTTGGCAATAAAGGGAATTTGGGAAGCCGGGACTACTTCTCCAGTCGAACCGATGATCAGAAATACATCAGCGATTTCAGCCTCCTTGAATGAATTGGTTCGAGCTGGTTCTGGAATAGCTTCACCAAAAAAGATGAAATCCGGCTTGTAAACCTGGCCGCAATTATTACAACTAGGTGGGAGCTGATCCAGGTCAATCTTTGTTGCTTTCTTGCGATTTTTGCAATTGGTACAGACCATCTCCCGAGAATTGCCGTGAAATTCATACACTTTACTACTACCAGCTTCCTGGTGTAAATTATCAATATTCTGAGTAATAACAGCGTCTATATAACCCTGATCTTCCATCTCAGCCAATCCAATATGAGCCGGATTTGGTTTTGCTTGACCGAAAAAATCATAAAAAATTTCTTTAATAAGATGCCAGGAATCTTCAGGATTTGTTCTGAAATAAGATATATCCAGGATTCTGGGATTATATTTATTCCAGAGGCCATTGGGACCTCGAAAGGGCGGTATCCCGCTCTCTACTGAAATCCCTGCGCCAGTAAAAGCTGTCACATGCTCTGCATTCTGGATGATTTCTGCTGCTTTTTCGATCATATATAGAATTCAGTTCCTTTCTTATTTTAGTTGCGTAAACTTAAAGCTACTTCATATCCTGAGCGAATGGCATCCTGGGCTTTGCCTACTCTTTTGGCATCACCTGCAAATTGATAATCAATCTGATCTTCCAGCTCATCGGAAAGAGGATCATAGGATTTCATACCGGCTGCCAGAATTATATTATCTATATTTTCTATCTTTTTAGTTTTAATTTTTTCATCTTCATCAACTTCAAGTTCGGCAGTTGTGTTTTTTATTTTTACCACCCGATGATTAGTCAGAATTTTGACCTGATTGTTTTTTAATTTTTTCATAGTCAGAGCCTTTTCAATCATTTCCATGCCCTCAGCCACGCTTTCCAGCATTTCTACAATAATTACCTCATTGCCATTATCGGTCAATTTTGAAGCCATTTCTATTCCGATCAATCCTCCACCAATTATCAAAATACGCTGATCTTTTGGCAAATTTTTCTCGAGCAGAAAATCAGCCCAATAATATTCGTCCAGGCCTTCGATAGGTGGTACTGCAGGAACGGCTCCAGTTGCCAGAATAATCTTAGAAAATCCATTATTCATGAGGTCTTCTCGTGTTGCTTCTTCACAATGCACTTCAATATTCCGGTTTTCTATTTCTTCTCTGTAGTAGTCAATGATTCTTTTCAGGCTCTCTTTTTTTGGTGGTAAATGAGCAAGATTAAATTGTCCGCCCAGTTTCTCTTTTTCATAAAGGACGACATCGTGTCCAATTGTATCAAGAGTAAGTGCGGCTTCCATTCCGGCCAAACCTCCTCCAACAATCGCATATTTTTTCTTGTCTTCAGTTAGTTCAGGTTCAGGCAGGATTTCACCAACTCTGGGATTGACAACGCAGTGCAATCCTTTGCCACCTTTCACGCCACCCAGGCAACCCTCTGAGCAAGCCAGACAAGGGCGAAAAGGCCCATCTACTTTCTGAAGATATTTACCAACAAAGTCCGGATCGGCCAGCAGTGCTCTTCCAATTGCCATATAATCGGCCATGCCTTCATAGCGAATCTTCTGTATGTCTTCACTGGCATTAATTTTTCCAACAGCAATCACCGGCACATCAACAAATTTTTTAATTTCACTGGCCATATTCCAGGTTTTACCTTTGGGAACGAACATATGCTGAAAATACCAGGGCGGTGTTGAGCAAACAGTTCCGGCTGAAACATGAATTGCTTCGATTCCTTGATTTGCTAAAATTTTTGAAAATTTGACCATGTCCTTGAGTCTAATACCATCATCAATCATTTCATCACCACTTAAACGGGCAATTACAGGTATATCAACACTATTTTTGACTGCTTCTAGAACCTGAATCGGAAATTTTATTCTGTTTTCAAAATTGCCTCCATATTGATCATCTCTATCATTGACCTGGGGAGATAGAAATTGAGCCAGAAGGTAGCCGTGGCCAAATTGAAGTTCAACAAAATCAAAATCAGCTTTTTCTGCTCTTTTGGCAGCTTTAGTGAAAAGATTGACCACTCCTTGCATACCTTTGGTATCCAGTTTTTCAGGAGTAGCACCGCCATTTTCACAGGCTTTGTCAGTTGAAGAAACATGGTAATTGCCGGGAATTTTAGGATTTGCCATCCGACCTGGGTGATTTAGATGGGCAATTACTTTTGTGCCCTGCTCATGTAAAAGAGCGGTTAATTTTTGCAGTCCAGGAATTTTGTCATCATTATCAATTCCTAATTGCGTTGGAATTTCCCGTAAACCTTTATCAAGAAAAAAAGGCTCGGGAGTCACAGCACCTAGATGCTCTCCTCTCTCTTCATAAAAATTGAGGTGGCGTTGATTGATCTTTCCATCTTTACTGTAACCAAGTTTGATTGGCGCCAGGATGAATTGATTCTTTAATTCTAACATTTGTTCCTCCCATACTTTCATTAATCTACTCAAACTTTCTAATTAGACTGGATGGTGTCCCTCGATTTGAAACCCATCTTACAGCCACCTCTCCTTACGCCATGATATATTTTATTTTGTTGCTCCTAATAATCTTACGTATTTAAACAGGAATAAATTTTCACTGAAACTCTGAAAACCTGTCTGCGACAATATTTCTTTCCAATTTTTATCGATGTAATCAAAAGCATAGGGACACTCTAGAAGTTTAAAAGGGTATCGGACAATAAAGGGCTTAGAATCCAGGTCAAATTCATTGTAGTCAAGGATGAAAAAAGTACCTCCAGGTTTCAAGGCTTTATAAGCATTCTCTATAATTCGCTGTCTGACCTGATGAGGGAATCCATGTAAAACAAATGAAATGAAGACTTTGTCAAATTCCTGTTCATATTCCAGCGGTTTATCAATGCGTTGATTGTGGATCTCCATATTGGGAAATTGCCGGGTTTTTTCTTTGAATTGTTCTATCATCTCTGCTCCAATATCAAGAGCGGTGATCTGACCCTCCTCGGAAAGATATTTTTGCATTAATAATGCATTACGGCCAGTTCCGGCTCCAAGGTCTAGAATCTTATCTTCAGGAGAAATATCCATCATCGCAATAGTTCGGCGAATGAAAAATGGATATATTCCCAGAGTTGCAATATTCAGCAATACATCGTAATGCCTGGCAAGCCAGGGCGTGAGTTCAACTTCTGAGTCAGGATATAATTTTGCCATAGGTGCTCCTTAAAATTTCTGGTCTCTTTTAGTTGCTTTCCGATTTTACTCTTCGCAATTTACTCTTATTCCCAGTATTTTTTAATTTCCTTATTGAAATCAGGAAAATAATTACCAATCTGTTTTAATTTGAATTTTGACAAAATTGATTCTTTGGATTCTCTTTCCAGGAGGAATTCAAAGGACTTCTCAATGAGTTCTTTTTTGGAAATCTTGCCTTCAGTCAAATCCTGGTAACATTCGGGCTCCAGAATCACGATGTGATCAGAATAACCACTATCTTCGGTTACCATTACTCTGTATTGGTTTTCAGTGATCTTGTTAACTTCTACCATTTTTACTCCTTCCTTTATCTGTTTCCAATTTGCAATTGAAAACAATGTTTAGTAAGGATTTCCTGTAATTTTTCAATTTATAAATATTTCCAACCATTTCATTTTTTCTATTTTTGACAGTTCAGCTGATAGATGAAATACAATGAACTAAAAATTAAAAAGATTACAATTAGAAAAAATATCCGAAAGCTAAACTGATCGATTAACCATCCTCCGATTAATGGAAAAATTACCGGCAGAATATTTCCAGCACCTGTTAAACCTGTATAAAGCGCTCGATTTTTGTTAGTGGTCACTTCCAGCAAAATTCCGCTGATCACAACTCTATGAAAAGCATACACAATTCCACCTCCTAAAAATATATAGGGAAACAGAACAGCACCTGGAAAAATGAGCAATAAAAGCGGAATAAAAACAGCCAGAAAAGTGGTTATATAAAGAAGATAATGATAGCGCAATTTTTTAGCATAATAGAACATTATACTGCCGGTGACTACTCCGCCGATAACTTTTAAAAGTAGATAGTTACCAATATTGTGGGTATCAGCACCAAATGTTTGTTTGGCATATAAAATGAGAAAAGGCAGAAGAATCAGAGTCAGGCCCTGAGTATTAAGGATCATTAAATAACTGGGAAGTCTTTTATTGTTTTTGAATTCCTGAAGGGTGACCTGAAAGAAAGCCTTGATATTACTGATTTTTAGATGTTCGGCTGCAACCTCTTTTATCTTCCAGAAACCTAGCGAGGCCAGGCCTAGCAAAACACCAGCGATAATAAATAAATAGGAATAATTATCCGGATAGGAATGGGTGCGCAGAATCCGCCGTGCAAAATAGGCTGAGACAAGGATGCCCAAACTGGAGGCGACCTGCTTAATAGAAAAGAAGTGCTTGCGTCGCTCTTCCAATATGGATTTACCCAAAATATCAGTGTAATTAATATTGGCAAAACCACCACTAACTGAAAAGATAAAAATGAGAAGGAAAATAGCAAGAATTACCAGACCATTAGCAATAAGATCAGAAAAAATAAAAAGCAGGGCCATTCCAAACAATGCTACTATTCGAGTATTTATACCAATTAGCAGGTATCTTTTTTTAAAGCGTTTATTGCTCAATGAGGGGGCAAAAACCAGCTGGGCCAATTTACCACCACCGATCATGATTGCTGTCAATATTCCAATATGAAGGGAAGACCCTCCAGCATCAACCATCATGGCGGGAATTACAGTATCAATATCCATAAAATTTTTGGCCAATGCTAACAAAGTAGCGTGCCATAAAAAGGAATAATAGTTGTTTTTCGATATTTTCTGGGTCAGTTTCATAGCAATCGGTCTATCCTATTCATTTAATGATGTTGTCTAAATATCAGCTATATTATCTTTCTCTGACCATTGTTGTGTTACATTGCGGGCATCTAATCTCAAAACAGGGCTGACCGCGTCGATGGGGCTCCCGATGTCCGCAATCAGGACATACACAATATCCGCCCGGGCCACTTCCGGCTCCAGGTCCCTGACCGCTGCCTCCACGACCGCCACCCTGACCTGTTCCCATACTGCGACTACCAGCATTTCTCTGAGATCCGGCAGCTCCCGCAGTTTGAGTAGTTCTGGTCGCGCTATCATTTTCTACAATGATCGCATCAACAGGACAGGCTTGCGCTGCCGCTTCAATACAGGCGGCTTCAGGGTCTTTGACTTTGGCTTTCATGCCATCCATTTCAAAACCCTGAGGACAGGTGTTCACGCAAATATTACATCCTATACAGGTTTCCGGGTTAACTTTTACTTTTGCCATAATGAGCCTCTTTATTTAATGTTCTTCGATTTTTTGTAGTTTTTCTCTCCGGCTTGAATTTCTACTTCCAGCCAATTAGCAGGAGGAACAAAAGGGCAGGCGTAGTTTTCATTGAAAGCGCACCAGGGGAGTGTTGCATAATTAAAGTCAAGAATCCATTTTCCGGCTTCAGTTTGATGTTCCCCATAATAAAGATCCATATAACGACCAGCTCCATAACTTTCTTTATCATTGGTCTTATCTTTATAAGGAATGAAAAGCCGGTCTTCACCAACTCTGCTTTTGTAAGCTTCCAGTGTGCACTGCTTTCCATTTACCCGAAAATGGAACTTGCCCCAGATCAACATGTCGCGAATGTTACCTGCTGTATCATTGACTTCGATTGGTTCCTTATCTTTGAGTTCATCGAGTTCCAAAATAATGCGAAGATCATTATTGAGCGGATAATATTCCAGCCCTTTGAAATTCGCTCGCTCATCCAGAGGTATCGGGGAGGACGAATTGGTTTTGAAAAATTCGTCTTTGCGCTTTCTATGTATTTCGAGGTCTTTTAATAATCTATCAGTTTTTTGCATTTCAACCTCCTGATTTTAAGGTTTTAAATGTTCAGCTTCACTACCATCAGGCAACATATAATCAGGATGATAGCGGCCTGATTCTTCCATTTTATAGCGCTGGCATTTTTGCCAGTTACCTTTGCAATAAAGTTCTGACCATTTTCTATCCAGGCGGCCCTGCTCTGTATATCTTTTTATGGGGCAGACTGGATACCATTTACATTGTTTTTTGAGAATTTTTAATCGGACGTAGCTAGCTTCCAGATTCCCTTGCAATTCAGGCTGATAAAGAGGCGTAGCAGGATGGGATAAGGGAAAAATTTTGATATCGTCTGCCACAATCAATTCTGCAATATGATCTTTAAAATTGTTTTTGGGAAGGTCGTTTATTATTCCATATTCATCAAAGATAAATTTAGTTGCATAATAACCCAGGGGAACCAAAATATCGGGCCTGGTTAGTTCTATTTCTTGCATTAAATATTTGCTGCAGCTTTCGATTTCATCCTGTTTGGGCTTACGACAGCCTGGTAACATGCACTTTATTAGATTAGTGATATAAAAATCATTCCAGCTTAATTCTGCTTTCTGAATCAATTCGCGAAAAATTTGTCCGGAGGGGCCGACAAACATGGCATCCTGTTCATCCTCCATTTCCCCTGGAGCCTGGGGTATCAAAAATAATCTTGCTTCAGGATTGCCTTCTCCAACAAGAGCGTGTTGCCTGGTCTTATGCAATCGACATTTTGTGCAACTTCTTATTTTTTTGTTTAATTCTTCTAAAGTCATTGGTACTTATTGGTGTTAGTATTCTAAAACTAAGTTTTATTCTTTCGCTCCTGAATTATTGCATTCTTTTCATAGAGAATTTCTCTGTTAAAATCCCAATGGAAAATGATATTAAATAGATAATAAATCATGAATTCTCTTCTTGCAATAGCTTTCTTTGATTATAGACACTCCGGGGGTTTTGATGACACCAGCCGCAGCGACGATAATTTGCTTCCGGTTCCGGAGTCTCAACTGGCTTCTTTTTACCATGAGCATCATACATTGGCTTTACCATGGTGCGAAATTCTACAATTGTTCCCGAATCATCGCAATAGGGACAATGTTCCCATTTTTCCTCTGATATTTTTATCTGTTTCATAGCCTTACCTGTCATAAAATGAGCTATACTCTTTTCTCATTATCTATAAGGATTAAAGAACCTTCTGGGACTCCAATATCCCTGGCAATCACCTCACATTTAGCTTTTAATAAAAAGAAAATTGGACGATCTATTGCCGAGAGAGCCTCGTAATTGCCCTGCCCCTTACTGATGATCATGTCGGCATTATCAAAGAGTTCTAAAAATTTATCATTACAGGTTTCTAGGACTGTTCCCGGAGCAGATGTTCCTGATGAAATCACCCGGGCAACTTTATCTATCCCAACCGTAGATGCTTCTTTTTTGGTAATGTCATTTATTACGGGTTTCTCGCGAACAGCAAAAGTGACCGGTGTATCAATTTCTTCAATAAGAAGTTTATCAAAAACTGCTTCACCGGCATTATCCCCGAGATAAAGAATATTATTGCTTTCCTTGATATATTTCTTGAAAGTTTCAAAATGATTAATATATAGATCCTGGTGCAAGGATTTTAGAATATCTTCCTCAATATTGAAGGTTTTAGTGGCACCCAGATCTATTATATTTCCTGCAATAGCCAGTTTAACAGCGTCCAGGAGGCGGTCATCAGATTCATCCAGAATTTCTTTCATATGAGGATAGAGTTTAGTGGCTTTTTCAATATGTTCTTTTTTATTAGCAGCAAAGGGATCGGGATTGCCACTGACTTTTTTAATTCTTTCATACATGTGCAAGGCGATCTCAGGTGGACTGCTCTCCATGGGAATGCCACGAATCATTTCTCCAACATTATCTAGAATATCTTTTACTCTAGATTCATCTTCTGTTGATAACCGACCAACTCTTAGGGCCTGTTCCATAAAACAGGGAATACAATCAAGATAGGTTTTCATTAATTTGCTCTCCTTGACTCAGTTTTCGATTTTAGTATAAGCTGAATTGATAATAATTTGATTTGTTTTTTTGATGCCGCTGCTGTGGATTATCAAATCGAACTTGTTCTTCCAAAATCTTACTCCGTTCATTTTCTTTATAGAAAAATTCAAGTGAATAAAACATATAGGTTTAAGCAATCTTATTTAGTCCGGATATTCTGAAATTTCAATTTTGTTACCGGAATGATCTTCAACAAAAATAAGGTCTTTTTTATTTTCCCGGGAAATAATATGAACCGGGTAGCCTTTTTCTTCCACACGATCTACAAAAGCCATTCTGTTGTTTTGATAAATGGCAATGTGATTATAAACCGGAGTAACCTTCTCCTGACAATAGAATAGCTCTAAAACAAAGTTATCTTTGGCTAATACGACAATAGATGTGTTTTTCTCCAGTTTAAATATCTTTTTGGAAATTTTGGTTGGGATTTTGAATTCCTTGATTTCCTGCATCCCAAGAATGTCTTTATAGAAATTTTGAATATCTACTTTATTATTGATAGTTATTCCAATGTGTCCAAACATAATACTCCTTTTTAAAATAGGTTGTGTAATAAAAGTCCGGCCCCACCAATTATTAAGCCAGCGACAAGATTAATTATTTTAACATTAATGAAATTTTTACGTGATTCTGCCAGCATAGGAAGCATACCATGTCCGTCCTGGACAATTGAGCTGGCCAATAAAATTGAAAAAGGTAATACACCTTCGGCAAAAAAGGTGACAAAGATTAGATGAGGCCCCGATTGAGGTATCAAGCCTACTAGTACGGCTACCAGGAGTACAATATATTGATTGGAGTCGATAACTTGCTTCAAATCAATATGAGCAGTAAGCAAATTGAGAACCAGAAGCGCTCCAAAGGTCCATAAAAAAATCTGGGGAACGTGTTTTTTAACAACGTGCTCCCAGAGATGCTTCTCAAGAAAATGTTCTGGAACAGTGACAACTATAAAAAGAGAGATAGAACTTAAAACCAAAAATGTGATTCTCTTCCAATCCCAGATCTGAGGGCCCAACTTTCCGAAAATTATCCCAAAAAATAATAGTAAAGTCAACAGAATAAGAACGCCTCTTTGCAAAGATAGGCTTTTTATTTGATCTGGAATTTCCTGAGTTGGAAAACAGTCGCACATTTCTTCTTGGTGAAGTTCAAGGCGTCTACGACCGGTGCCAATTGAAAGAAATTTATCGCTCAGAATTCCGAAAATTATCCCAACAACAAAAAGGATTCCAATAATAATAAAGGCTTTTTCAGGAATCATTGCCAGCATAACAAAAGTTTCGTCTCCACTTGTAGCAATCATTGCTGCAACGACTGCACCGAAACTTATTACTCCATGGGAAAATAGAGCAACTGCTGTAAACGCTCCCAAACAACCCGGGATAATTCCTAAAAAGGCGCCTAGAAAATATTGCTTCCACTTACTTTTCTGTAGTGAATCATGCCAAACACCCTGTGTTTGAATATTGATATATTCGATAATTAGCATCATAACAAAGACAAAACTGGTTATCATGAGGGCATGATTGAAGGATTTTAATAACATTTTGACTCCTTTAGATTAGTTATCCCGTTTTTTTCCGGGGTGAGGATTTCTTGATGAATTGTTCTGGTAATCGGTTGCATAAAAGCCCTGACCTTTAAATACTAGGGCCGGGCTTTTTATCACTCTTTTTGTGGTACCGTGGCAACTGGGACACTCTGGATAGGAGTCATCCCTTATGTTTTGCTTTTTAGAAAATGTATAACCACATTCTAGACATCTGTATTCATAAAATGGCATCTTGTCTCCTATTCATATTTCGATTTTGGCGCCAGCACCACCCTGTATATACTGATCTGTATATCGGTTTTTTATCTCTGCAATGTGCTGAGTACAGTGAGTCGGACAAATCATCTGAATCCCGTTTAATACTTCGTATTGATTAAATCCATGAAAGCCACCAATCAGAGCATACACATCTCCATAAGAACTAGCAACTTCAAGTATATTCTCAATACCCGGGTGAGAACATCCAACAATGACGACCAGGCCTTTTTCAGTCTGCATTATTAGTGATTGCTCGATGTTTTTTAATTCACCAGTAGAGTAAATATTTTTGTGAAGTTTACTGGCTTTCTCTATATATTGGAGTTCTTTTACATTTTTTATACCCCTTAATGATGGGGGAGAATATACAACAACATCATTATTTTTATTTAGAAACGCTGATAAGCCGCCTACGTGATCATAGTGATTATGAGAGAGGAAAATTTCGTCAACACATTCGGGATTTATTTCTAGTTTTGCCATGTTTTCCATTAATATTTTGCCATTTGAACCGGTGTCAAATAGAATGTTGCATCCATTGGTTTCGACCAGAGCGGCGAAGCCCCAGTCGGATTTGAGCTCCTTGCTCAAAGTAGTGTTGTCATAAATTATTGTAATTTTCATATTTTTACCCTTTGAATAATTTCTGTGGTAAAATATATTTTGACCCCGAATATTGTTTGATAAAAAATTTACCCTGGTCAATTAAATTTTTCAGCTCCGCTTTTTCGTCAAATTGCTCAGCAATCCATTGAGCCTGTTCTCTACGTAAAGGATGGCGAGCTGTGATTTCACTAATAGCTTCTTGAGTGTCTTTATATTTACTAATATTGAAATTGCCGGTTTCATGATAGGCGATTGCCCGGGAACCGCTAATAAGTTTCTGAGCATATAGATAGATACCTGGTTCTGGTGGATCCACATCTTCAGCAGGAGGACGAGTTGGTGACATTATAAAAGATTTCTCTGGGGCAATTTTTTCGATAATGGCTTTTATTCTTTTCAACTCTTCTTTATTATCGTTGTATCCTTTTACAAGCATAGTTTCTGTCCACACCTGCCCTTTAAAATTTTTGCTGAAATCAATTGTTCCCTGGACTATAGTGTTGAAATCCAACTCTTTGTGTGGCCTGTTAATTCTCTTGAATACAGTCTCCTGCCCTGCATCAATAGAAGGCATAACAAGGTTCGCGTTTTGAAGATCTTTTTGGACATCTTCTCTGTATAATAGAGAGCCATTTGTTATTACTGCTACAGGAAGGTCAAAATTTTCTTTACTCTGGTTGATTAACCATCCTAAATCACTATTTAATGTAGGCTCGCCATCACCAACAAAAGTAATATAATCGGCATTAGAATTAAGGACCCTCTCTTGTAGTTCTGAGAAGATTTTTTGAGGGTCAAAAAAACTTTTTCGATCAACTGTGAATTTGTCAGTGCGACCTAGTTGACAATATACACAGGAATAACTACAGGTTTTCGCAGGGATCGGGCTTACTCCGATTGATTTACCAAGTCTTCGGGAAGGCACGGGACCATAGGTGTACATAAAATCTCCTTGGAAAAGTGAAGAGCCGGGAAAGCCCAACGGGGAACTTCCCCGGATCTCTTTTACTCTTCTTCCAGTTCCTGAATACGATTATTGATATTTTCCAGATTGGCTTTTAACTGCTCAGCCTGATCTTTCAGAGCTTTTACTTCTTGCTCTTTACTTTGATAGGCTGGTGCAGGATTGGTTACAGGGGCTGTCTGGTTTACTGGAGCGGACCTCCAGCCAAAACCATAGCCTCTACCAAAACCATAACCGCGGCCTGGACCACGCCCAAAACCACGACCATAACCTGCTCCACCACGGGGAACACCTTTTGTGTAACCCGGAGTGGCGTATCCTGCGCAATAACCTAAACCTCGACCTGTCATAGGGCCGAAGCCATCAGGTCCTGTACGATCTCCTCTAGGCATAATGAACCTCCTTTTTTCATTAGCTTTTGCTTATATTCACAAATTTACCAGACTCCCGATTTTCGGGATTTTCTGTAATTTTGATATTTTGATAATTAAAATTCATAAAATTGATTTCAGTGCTAAGCATGATGACGATGACGTCCATCACCCTTGCCTTCTCCTCGAACACAAAGACTTTCACCGGATTCGAGTTTACCATTGATGTAGTCTTCAATAACACAATCAACATCACCTTGAACACCGATTATCCAATCAATATTAAATTCTTTGAAAAGACCTTGAGCTTTTCTTCCCATTCCACCGGCAATTATTAATTGGCAATCTTTGCTATTCAGAAATTTTGGCAGAGCACCAGGTGCATGCCCTGGATTACCAACTATTTCCTTATTCTTGACCTGTTCATCTTTTATCTCAACTATAGTGTACTTCGGACAGCGACCAAAATGTTGAGCTACCTGACCATTATTAGTTGCAATTGCTATTTTCATAAATTACCTCGTTTTTGATTAGTTTTATTTGATTCTGGACCACGGGGGCCTCTTCTCTTTTTACCTCTACGTTTACCCCGAGGGTTAAACCAACTATTGAGGTCAACTACCTCCGGGGAATCACATTCCGGACAATTAGTCGGTACAACATCTTCAATATTAGATGAGGAAACGTCCCCACAGCTCAAACATCTAATCAAATGATGCTGAAAAGAGAATGAACCGCCCTCTATTAAAAGATCTTTGACACCAATAATAGACTCGGCGATCTTTTTGCGGGCTCCATCTACAAGGCGTGTGAATGTAGGTCGAGAAATATCCATTACCTTGGATGCTTTTTTGTGAGAATAGCCTTTGTAATCTGCCAGACGAATTGCTTCATATTCGTCAATCGAGAGGATGATCTTTTCCAGCATACGACCGGGAACTCCAATCGGCTTCATCCCTTTGATTTTGGGGGGCGCTTCTACTTTACGATTTTTTCTTGGTCTCGGCATGTGACCTCCATAATGAACTATTGTTCAAAACAAATATAATGAACTATGGTTCATAAGTCAAGTTTTATCTCAATTTTTTGGTATTTTTTTTGTTTATAATGGATGTTATAGCGAAAAATTTCACTAGATTTTTTATATACTTATATTTTTTATAATATTTTACTGCATTTTTGATTGAAATTAACTAACTTAACCGATAAAGTAAACGATTATTAGGAGGCCGAGTGTGGCTGGTGAAGCTATTACACTCAGTGATATAGCAGAAAAATTGAATGTCTCCAGGGTAACTGTGTCCAAAGCCCTTCGTAACCATCCCGATATTAGCGATAATATGAAAGACAAGGTGAAAAAAATAGCCGATGAATTGGGATACGTGCCCAATTATATTGCACGAAACCTTTCTTCTAAAAAATCGCACACCATCGGTCTGCTAGTACCCAAAATTGCTCATCATTTTTATTCTAATTGTATTGAGGCTATCTATAAAACAGCTTATAAAAAAGATTACGATATTATTATGACTGTTTCCCAGGAAAATCCACAACATGAACGCAAACATATCCAGACTCTATTATCGATGAAAGTAGATGGGATTTTAGCATCTATTACTGAAAATACAGCAAATGATAACGATTTTGAAGTTATTCGCAAACGGTCTCTACCTCTGGTTTTCTTTGACCGAGTTTTTGATAATAGTTCGGATAATTATGTGATCACCAATGATCGTGAGGCTTCTTATCAATTAATTGAACATTGCATAAAATCGGGTTATAATAAAATTGCTCATTTCACCGGTTATAAGCACCTAAATGTTGGACGAGAGAGGGAGAAGGGATTCCGGGATGCTATGCAGGAACATGATATTGAAATTAGAAAAGAATGGATCGTGCATGGCGGAATTAATGAAAAAGCCGGTTATAAGGGATTAAAAAAGCTGGTTTCACAGGTAGAATTGCCGGAAATTATATATGCTTTCACCTTTCCTGTTGCCCTTGGAATCTATACAGCAGCTAAAGAATTGCAAATTTCAATTCCAGAGGAACTCGAAGTTGTATGTTTTGGTGTAGGTAAATATAATCGTTATTTATCGTCTGCGATGACCTATGTGAATCAACCAGCTGATGAGATTGGCCGTCAGGCTCTAGAACTATTACTCCGTAAAATTGAAAATCAAGATAATCAGGCCGAGCAAATTGTCGTACCATCAGAGTTGAAAATTTGCAAATCCTGTAGAATTAAATGACTGTTTATAAATGATATAAAGAGGTGAATATTTATAGAATTTATCCATGAAATCAAATTTGTGAATTAAAAAAAATACAAATTATTTGTAAAAATAAAAGATAGGGAAAATGGATGTATTCGGGATAAAAATCGATTGATTTAGACAATTATCCCAAAAGATAAGTAAAATTGAAATTAAATTTAAAGGAGGCAAACATGTCTATTAAATTAAGAGAAGATTGTGATTATTCATTGTTGGTGCCGACCAGTATGGGCTTGAGAATAACGCCTGAAAATGGTCAGCCTGTTCATCTAAGTACAAAATATACAATGCAGGCAACCAGTGCTGAATCTAATGTGGCCAGCGTGTCGTCCTTTTTGGGGCTTCCGGTCAAAGTATTGACCGCTTTTGTAAAAGATAATCCGATTGCAAGATTTATTAAGGATGATCTGGGACGCAGACATATGGATTATGAAGCATCGGAAGTGGAAAAAGGCGGCCCCTGGGGCAACCGCCATCAGATCAATATTGCTGATAGTGGCTATGGTTCACGTGGGCCGCAGGTTACTAATGATCGAGCCGGCGAAGTAGCCCGCTCAATTGATGCTGATGATTTTGATCTTGATAGAATTTTTGGTGAAGAAGGCGTCCAAATTGTACATTTATCAGGTTTGATCGCCGCGCTTTCACCGGCAACAGCTCAATTTTGTCTTGATATTGCTCGGGCAGCCAAAAAATATGGTACCAGGATATCCTTTGATCTTAATTATAGGGCTTCATTCTGGAAAAATCGTGAGGAAGAATTGCGCCAGAATTTTCTGGAGATCGCTGAAATGTCCGATATTCTAGTTGGTAATGAGGAAGATTTTCAGCTCTGCCTGGGATTGAAAGGCCCTGAAGCCGGCGGGAAAAACCTGGCTGATAAGATTGAAGGTTTTAAAGGGATGATCAATAGAGCCAAAAAGGAATTTCCCAACGCGACTGTTTTTGCCAATACACTTCGAGAAGTTGTTAATGCTAATAGTCATATGTGGGGCGCGATCATGTCAGAAGGTGATAACTGGCATATTGTGGAGCCAAGACAGATAACAGTGCTCGATCGAATTGGCGGCGGAGATGGATTTGTTGGCGGTATGTTGTACGCTGTCCTGAATGGCTGGGAACCGGAAAAATGGGTTCAATTTGGCTGGGCCAATGGTGCTCTGGTAACAACTTTGCTGACCGATTATTCACAACCTGCTAATGAAGATCAGATCTGGAGCATCTGGGAAGGCGAAGCCAGAGTAAAACGCTAAAAAGCTGTTCATAAAACTTCCATATTTCCATTATGAGCCTCTTTTTTGATGCAGCCTAGGGTTTACTATTCGAAAATATTGATATAGATAACCATAGCGCTCAAATTTATGCCTAATATTATGATTTTTATGACAAATAAAGAGATCAAATACTGGCAGAGTGTTGGGATTATGATAAAGTCGCTACTAAATATGGTAGTTAAGTGTGTTTTCCTAGGCTGGTCTAGATAATTTTCTGATAAATGGTTTCTCAAATTTCCTCCTTGGGCTAGTTAAAAGGAATGTCAAGTCAGGAGTAATTCCGAAAGCGAATGGGGCAAACTGTTTTCTGTAATTACTCCTGGCATTTTTTTATCATATGTTGGGGTATTAATTCGCGAGCATAAATATTGTTTTTAAAGAGAGATTTATTCACTTATCATGATACTAAATATGGTAGTAATGGGCAATCCCGCCCTCTTTGCATGGTTAGGAGGTTATAGATGTTGAAGCCGCATATAAATTTTTTTGATGATGAGTGCTAATCCAGGTTAATAAATCGATGATTACTTCTAATAGATCTTAAATATTATTATTTTCTGATTGAATCTACCAGTTGCTGGATTTTGGCTACCATATTTGGTGATTAATAGGTTAATGAAATTGTTCATCAGTATTTTCAGAGCTAAAAAGCCTGGCTTATGCTCAATTATAGATAAAAAAATCTTTAAAGAAAAATTTTATGTTTCAGTACAAGATAGAAATTACTTTTTTTCAGTAATGGGGAACAAAAATAATAAATGGAAATCTGGTATCATCCTTCTTTCTACTAAAAATAGTAGTTATATTCTATAATGGTTCTGGCATTCTGAATTGCCAGGATTGTTAATTATATCATTTGCCTGGTTAGGCTCTATTAAATTTCGAACTATTTATTTAATAGTGACTGAAAAAATATTTTTCGATAAATGTTGCCAGTCTATTTCAAACTTTAGCTCACCCAAATTTAAAATGCCTGAATAAGATCCTGTTAATAGCAGAACTTGCTTGCATATAACTACTAAATGTAGTAGTTTGTTGTGGTAGTTGAAAATGTAGTTTCAATGATTGCATAATAAAGCAGGTAGGCTATGGTTAGTAAAACAAAATTTTACCAGGAAATTGCCACAAAATTAATGGGTGAACTACAACCAGGCCAGGCATTCTGGGAATGTTTTCATTTTATCCAGCAGTATATGCCCCTTGATAGTCTTAATATTTATTTGAATCCTCATGACAGTGATCAGATCAAACAAATTGCCCATATTTCTGCGCAAAATTCAAAATTTAATAGCAACATCTCTGTGTACAATCTTCCTAATTTCACTTTTCTAGATACAAAAACAAAAAAAATTGCTCTAATCAATAATCCCAGTAAAAATAGCTTTATAAAGAAACTATCCAACCAGTTTAAATCAGGATTCTCATCTATAGTGATGGCAACTAAACGGACAGATAGAATGGAAATAATACTTATACTACAGACTAAAGGGCTCAATCAATATAAAAAGCAAAATCTTGAATTGCTAAAAAATGTTCAAAACCTATTCTATAGTAAAATTGAAAGTGGACTCCAGTATTATTCTCTTTATGAAGATTTGAAATATACAAGGGATACAAAACAATTCTTACAGGAAAAAGTGACTCCGGATAAATTAATCGGGCTTAATTCCGGCTTGAAATCAGTCGATCGAGATCTACGGCCACTTTACAATCGCAATGTTCCTATTTTGATAGAAGGTAAAATCGGAGTTGAGAAAAAGGCTTTGGCTCATCATATTCACCAAAATTCATGGCGCAGTAATAATCTTTTTCTAAGTTTTAACTGTAGTGTCCATGACAGTAAGGAAGCATTTATAAAATTATTTGGCAGATCAAACTCTTCTGAAATTGGACTCTTAGAATATGGGCGACAGGGAACAATTTTTATGAATTATATAGATCATTTGGATGAAGCAAATAAAAAACGAGTATTAGTAACTTTGAGAAATGGCAGTCTTAAGCATTTATCGAATTTTTCAGAAAAACCTTTGGATATCAGGCTCATTTGTACTTTTAGCAATAATCCTAAAGTAAGTGAAGAATTTAGAGAGTTTGCTGGTAAATACAATATTGAAATTCCTCCGTTAAAAGATCGGACTATCGATATTCCCAATTTATTGGAGCATTATACAAAAAAAATAAGTTCGGCAATTGGCCTGGAATCAGAGCCAAAAACTAGTTCACAAGGCTTAAAAAACTTGATGGAATATGATTGGCCAGGAAATTTGATGGAATTTAAAGCAATTCTGCAAAAGGAAATCCTTGATAATCCATCTGGACCGCTTATATTCGCTCAATTATACCAAAGTAAAAAAGAAAAAATAATATTTGATCTTACTAATAAAGATTACTGGCCTGATCTGGAGAGTTATATTAAAAAGTATTTACAAAAAGTTGTTGATCGTACTCAAGGTCAAATTGAAGGTGACCAGGGAGCAGCTCAAATTCTACAAATGCACCCTAATACATTAAGACACCGCTTAAAAAAATATAATATTCAGTATGGTCGAAGCTGGCAAAAAAACCCAGAAAAATAAATAAGTTCGACAATTGCATCCCTCTTTATCTACTCCCAAATCAATTCTCCTAGCTCGCTTTCCATTTTAAAAAATTACAAAATAAAACATCCAACTATTAAGTACATCTGTCGATCTACTTTTATAAAATATAAATCATTGGCTCCAAGTTATTTATAAAAAAACCCCATAGATATAAAAAATACCTATGGGGTTTAGGGGGCTCGAGGGACAAATCTAACGAGGATCTTTTCCTGTTACTGTTGGATTATCGGGATATGAACTCCATTCTGTGAAAGATCCTTCGTATAATTTTACATCAGGATAATTGAGAAGATGTTTGAATAGGACATATTCGTTTGTTGCTTCACGGCCTGTACCGCAGGAGCAGACTATGGTTTTATCTTTGGTTATATTTTTTTCTTTCAGGACTGTTTTGATTTCGTCTTCATCTTTTAATAAGCGAGAATTATCATCACTCATTAAAGATTTCCATGGTAGATTCACAGCACCGGGAATATGACCAGGCTTGATCCAGGGCCCCTGACCTTGATAGATATTTTCCGGGCGAGCATCAAGGACAATAGTAGCATCATTGTCTTTAATTTTTTTGAAATCTTCATAATCAACAAAAAGTTCGTCTTGAACTTCTGCTTTAAAGTCAGACTCCTGAACTTTTGGAAATTCTTTGGAAACGGGCCGATCTTCTTCCAACCATTTGTCTAGTCCACCATCAAGGATATAAATATTTTTGTGACCAAAACGTTTCAATGAATAGGCAACCATTGTCTGTTCCAAGCCGTCGCCCCAACCTCGGAAAAGTCCAGTTCCTGTGTAAACAACTACGGGCTTCTCCGGATCCAGGCCAACACGTCGAAACACAGCCCGGGCTGCTTCTTCTGGAATCCACTTACCAGGCGTTCCATTTTTAGGAACCCTAAAAAGCTTTGGGTTAAAATAAACAGCACCTGGAATGTGTGCTTTTACGTAATCGTGAATATCAGGTTGCACGTCTAAAATCATAAAATCGTCATCATCAATATGCTCAGATAGCCATTTCGTTGAAGTCCATTTTATTTCTTTTTGACCTAAGGGGTATCTTTCTTCTTTCATTTTATCCTCCAAATTTTATAATTGTAATGATTACAAACAAACAACAGTTTTAGATTAAGGGCCTGTAAAAAAGTTACAAAATACTGGAGAAAAAAATTGTTTATTGAATTTATCCAATTAATGAATACAGGCCCCTTATTGTCATATAAAGGAGGAGTTTTTTCTCTATAATTTTTACACAGAAAAATTATACTCATTTTAATATTTACAATTGTAAACGGGATAATTTTCATTTATTTTGTATTTAGCTATGCTAATGATTAAATAAATTGAAAAGTAGAAAGAATGAGACAATATGTCTGAATTAATTGAAGACAATATGTAAAAAAAATACCTAAATAGACTGATATATTTTTGTTAATTTATCTGGTATTAAAATTGCAGGGAAAGAAAAAGCTCATTATTAACTGCAAAAAATAAATAGGAGATGAAAAAGTGAACGAAGAAAAATCTAATGTAGAAAACAAAACGAACGAAGATATACAAGAAGAACAAAATTCAGAGCATACTGAAAACTCTGAAAACCAAAAAGAAACAAAACAAGAAGTTGAGGATCAAGAGGAGTCCAAACAAGAAGTCGAAGAGGATCTAGATGAATCGGAAGAGGACTTAAAATCCCGACTTAAGGAGACGGAAGAAAAAATGGAAGAAGTTATCGCTGAAAATGAAAAATTAAATGATAAATTTACCAGATTAGCTGCTGAATTTAAAAATTACAAAAAAAGGACTCGCAAAGAGGAACAGGAAAGACTCAAATACGAAGGTAAAAGTATCCTCAAAGAGTTACTCCCTGTTTTTGATGATATTGATAGAGCTGTAATCCATCAAGAAAACAGTTCAAATAATAATACTGAACAAAGCTCTGGTCAGGATACAGATAATGGCGGCCTGAAAATGATTCACAAAAAACTGCATAATGTGCTTAACAATCTGGGAGTAGAAAAGTATGACTCTGTTGGTGAAGAATTTGATCCCGATCTCCATCATGCTATTATGACGAAAGAGAGTGAAGATCATGATTCTGACATTGTTTTGGAGGAAATCGAAAAGGGATATTTGTACAAAGATAAAGTTTTACGATATGCAAGAGTAATCGTTAGTAAATAAATAAATGAGTTATATTTTATGCCAAGAGATTATTATGATGTACTGGGTGTTGACAAAGATGCCTCGCAGGATGAGATAAAAAAAGCCTATAGAAAAAAGGCCATGAAATATCATCCGGATAGAAATCCGGATAATGAGGAAGCCGAAGAAAAATTCAAAGAGGTTTCAGAAGCCTACTCGGTTTTGTCAGACGAAAACAAGCGTCGCAAATATGATCAGTTTGGTCATGCCGGTGTCAAAGGCGGCCAGGCTGGAGGCGGTTTTGGTGGCGCTCAAGGCTTTAGTGGCCAGGGCTTTGGCGGATTTGATATTTCTGATGCGCTACGAATGTTCATGGATGACTTTGGTGGCTTTGGCGGATTTGAAGATTTTTTTGGAGGAAGCCGTAGAGGCAGCTCCCGTTCTCGCCGTTCTTCGAATAATCGCAAAAAGGGCAGTGATTTAAAGATAAAATTGTCGCTTTCACTCAAAGAAGCTGCTGAAGGCACAACCAAACACATTAAAATAAAAAGAATGGAAACCTGCGGCGCCTGTAATGGCAAAGGTGCCGAGCCCGGAACTTCTTTTAAAACATGTCCTGTTTGTAATGGTCAGGGCCAGGTGCGTAATGTTCAGCGCTCAATGCTAGGCCAGGTTGTCAATGTACAAACCTGTTCTAATTGTGATGGTCAGGGCAAAATTCCAGAAAAACCCTGTAAAAAATGCTCCGGATCCGGACGAGTTAAAAAACAGAAAGATATTAAGATTGATATTCCAGCGGGCATTAGTACAGGTCATTATAAAACAATACGGGGAGAAGGAAATGTAGGAGAAAGAAATGGCCCCCGAGGTAATCTCGTTGTCTTCTTTGAGATAGAGCCCCACAAATATTTTGTCAGGAAAGATGATAATATCTTCATTGAGCTACATGTCTCTCCAGCTGAAGCTGCTTTGGGCAAAGAGATGAAAGTACCTACATTAAAAGGCGATGTGAAATTAAATATACCGGCTGGAGTTCAGTCTCACAAATTACTCAGATTAAAAAATAAGGGTCTGCCCCATTTAAATGGTTCCAGTCGTGGTGATCAGTATGTAAGAATTGTTATTGATGTACCTGAATCTACTTCTAAAAAGCAGAAGGAATTATACAAAGAACTGGAAAAGATAGAAAGAGGAAATTACAGCAATAATAATCGGTTTTCAAAAATTAAGCAATAACCCAAGCAGGTAAATATCTGATAATATAGGTGCTTATACTGCAAAAAGACTATAGCTGATGATTTT
>DATGCI010000256.1:0-6802 GCA_035312185.1 bacterium
TTCCCAAAGAAATAAGAGAAGCTGTAAAGACCGTGTTAGGTTTTGAACTTCGGAATGACTGCCACAAGCTATTGCATAATGAAATTAGTAAAAAGCATTTAAAAGCAATTGCAAGGTATTTTGAATTAAACGTTTCTGGTAGAAAAGAAGAAATTTCCAGCCGTATAATTAAAGCAGGTTGTACCCCTTCTGAAGAATTAGATGTCCTAAGTAAAGATGATTTATATAATATTTGTAATAATCTTCAAGGAGTTGCAGTAAGCGGCCCAAAATCAAAGAAAATAATTAATATTATTGAGTACTATGATAACTTGAACATAATGCCCCCTGAAGATACAGAAGATCCAAGATCTCAGTATTATCAATATTTAGAAAAATTAGCTAGAAGAGATAATCAAGATCTATTAAGAATAGGATTAATTGAAAAAGATAGAGAAATGGAAACATTTTTTGAGGAGGGAACAAGTTATCTTTTTGAAAAAAAATTAGGAATTAAATTGTTAGAATTTGAGGGAAATGACAATCCAGATGGAGGAGTTGAATTTCCTGATGGTGAACTGCTTTATTGGGATAATAAAAGTAAAGAGAACGAATACACATTTCCGCAAAGTCATTATAATCAATTTCGAAGGTATATAAATAATTCAAATAAGAGAGTAAAAGTT
Source organism: bacterium (assembly GCA_035312185.1). Taxonomy (GTDB): domain Bacteria; phylum Fidelibacterota; class UBA2242; order UBA2242; family JAFGTP01; genus JAIPHI01. The sequence continues at coordinate 666 of DATGCI010000256.1, forward strand.
TTTTTAATTATTGTTCCAGAAATATCAGAAGAATCAGAGATAAAAGCAATGAAATTAAAACAAGATACAAAGACCGATACTGATGTTGCTTTAATTACCGCAAGTAACTTAAAATATATAGCTGAAAATTGGGAGAATGACAATATACAAAAAGATTTTAATCTTGGATTGTTTAATATGACTGGAATTTTAAATAGAAAGAAAATAGATATTAGAAAATCTCTGTAAAATATTGTTTTTATGTTTTTCTTTTAAAACCCAATATACTTTTCCAATAAATTTCATAAATAAAAAGGTTAATCATTAGCCTTTTTTAGGGTTCCAAAATAGGATACGGCCGTAGGATACGGAATTTTATCGAGGGAAATATATGTTAATATATGTGAATAAATGTAAGTAAAACTCTCCCCTTTTAAAATTTATCAACATAAATATTTTATGTAAGTCTCTGTCTATCAGGGGAGTAGAGCATAGGGGAGTCGAACCCCTGCTGCCGGCGTGAGAGGCCGGTGTCCTAAACCACTAGACGAATGCTCCATCTTGAAAAAATCGCTGGGAGGCAGGGATTCGAACCCCGATACTACGGTCCAGAGCCGCATGTCCTGCCATTGGACGACCTCCCATTCACAAAAAGCGGATAAATTTATCTTATCAAATTTATAATGTCAATCAATTAATCAAACTTTTCACAAGCAATCCAATTGAAAGTAATACACTGAAAAGTAGATGGATAGCAACTGTGAATCCATTGGTTTGCAACAATTCATAAACGCGATCATAATTCTCAACTGCATTAGAAACAGCCTTCCAGGAAAGAGGCACAAGCAATAATACTATCAGAGCATAATAGGGCAAAAAACCGCCTAATACAAAGCCAATTATCCATAAGTAGGGTACAATCATAAGATAATTATAAACACGGATCGCCTTTAACTTGTCTTCAATACGAACGACAAGATTCCTTTTACCGCTTTCCCTATCATACTGTTCGTCCTGAAATTCATTAATAAAAATTATCAAAAAGACCAAAAGTCCCGGTGGTACCGAAACTATGAGAGGTAGCCAGGCCAGTTCCTCTGTCATTACATAAAAAATACCTAGTACAATCAGCGGGCCAAAACTCAGACCAACAGCAATCTCACCCAGACCGCGATCAATTAATTTCAAAGGAGGAGCCGAATAAAAATATACCAGCAGCAAACCAATTCCACCGATCAAGAGCAGCCAATTATCCTCAATATTGAAATTTAAATACAGCCCAATTGCCAAAGCACCCAGGAAAAAAATCCAGGCTGCAGACAGCACTTTCTCCGCAGACAAAATTCCACTCTGGATCATTCTGCTACCACCGGAAAAACTTGTCGGTCTGCTATTAATGCTATCATTTCCATTTTTATGGTCGTAATAATCATTGAAAAGATTGGTAGAAGCGTGAGCCATAAAAGCCCCCAAACAGGCCCAAATTATGTACTCCCAATTATTAAAAACTTGGGCGTCATTTGCAAAAATTGCTGCACTTATCCCGATCAGTAAAGCTCCCAGAGTTGTGCTCAAAAAACTCAATCGGGCCGCACTAATCCACTTTTTAAACCAGCGGCCAATCGCGCCAAATATATTCCCTAGAGCAGACTTAGTATTTTCGCGAAACTTAAGCACCTGATCGTCGGCTAGTTTTTTATTATAGATACGCTTGATTTCCAAAGGCCTAATCTTGACCAAAGTAGAATCTTCACTCTTGATAAAGGCCCGCATACTGCGAAATTTTTCTAGAAATTTATCCCGAATCTGCTTTTCGTCATCGTAATCGTTGATGATGTAGGCTTTGCCTTCGACCAGCAAACCTTGTTGATGAGCATTTCCACCGGAATAGATAACAGCCTCAACCCGGGAATTGTATTCAAGCTGTTTGACATTTCGGGAATCGCTATGCAGGTAGCAGTACAGATCAAATCCATCATTAATGTACACACTTTCTGTTGCTGCGGGAATACTATCCACACAGGTTGTAAGGATAAAATTATTATATTTATTGATCTCATTCTTAATATTTTTGTACGTATTAAAAGACATTAATTTACCTCAATTTTGTATTTCTATTTAAACAATTTACATAAAATCAAGTAATCAAACTCTATATAGTTGAATTATATTTTCTAATTTGCCATTCCTTCCATAATATTTTACTTCAAACTGCTTCATTATCCAACTCATTTCAGAAAATTACTTACCTCAGCCACAATAGCATTCTCACTTTGCAAAGTTTCGTTTTCAACGGGAATGGCTTTCTGGAAAAAGCGGCCATAGCGTTTGGTGACCACTCTTTCATCTAAATTGATAAGGACGCCGCAATCATAGCTTGATCGAATTAATCGCCCAATCCCCTGTCTGTATTTTAACACAGTTTCGGGAATCGTATAGTCAAAGAAAGCATTGCCATTATTTTTTTCGATCTCCTCAGAATTGGCTTCTATGATCGGATCACTGGGCACAGGAAATGGTAATTTATCAATGATCAAAATTTCCAGAGCATCGCCAATCACATCCACACCTTCCCAAAAGCTGGATGTCCCCAACAGAACGGAGTGCTTTTTTTCACGAAATTTTTTGAGAATTGTGCTTCGGCCGCCGCTAATTCCCTGAGCCATGAGACTGATACCATCCTGCTTAAGATTTTTCTCCAGGATTTTATATACTTTCTTCAAAGCTCTATAGGAAGTATAGAGCATCATTATGCCCCGCTCTGTTTCCCTGGTCAATTTGGTGATCAGTGAGGCTGCCTGCTTAGCACCAACTTTGCTGCCATTTTTGTAATAGGTGATGAACTTCATTTGCTCATCATAAAGAAAAGGCGATCCAACCGAGGCCTTAACTAATTCTGTCTCATCTTTGTCGCGAAGGCCAATTCTATCGGCTAAATATTGAAAGGAACCATTAATCCTCATGGTTGCCGAAGTCAAAATAGTGCTATCAACTTCTTTGAAGATCTTGTCCTCAATATAATTGCCTACATTAAGAGGAGTAGAGGCCAGCTTTACGGAGCTGGCTTTGCCATTGCGTCCTATTTCATACCAGAAAATGCGGTTTTCATTATTACTTTCCAGGACCAGATCCAGAGCCTGAGCATATTTATCCAGTTCCGAAATTACATTCGTGGTTTCATTCTCAAGATTTTCAAAAATTGATGGCTGATCAGAAACAAAACCGGCAATTTTATCAGTTACACTGGTAGCAATCTTGACGAGTTCCTTAAGATCCTCAAGCAATATCTCCCCGCTTCTGCACTGAGAAAATTCTTTGGCAAAATTCTTATACCGCTTTTTAATGCGATAATTGCGTTTCCCTGGTCTAAACTTAGCCCCCACTATTTCCATAAAAAACTGCCTGGAATTTTCCCTCACCTCAGCGATCTTATCCGAAATGCTGTCCAGACTTGGTTTGACCTCATCCAGCTTTTTAATCTGGCGGGAAAACTGCTGCAACTGTTTGACAAGACCATAATTACTTTTTCCCCGCTGAAACTTGTTGAGTAAATAGGAAAGAGCAGTTTGGCGCACTTCATCAGCAAAAAAGGAATACCCATTTTTCTCAAAATTATGGGCTTCATCGACAATCAAAATTGAATATGGTGGCAAAACCTTATTATCAGCAGCGGCATTGGCCATCAGCAGAGAATGGTTGACCACAACTACACTGGCTTTTCCGGCTGCATAACGAGCTTTGCCCAAAAAGCAGCCATCGTGTTTGCGGCATACACTGGTTGTACAATAGCCTGGTTCAGAACATATTTCAGACCAGATTCGCCAATTATAGCGCACAGGAAAACCATTATTCTCGGAAATATCGCCTGTTTTAGTATGTTTCAACCAAATGATCAGAGGGATCAAATTGGAGCGTTCAGAGATAGGAACTCGCTCACCAACATTATCGAGAAGTTGATTCCAGCGAGTCAGACAGATGTAGTTTTTGCGACCTTTCAGCAGCACGGCGGAAAAGGGCAATTGTAATTCATGGGCAGCAAAAGGAATTTCCTTGCGAAAGATTTGCTCCTGCAAATTCTTGGTATTACTGGTAATTACAATCCTTTTTCGCTCATCCTGCTTGGTATTCCAGACTACAGAAGGAATAATATAGCCCAGTGATTTTCCCACTCCTGTACCGGCTTCCATGAGCGCTGTGCTTTTTTCCTCCAGAGTATTATACACAATTTTGGCAAATTCTTCCTGCTGAGGACGATCTTCATAGCCCTCGATCTTTTCTGATAGAATACCATCACTACCAAAGAATTCTTTCAATTCCAAACCGGGGTCAGTCTTATTGCTTGTGGAATTAACCCGATTGCGAGGTGGTTCCCAGTCAATGGAAGGCCCGGATTTCTTGCTCAGGTCTTTATTAAAAGAGCGTAGTTTAGCCAGATTCTTATACAGTTTCTTATTGGGTTCCCTCGTATTTTTCAGAATTCTATTGATAGTCTGAAAAGTGTCATAATCATAAAGAGCTGCTTCTTCAATAAGTTCAACAAAAATCTTTCCAGTATTAACAGCATCGGCTTCAGCCCGATGAGCATCATCAGTAGATAGGTTCAAATATTCCGACACGGTTCCCAGTTTGTGATTGCTGAGGTAAAAATAGAAAGCCCGCGCCAATAAGAGCGTATCGTACAAATTGCCTTTTAAACCGGGTAATTTCTTTCCTGTTCTCTTCAGGGCACTTTTTAAGAACCTAATGTCAAAGCCAATATTGTGGGCGACCAGAGGCTTGCCTTCCAAAAATTTAATGACTTCAGGAATTCGTTCATCAAAACTGGCCTTGTCTTTGACCATGGCATTACTGATGCCAGTCAAAAGTTCGATGTCTGAAGATATTTTGCCTTTCGGTTTACACAGGAAGCTCAATTTATCTTCAACTTTACCATCTTTGAATAAAACTGCAGAAAACTCGATCACAGAATCAAATTCCGCTTCCAGTCCTGTGGTTTCCACATCAAAGGTTATAAACTCATTCAGATTCAGATCTTCTAGAATTGTATTGTTCATCTTATAATCCTGCAAATACTTTGGTCACATCAATTATCAGAGAGGGCTTCCGCTTTAGCATGGTCGTCATCAGTTTGGAAATTTTGATCTCCTCAGGAGGCGTATTTTCAAATTTTGCTGCCAGCTTGTTGAAGTCTTTATCTTCAATCTTAAGCATAGCTTCTTTGAGGCGATACATGCGGCGATAATCCTTACCAATTGTTTTGTGCCACTCTTTTTCAAAGTCTTCTAGATTACTTCGGGAAGTATCGCCATCAAGGAGAGCTTGTCTAGCCTTTGTTCCGGCCATTTTACCAGCTGCCAGCGCAGAAGCAATTCCTCCACCGGTCAGAGCATTTGTCATGTGAGCAGCATCGCCAATTACCATAAAATTATCACTGACCAGTTGTTTGAGACTGGTAGCAGCTGCCACACCTCCTGCTGCGGAATTGACCATTGTGGTTTCCGGAAAATTTTCATTGACAAACTTTTCCAGCATATCCACAGCCAGTTTTTCTCCACTGTAAAGCCCATTAATTCCCAGACCTACATTGGCAGTTTTGTTACCTTTTGGGAAAATCCAGACATACCCACCAGGCGCAATTTGTTCTGAAAACCAGAACTGGACAGTATTCTCCGGAACATCAATATTTGTCAAAGTCATCTGATAACAGGCATCTGTATCCCGCATAGCCAGGCTTGAATCAATTCCAAATTGACGGGCAATTCTGGACTCGATTCCATCAGCAGCGATTACCATTCCAGATTCAACTCTACGATCGTTACCTGCATAATTGACCTTGACAACTGGATTTTCACCATTTTGGACTGATCTGACATGGGCTCTGGTAAAAATTTGGACACCTTTTTCTGCTGCTTTGCGGGCCAATGACCGTTCAAACTTTTTCCTATCTAGAACAAATCCGCGCATGCTGTTAGATTCCATCTCTACAAATTTTTTACTAGGAGCAACAAACTTAAACCGATTAAAAGTAGAACAAATAGCATCTTGATCAAGGAAAGCATATTTTTGTAGAGCTTCCTCACTGGTGCCTTCAGCACAGCGCACAGGCACACCTATCTCACGATCTTTTTCAAACAGAGCCACACTGATATTTTCATCAG
>DATGCI010000257.1:0-2126 GCA_035312185.1 bacterium
CGTTGGGTTGTGTTCACTACTTAGCGAGACGGCTGCTGTTTTGGTAATTTAAATTGTACCCGCCTACTTGATCGTATCCAACAATTTTTGAACCTTGTAATCGGAATTTTCCATTGCCTTGCGCAGGATAGTGATCGTGTCCTCAATTTCTGTAATATCATCATCAGCAGTTTGCGGTGTGTTGTAGAGATACTGAATTTTTTTAACTATTCCAATAGTTTTAAGCCAATCCAGGAGTTCCTGGAAACTTTCCTGATTGAACCAAAGCACCCCTTTATAACGATTAACACTGATGAAATTCCGGACGGTAACATTTTGAAGCATTTTTTCAGCAAATTGGTACAGAGTTGTTTCATTATTGATAATTTCATCCGGCCAATTTTGAAATAGGCTCAGGATCTTGACCAATTCGACAAGATAATTCTGCTCATCCTGATTCAATCCTAGAGAGCGGCCCAGTTCTGAAATGATTTTGCCTAGATGAAACTCATCAATCCAGGTGCGGGTCTGTTCGGCAAAATCGGGATTACCAGTCAATTTCCCCAGTGGATGTATGAAAAGCCAGCTATAATAGATCGACCGGTTCTTCAGACTTTCAGTCAGGACGGGCTTAATAGTTTTTAATGCTGACCGGCATTTGGGAGACAATTCTGTTTTTATTGTATCCAGATTGAGCTGGGCCTGCAATAATTCGCTGATTTCGCTGATAACTTTTTCTTCATGTCCGTTCCGACTGGTGAACTCTTCAATTTCGCTCAGAAAATTCTGATAATTGGTGCGAACTTCAGTGAGCAGGCTTTCTTTCTCAGGCTCAGAATATTTCAGGTCAGGCTTTTTGAAAAGGCTCTTGAATTGACTCTGGTTGAATATTTCGCGAGAAGCTTCATGAACAGGTTGCAACATTGTTTCCTGAAGCGCTTCATTAATATTCGGGACACCGCGACCATCCAGAAAATCAGCCAGTTCAGAGTAGATATTATCCCGGTCCTCAACCTGGCGAAAATCCATAAAAACATGATATTTAAAGGCGCCCAGGGAAACGTACATTCCGTCGTGGTGTAATTTTGAATTATTTCTAATGTACTCTAGACCGTTGGTGTGATCTCGAAAAATTGTGAAATAATTATGGTCATGGCGAAGATCGAGAGCATCCGCAAGTTCACTGGTAACGGTTTTACTTTCTTCACTATTAGAGGAAGATGACACTTTTGCGGACGAATGCTTGACCCAGCCGGAAGTATCCTGAAATTTATTATTATAAAGCACAATAGCCCGTTCGCCTCTGGCTTTGTTAGAATAGGCAAAAACATTTTCATCAACGTGACCGTCTGGCGTTACAAAATCGTATAGATAAAAATTGTCAACTTCAGAGAACAGGTAGCGTTTGTGAAGAAGCGGAAAGATTTCTCTTGCATGCCGTTTGATCAATTCCTGGTCTGGATCTTCGTCCCAGTAAGCCTTTTTGAATTCCATACCATATTTTTCTTTGTAACCCTCAACCTGACCGTGACCAAACATTGGCAATCCGGGTAAAGTTACCATCATAGTGCAGGTGCCAAAATATTTATCATCGGCGCCAAATTGAGCATGAGCTGTATCTTCATCAGGATTATTCATGAAATTGACATAGCGCTTCAGAATCTGAGGATTGAACTCCAGGACATCTTTGATGGCCTGTCTATATTTGGCATTGTCTTCGTTTTTAATCATGTTCATAAAAGCGCTATTATAAACCCGGTGCATTCCCAGGGTACGTACAAAATAGCCTTCCATCATCCAAAAAGCCTCTGCAAGCAGTAATGTGTCGGGCTCTTCTTCATGGATACGATCAACGACTTCTCGCCAGAACTCTTTGGGGAAATAATCCTGAAACTCTTCTCTAGACATACTATGTTCAGTTCGAGAAGGAATATCTCCACCTGTTCCTGGCCGAGGAAACCATAATCTTTGATAATGTTTTTTGGCCAGAGTCATGGCTGCATCAAATCGAATCACGTCAAATTTATTGGCTACATGGAGAATGGTATTGATCACAGCCTCACGAACATCCTCTTTTAGGTAATTTAGTTGAGCAGTATCATTCCAGGGCATGCTGGTGCCATCATTACCGTGGTAAATATAGCGAG
>DATGCI010000258.1:0-4148 GCA_035312185.1 bacterium
AGCGCAGTTGGAGGAGGGATTCTGAGTGCTTTATTTGCCAATCGGGTTAAAGAACAAAAGTTAGCCAAAGCGATTGGAATAATTTTCATGGGTCTAGGGATTGTAATGACAGTTATCAGAATTATTAAAATTTATCAGTAAGGAAATAAATTATTTGTTTTATTTATATTCTCTCCATTCCGCAGCTTCTAATTTTTTGTGAGCATTGCGGGCCAGAGCTTCAATAAACCGCATGGCTAGCTGGCGATTTGTGATCAGCATAACATTATAATCAATTGCTGCTCTTCTGATCAAATAACCATTAGTGAGTTCCTCTTTCTGGTAATTCTTGGGAATGTTGATGACCAGATCAATCTTGCCATTTTTTAGATAATCAATAATGTTGGGCTGCTTTTCATCTAAAGGCCAGTGCAGGCGTTCAACCGGAAATCCATTGGAATTAAGAAATTTGGCAGTACCTTCAGTTGCATAGAATTTTGTCCCAACTTTCTGGAAATAACGGGCAGCATCCAGGAGTTCAGCCTTGGACTCAATTGGACCGGTTGAAAAAAGAACACTTTCAATATCAAAATGGTAGCCTACAGAATTGAGAGCCTTTAAAAAGGCTTCGTCAAAATTTTGGCCGAGACACCCAACTTCGCCTGTGGAGGCCATTTCTACACCTAGATTGGGATCGGCACCCTTCAGGCGTGTAAAAGAAAACTGAGGGGCTTTGACACCAACATAATCAAGTTCAAAAAGAGAGTTTAGATTCTTTTCCACGGGCACTTTCATAATAACTTTTGTTGCCAGATCGATGAAATTTTCATTCATTACTTTGGAAACAAAGGGAAAGCTACGTGATGTTCTTAAATTACACTCAATAACTTTAACCTGATTATTTTTAGCAATAAACTGGATGTTGAAAGGGCCATTAATGCTTAATTTTGAAGCTATCTTGCGGCCAATAATTCTGACTTTTCGAATGGTTTCCAGATAAGTGCGCTGCGGTGGAAGCACCATTGTAGCGTCACCAGAATGGACTCCGGCATTTTCTACATGTTCGGAAATTGCATAGGTAACAATTTCACCGTTTTGGGCGACCGCATCCATTTCAATTTCTTTGGCATTATCCAAAAATTTACTGATAACAGTCGGATAGTCCGGAGAAATGGTGACCGCCTTTTCCAGATATTCATGCAATTCCTCTTCATTCGAAGCCACTGCCATAGCTGCACCACTGAGAACATAAGAAGGTCTAATCAGAACTGGATAGCCCTGTTCCCGGGCAAACTCCTGGGCCTCTTCCATAGAAGTTAATTCTTTCCAGCGGGGCTGGTCAATGTTGAGTTTATCAAGCATTGCTGAGAAATTTTTTCTATTTTCAGCCCGATCAATATCAAGAGGCGAGGTACCTAGAACCCGAATACCGTTTTTGTGAAGGTCCATAGCCAGGTTGTTGGCGATCTGGCCACCTACTGAAATTACAATACCGATAGGATTAAATTTTTGATAGACTTCTTTTACAGTTTCCAGGTCAATGCTGTCAAAAACCAGATAATCAAATTCATCATAATCTGTGCTGACAGTCTCAGGGTTAAAGTTCAGCATTATAGTTTTATACCCAAGTTTCCTGAGTGTTTTTCCAGCGGTCACACAGCTCCAGTCAAATTCTACAGAACTACCTATTCGATAGGCTCCGGATCCGAGTAGCATGACAGTATTATTGGGAAAATTGTCAATATCATCCTTACTGCTATGATAAGTTAGATAAAGATAATTTGTTTGTGCAGGATATTCAGCGGCCATAGTATCTATCTGACGCAGTTTTGGATATATATCGAATTTTTTCCTGAGAGCAGCAATTTCGTCAATCTGTTTTTCTTGAATATCGGCAATCTGTTGATCAGAAAACCCGGACATTTTGGCTTCAAGCAGGAGCGATTTATCGAGTTTTCCTTTCGAAAGTTGTTGTCGAATTTCTATAATGTTCTTTATTTTATGGAGATACCATTTGTTAATATCTGTTAATTTATGAATTTTATCAATAGAATAACCATGGTCCAAGGCTCTTGAAACGGCGAAAATACGTTCTTCTGTAGGCTGTTGGAGCTCTTCGTCCAAATTATTAAAATCGAAATTTTGGTGTTCATCAACCCCTTGAGCTCCGATAGTAAGCATACGTACTGCTTTTTGCATGGCTTCCTCAAAACTACGACCAATGGCCATCACTTCGCCAACAGATTTCATACCTGTTCCAATTTTTCGGGAAACACGACGGAATTTTTTCAAATCCCATTTCGGCATTTTTACTACAACATAATCGAGCGCCGGTTCGAAAAATGCTGAAGTTGATTTAGTAATGCTATTTTTTAATTCGTAAATGCTATCTCCTAGGGAAAGTTTGGCAGCGATTTTTGCAATCGGATAGCCAGTGGCTTTTGAAGCCAGGGCAGAGCTACGTGACAGGCGAGGATTGACTTCGATAACTCGATAATCTTCTGATTTTGGATCATAGGCATACTGGATATTGCATTCTCCGCAAACTCCAAGATGCCGGACAGTCTTAATAGCAATTTCCCTTAAAATATGATAGTCCTGATTGGATAAAGTTTGACTGGGAGCAACTACAATACTTTCGCCAGTATGAATACCCATGGGATCGAGGTTCTCCATATTACAAATAATCATACAGTTGCCAAAACGGTCGGCCATAACCTCGTATTCAACTTCTTTCCAGCCTTTGAGATATTCTTCAATAAGGATCTGGGAAGTATGTTTGAATGATTTTTCTGTCAAGTCCCGTAGTTCATCTTCATTATAACAAACTCCGGATCCAAGTCCACCAAGCGCATATCCAACTCTAGCAATTACAGGGTAACCAAAGTTTTTAGCAATTGACAGGGCTTCTTCTACAGTTTCAGCCGGTTTGCTACGGGCAGTCTTGATATCGATTTCATCTAATTTATCTACAAATTTTCCACGGTCTTCACAATTCACAATTGTTTCGATTGATGTACCATAGGATTTTACATTATATTTTTCTAGAATACCTTGTTTTTTGAGTTCCATGCCAGTATTCAAAGCAGTTTGACCACCAAAACCTAGCAGGATTCCATCAGGTCTTGTCTTTTTGATTACCTTCTCTACAAATTCAACATTGACTGGCAAAAAATAGACCTCATCTGCCAGATCTTTGGAGGTCTGGATTGTTGCAATATTGGGATTGACAAGAATTGTATAAACGCCTTCTTCCTGTAAAGCCTTAATAGCCTGGCTTCCAGAATAATCGAATTCGCCTGCTTCACCAATTTTTAAAGCAGCGCTTCCAAGAATAAGAACTTTTTTATCTGTTAAATCCATTTTATTTCTCTTATTTATTGGTTATAACTTCAACAAATTTATCAAAGATAAAATGTGTATCGGTTGGTCCAGGCTGGGCTTCGGGATGAAATTGAGTGCTAAGAAATTTGCCGGACTCGTGCCGAAAGCCTTCATTTGTGTCATCATTAAGATTCACAAACCATTCTTTCCAGCCCTTTGGTAATGAATCCCGTTTGACAGCAAATCCGTGATTTTGGGACGTGATGAAACAGCGTTTTGTGCGGGGATCAATTACTGGTTGATTTTGACTGCGATGTCCATAGGGCAATTTGTAAGTATCGGCGCCTGCTGCCAGGGCCATAATTTGGTGACCGAGACAGATTCCCAATACAGGAATATCGTTTTCCATAGCCCATTTTGTTGACTTTATGGTTTCATGACACATTTTGGGATCACCGGGCCCATTAGAAAGGAAAAGGGCATCGAAATCTTTATCCCGAATATCAGCATTCCAGGGTAAACGCATAACTTCCACGCCTCGATCTACAAGATTGGAAATAATGCTATTTTTACATCCGCAATCAAGCAGAGCGACTCTATGTTCACCCTGACCATAAGTACGTTCCTCTTCATGAGCCACATAAGCGGGCAGGTTGAATTTGTTGGGATCATAGAAATCGGGTTCATCCTGAGTGTAGACTTTTCCAAGCATAGTCCCTTTTTCCCGTAAAATCTGGGTCAACATACGAGTATCAATTCCTGTTATGGCGGGTACATCCTCTTTTTTTAGCCATTCGGCAAGACTCTGATCGCCCTGCCAATGGGAATGATTCTCTGAGTATTCT
>DATGCI010000259.1:0-10147 GCA_035312185.1 bacterium
GGACCGCTCGATTGTTGATCTTGCTCGAGCTCTGAAAAACAATCAATCTCCTCACCATATCCGGGGTCTTTGTTATATTTCCAGCCATGAAAAATACGAATACATCAAACTTCCCTCTTACCAGGAAGTAAAAAAAGACAAAAATAAATTCATCGAGATGTTTGATACATTCTACAAAAATTCTGATCCTATCAATGCTCAGGGCTTGTACCAAAAGATTGACACTCGCTATCTAATTCACAATCCACCAGCCCATTATCTCAGCAGCGAAGAAATGGATCAAGTTTACGAACTCGATTATGAACACCAGCAACATCCTTATTATAGGAAAACGGGCAATGTCCGGGCTCTGGATACTATTGCTAATTCTATTCCGGTTCATCGTGGTTGTTATGGTGAGTGTAACTTTTGTGCCATTGCAGTTCATGAAGGACGGCGTGTTCGCTGGCGCAATGAGCAATCTATTTTACAAGAAGCCCGCCATATGCGCAGCCGACCAGGATTCAAGGGAAATATCAAGGACTTGTGTGGCCCAACTGCCAATATGTATGGAATTGAATGCAAAAAAAAGATTACAGCCGGTGCCTGTAAAAATCGCCGCTGTTTATATCCCACAGCCTGCAAGAGTCTGCCCATTGATCATCAAAAACAGATTAATCTATTAGAAAAATTGCGCAATATTCCTGGTATAAATAGGGTCTTTGTTGGTTCTGGAATACGCTTTGACATGGTTATGAATGACAAAAAACATGGGCAAGAATATTTGAAACAAATCGCAAAACACCATACTTCCGGTCAGCTCAAAATTGCACCTGAGCATACTGCTCCACAAGTTTTGAAATTGATGGGAAAACCACCTAAAAATCATCCTTTGTATAAATTTCGGGATAAATTTTACAAGTATTCCAAACAGGCTGACAAAGAACAATATCTCACCTATTATTTTATTGCTGCTCATCCTGGATGTACAGAAAGCAATATGCGGAAATTAAAACAGATTGCTTCTAAAAAATTGCAGATCAATCCCCGCCAGGTTCAAATTTTTACACCTACGCCTTCAACCTGGTCATCGGTGATGTATTATACTGAAAAGGATCCTGTCACCAAAAATGATATTTTTGTAGAAAAAAATCCTTATAAAAAGCAACAGCAGAAAAAAATATTGATGTAAAATTTTCCGGCAAGACAAGGGAAACTTAGTTTCTATTGCCCAGCCTGATTTATCATTCCGAAAATTTCTCAAAAAAGGCAAATTCGTCAATATCTTTACGTGGCGGACGGTTTTTTTCACTTTTTTTCTGATCGTCTGAAAGTTGGGGCGCAACTTCAGCAGCTCGCTTACCAACAACCAGGAGGGTTATCAGATTATAATCATCGGGAATATTCATTATCTGGCTTGTTTTCTTTTTGTTGTAACCGGCTATGGGATGGGCAATCAGGTCCATTTCCGTAGCCTGCAGCAACAAATTTTGAGTTGCTAGTCCTGTATCAAATAAATAATACTCTCTATCACCTAGAACACAATCATCATCTTTTTTGGCAAACACACCGACAATCATAGACGCATTTTTTGTCCATTTTTGATTACCAGCCGGCATTGCGGAAACTATTTCGTCAACAGTGTCCTGATCACGAACAAAAACATAGTTCCAGGGCTGATTATTAAAGCAGGAGGGTGCCAGACTAGCAGCCCTGGCCAATTTTTCCACATCCTGATCACTAATCTCAACTTTTTCTAAACTTCGAACAGCTCTTCGTTTATTTAATGTGTCTTTAAAATTCATTATATCACCTTTTATTGGGAGTTTAAAATATTATCTATTTTGTTGATTTCATCACCGCTAAAATGAAGATTGTCAAGAGCGGCTACATTTTCTTCAATTTGTTTCGGACTGCTAGCGCCAACAAGTGCAGAGGTTACCACCGGATTATTTAAAACCCAGGCTAGCGCCATTTGAGCAAGGGTTTGTGATCTGTCTTGAGCAATTTTATTCAGTTCTTTGGCTTTGGTTAAATATTCTTCATTAATATCTTTTTTATTAAGAAAGGCACTCCTACTTTTGACCCGGGATTTTTCTGGTATGCCGTTTAGATATTTAGAAGTGAGCAATCCCTGAGCCAGAGGAGAAAAAACTATTGTCCCCAGATTCTCAGCTTTTATGATCTTGTCTGTACCTTTTTCCAGTTGGCGATAAAACATATTATATTTATGCTGGTGAATTATGAAAGGCGTGCCCAATTCCTGCAAAATTTCAGCAGCAGTGCTGGTTTGGTCAGCATTATAGTTAGAAATTCCGACATACAGAGCCCGGCCACTGCGAACAATATGATCAAGGGCTCGCATAGTTTCTTCAAGAGGTGTATTAGGATCAAAACGATGGGAATAAAAAATATCCACATAATCTAAACCCAATCTTTCCAAACTCTGATCTAGACTGGCGATCAAATATTTGCGGCTGCCTCCATCTCCATAGGGCCCGTCCCACATTTCATAACCGGCTTTTGATGAAATGATCATCTCATCTCTATAATGTTTTAGATGCCGTTTTAAAATTCTGCCAAAATTAGCTTCTGCTGAACCAGGAGGAGGACCATAATTGTTAGCCAGGTCAAAATGGGTGATTCCCAGATCAAAGGCGCGAAAAATGATTTCCTGCGCATCTTCCAGAGAATCCACTTCTCCAAAATTGTGCCACAAACCCAGTGAAATGGCTGGAAGTTTTAGTCCACTTGTCCCCACACGATTATATTTCATTTCTTTATAGCGATTAGGATTGGCTTTATACATTCAAACACCTCATTTTTTAATTAACTAACTATTAGATAGACACCGATGGCTAAAGTTTCAATATTATCCTGGTGGCTTTTCATTTCCTTGTAAAGTTGATGATATAGATTTCATGTTTGAGCAAATACAAGGGCCATTAAATAAACAGGGATTGAAAAATTTTTCCAGCTGCTTGATTTGGGATAATGGACTAAAGCTATTGGTAAAAAATGAGAGCTATAGACCATTATCCCAAAAAAATCATCACCAGAAACTGATGATGATCAATAACTTTTGTCCTCTTTGTGCTGCTCTATCAGGTCCTTTTTCATTTTGTGCAGATTGGTCGAAAGGCTAACTTTGTAAATATGAGGATGCAGGAATCGTTTATGAGTGGAGTGCAGGGCGGATATCTGTTTTTTGTGGTAATTTTGCAGATTGCTAAGGTCGCTATCCACATTTAGGATTTTCCCATCTTTCATTACTGGATGCAACAATTTTTCGGCTCGATCATAATCGGTCATATCAAAATGAGCATAATCGATACTAGGATGGTGAAAGCAGATTTGGTCATGTTTTTTGATTCTTTTTTGCAGTTCTTCCTCTTCATATTTATCGTAAAGCAGGTCGGCTTTCATTTTGCCCTTTGAATCGTAAAAACGCATCACATTTTTGACGCCTGGATTAGTCATTTTAACCGGATTGTTGGAAACTTTAATTACAGGCTCTAATTTGTCACCTTTCTTTTTAGCGACTAGTTTATAAACACCAGAAAGAGAAGGATCGGGATTGGCGGTAATTAATTTAGTCCCAATTCCCCAGGCATCAATTGGAGAATCCTTATCCATAAGCTCTTCAACAATATGCTCATCCAATTCACTTGATGCATAAATTTTGGCCTCCTGGCATCCAGCCTCATCCAGCATTTCACGAGATTTTTTACTCAAATATTCAAGATCGCCACTATCCAGACGGATGCCAAAGTTGTCAACGCCTTTCTCCTGCAGAGTTTTAAAGACCTTGATTGCATTGGGTACGCCGGATTTTAATGTGTTGTAGGTATCGACAAGCAAAACACAATTATGCGGATAGATACGGGCGTACTCTTGAAAGGATTCTAACTCCGATTCAAAGCTCATGACCCAACTGTGAGCCATTGTTCCACTAACGGGTATATTATAGATTTTTCCCGCCAGCGTATTGCTGGTAGCTGCAATGCCACCAATATATGAGGCTCGTGCTGCTGAAAGGGCACCATCTTGTCCCTGGGCCCGTCGCAATCCAAATTCCAGAACAGGCTTATCTTCAGCAGTCTGGATAATTCGAGCTGTTTTGGTTGCAATCAGGCTTTGAAAATTGAGATGGTTAAGTAGCAGGCTCTCGATGAGCTGGGCTTCCAAAAGAGAACCGTGAACTCGTACTACTGGCTCATCCGGAAAGACAATCTCTCCTTCTTTTGCGGAGTAAATATCACCTTGAAATGAAAAACCACTCAGAAAATCAAGAAAGTCATCTTTAAAAATATCTCTATCACGAAGATATTTGATTTCCTCTTCAGTAAAATGGAGATTGCTAATCTCATCAAGTAATGGTGCTAATCCGGCAAAAACTGTATAGCCGCCTTTGAAAGGATTCTTCCTTGTAAAATAATCAAAGACTACTTCCTCATGTTTGCCAGTAAGAAAATAGCCCTGCATCATTGTCAATTCATAAAAATCTGTTAAAAGCGATAGGTTATTCATTTTTAATTCCTGTATTGATTAATAGGCTAAATTATATCTGAGGACTGGAGTATTTTCACGTCATTTTCTTCCATTTTTTGCATCGATTTATCAAGACTGCCTTTCGGTTGGTCAATACCCCTGGTAGCGTCTTCGATCAAAAATGTATCCAGACCTAACTGGCTGGCATCAAGAGCAGTAAACATCACACAAACATCGGTAGCCAGCCCGGTTATAAAGACGTGTTGCACATCCAGTCGGTCCAAATAGCCGTATAGACCAGTGATTGTCTTCCGATCATTTTCTCGAAATGCTGAGTAGGAATCAATATTGACATTGGTGCCTTTGCGAATTATCAGATTGACCGGTTCAAGATCAAGATCTGGATGAAATTGAGCACCGTCACTTCCCTGTACACAATGGTCAGGCCAAAGTGTTTGTTCACGATCATTAAGATTAATGCTGTCAAAGGGCTCTTTGTCTTCGTGATTACTGGCAAAGGATCTGTGCTCAGATGGATGCCAATCCTGAGTGGCAACTACCTTGTCAAAATGAGGGCTAATCTTATTAATAACAGGAACGATCTTATCGGCGTCTTCTACCTCAAGATTTCCCCCTTCACAAAAATCATTTTGCACATCTACGATTATTAGTGCATTGGTATTATTTTGTAACATGGTTACCTCCTTCTTTGTTCGAATCAAATTATAAACAATAATAGGAAAAGCAAAATGTTTTTAAGAATAGGGCGATTGGATGGCTGGTTAGCGGGTAAGAGTTATTCTAAAATCTATTGATTGGAAGTGCAATAAATTACGACGTTGTAATTCACTCTTCTTTCTATTTTGATATTAATATTAAAAAAACAACAAATTTATTTGATATTAGAATGTTTGTTTAATATATTAATTCTGTATCCAAAAAATATTTTATTTGTGTTAAGGACGCACAAGTGGATTTGGCTCAGGGATAATAGCAGAAAAGTGTAATCGATATTAAGGATTGCCATGAAAAATATTTTGTCTAAAATCTTTTTAATCGTACTGACTGTTTTAACTGTCTTATTAATACTAAGCACATTTTTTCCTGGAGCTGCAACCATGCCCGGTAGTGTGGAAGAAGGTAGTCCACTAGTTAAATTTTTCCACCTAGATAATTTTTATAATTCCTATATCAATATTGGCTTATGGGGAATTATTACTGTGCTGCTCTTAGTGTCAGTGTTTACCGGGGCAGTAAAAACCACCTCTCAAAAAATAATTCATATTGTTCTAGCCTTAATTTTTATAGTAATTGTTTATGAAAAAACGGTCAATAATCGTTTTTATCTCAAGTTGACAGAGGGCGAAACAATTCAGTTTGCTAAATACACGCCCGGACAAAGTCCACAGGATAGCCTGGCTATTAACCTGAAAAAATTTGAGATCATTCGCCATCCTGGGAGCAGAATGCCGCAGGCTTTTATTAGTCATCTGGTCATGAATGAAAGCGATACTGTCCAGCTGGCTGTTAATGATCCGCTTTCTTTTCGTCATTATCGTTTCTACCAAAATGCCTATGATCGGAAGTTCACATTTAATGTTCAGGTAAACAACAGGGAGTTTACCGCATCCCTGCCTGATACCATCAGTGTTGATAACAGATCGCTAATTTTGAATAATTTTGACCACCAAACTCGAAAATTTGTCCTTTTCCTCAATAATACAAAACATCAGATCACACCGGGGAAAACTGTCAATATAGACGGGAATCAGATCACTATCAACCCAAAGGGAGCAAAATTTATAAGTATTATTGAAGTTGCCGAGGTTAAAGGGGTCGGCATTTTATTGATTTTGAGTTTATTTTATTTGCTGTTCCTTTATATTGCCTTTAGAAAGGAGGACCGGAAATGAGTGCTGAGTCTATTCTTTTAATTTTGGCGTCTATTTTTTATATAATCAGCTTGTTTTTGTTTTTCAAACAGGATACAGAAAAGAATTCTCGAAAGGTCTTCATCTTTGGGTTAATAATTCACTTTGCCGCCCTAATTGTTAGGTCGGTTATAGCAAAGCATCCGCCTTTTAGTAATCTCTATGAAACCATGATACTGTTTCCTTTTCTGGTTGGAATTCGCTACGTCTTCTGGAAAAAACAGATTCCTGAAGATGTAAGGTGGTTGTTGATTTTACTTACCATTATTTTGCTGGGAGTAGCTGCCCTATTACCAGGTGATATGAAAAAAGCCGAGCCCTTAATGCCGGCTTTGAATAGCATCTGGATGTATATCCATGTTCCAGCCTATTTCTTTGGATATGTTTCAATTTTCATTGCTGTCCTCTACAGCATTTATTTATTGATAACTCGAAAAAAATTACTGGAGAGTAAAAAAGAGCATCTTGTTGAAAAGATGGACAGAGAAATAAAAATCGGATTCTTCTTCTTAAATGTTGGTTTGATTACTGGCGCTATCTGGGCATATGTATCCTGGGGTAACTACTGGAGCTGGGATCCTAAAGAGACCTGGGCATTGATCAATATTTTGATATTGACCTATTATTTTCATCTTTCACAACCAAATATTATCAAAAAAGCAATTGTTATAATTATTGCATTTATTTCCATATTGTTTACCTATTGGGGAGTTAGCTATCTATTAATTGGAATGCATAGTTATACATGATTTAAAGGTACCTGGAATAGGAGGGTAATAATGGATAAAAGATTTTTGATATTCCTGATCTTAATCGTTTTTACATTTGGTCAGGAGAAACATGATCTGCCTGCTGGTGAACATGCCAAGGGCACGAAAACCTATGATCAATATGAAAAACCTGAAGTCTGTAAGAGCTGCCATACTGATATTTATCAGCAATGGAGACGGTCGATGATGTCAAAATCTTATACTCATCATTGGGATGAAATTGAATACTTTGACCTGGCTGTACCACATGCTAAAAATAACCCTGATTTCAAAGAAGCAGTAGATGGTTGTAATGGCTGCCATGCGCCTTTGGCTTTTCTGGCTGGCGACGTAACTCCACCCCGACCATCAGAGGGATCGCGAGCTAATGAAGGTGTAAGTTGCGATTTGTGTCATTCCATAGTTGGGGTCGCCGATGAACCAGTTAATTTTAACTATATTTCCAGCCCGGGGAGAATTAAATACGGTAGCAAGCCTGGTCTGGAATCACCCCATCACATTACAAAATACAATCCAATTTTTAAGAGCACTGACCTGTGTGGCAGCTGTCATAATGAAAAAAATCCCTTTGGAATTTGGGTGAAAACAACTCAAATGGAATGGGAAGACGGTCCTTATTCCAAAGAAGGTGTAAAGTGTTTTGACTGTCATATGCCGGGAGCTGTTGGTCGAAGCGCCAGTATGGCAAAGATCGATACTGTTGCTCAGCATGTGTTTCTTGGGGCGCATAAACCTGCCAAATTAAGAGGATCTATTGAAATATCTATGCATTGCCGGGAAATGGAAATACCCTACGATGGCACTGCTGAGATTCAGGTCGAACTTTTTAATGCAAAAGCCGGACATAAAATTCCGACCGGATCTGTTGAGGATAGAATTATGTGGTTGCATGTAGAAGCAACTGACTCTAAAGGCAATACTTATCATCTCAAAGTAGATGAAAAGGGTTTTGAAGGTGAGGAATATACCATAGCCACTGATGAACTGGCTTATAAAGATTTTGCTGATGCTAAGGGAATGGAAAGTTTTGAAGGTTTGCCCCGGGATGGTGTTCCAGTTGGTGATCGCATATTTCGCATGCCCTATCTGGATCAGAATGGAGTTATGACTATTATGCAGTGGAATACTCGCGAATTAGGTGTTGATTATCGAATTGGACCACGAGAAACAAAAATTGAAACCTTTACCTGGCCAATGCCCAGAGATATTGCATTTGGTGAGGTGGAGGTAACAGCCACACTCAATTATCAAAAATTGGTTAGACCCGTTGCAGAATATCTAGATGTACCAGAAGAAGAAAGTGAAATCGATGTAATCAACAAGACATCAACTAATTTTTTAGTTTATGATTAATAAATGGAGGAGAAAATGGAAAAAACAAAAATTTTGCTGGCTGCATTGATAGTTATTATCTTTGCATCTCAGACTGCTCTAGCAATTCCTGCTTTTGCCAGACGATACAGAATGTCATGTACTACCTGCCACGCTCCCTTTCCCCGCTTAAAACCCTATGGAGACGAATTCGCTGGTGATGGCTTTGTTATAGAAGAGGAAGAACGGGAACGTGATTATGTTTCTGCTGGAGATGACTTGCTCTGGCTAAATAAAGATTTTCCTATGGCTATGAAATTTGAAGCCTATGTTATCGGTGATGATGATTCTGACATTAGCAATGATCTTCAAATTCCCTGGGGAATGAAGTTTTTTTCCGGAGGAGCTCTTTATAAAGATATCAGTTACTATGTCTATTTTTATATGTCTGAGCGCGGAGAGGTCGCAGGTATAGAAGATGCCTATGTCCATTTCAATGATATATTTGATACCAATTTGGACATAATGGCCGGACAATTTCAAACATCAGACCCCTTAATGAAGCGGGAATTGCGGCTGACCTTTGAAGATTATCACATTTACAAGAAAAACATTGGCCAGTCAAAAACAAATCTAACCTATGATCGAGGTTTGATGCTCGTTTATGGACTGGAACAGACCTCAACTGATATTATTGGAATGGTTGTTAATGGGAATGGTATTCCGGAAGCCAACGAGGAGCACTTTTTTGATCAGGATAAATTCAAAAATTTCGGCCTGCGGTTAAATCAGACGATTACTGAAAATCTGTCAATCGGAGGTTTTTTCTACTATGGCGATGAAAAAGTAAGGCATGCCATAAATCCGAATGCAATCTACGACAATAATGTCCAGTATTATGGACCGGATTTAGCCTGTTCATTTTTGGGAAAATTTGATCTAACTGCTCAGTATCTCCGTAGAACGGACAGTAATCCCTATGCTCAAGCCCAGGAGAATACTATAAATACGGATGGAATTGTTACTGAATTAATTTTCTATCCTCAACCCGATATGTCCCGCTACTATGTGACTATGCTTTACAACTGGATTGATAGCGATTATGATCAGGCCGATTATAATACTCTTTGTCTGAGTGGCACCTATTTATTAGCTCGCAACCTGAGATTAAATGCAGAATATATCTACGATCTAAATAATGAGGCCAATCGATTTGTACTGGGTCTAGTGTCCGGATTTTAAGACAGTTATCAAAAAAAATAGTTTGCTTTAATAATTAAATAAAAGAGGAGGGACTATGAGGCAAACGATTAAATTATTATGGGTAATCAGCCTGGCAGCTCTTTTTATGATATCGAGCTGTAGCAGGGTAGCAAACGCAGTTGTGGATGGAGCTGTAGGGGGCTTAAGCCGGGCTGCTTCAGAGCGGGCGGCCAATGCCGTTTATAAAAGAATGGCACCAAAAGAAAAACTGCCGCCACCTGCAACACCGGGCTGGAACCAATTTATGGCTGTACAGGCTCAGGTCGTTTTTGGTTATGCTTTTGCACCAGGCGGACTCTGGATTTCCCGCCAGGAATATCAGCCTGGAGAATTCACAAAATTCAAAATGTCTGATAATGGCGAGGAATCAGAAGTCATTATCGAAAAGGCTTTTCTCAAGAA
>DATGCI010000260.1:0-2464 GCA_035312185.1 bacterium
CACCGGGAAGCTATTATAAATCTACAAAACATTTTATTGATATGAAAATAGAAGGCAATTCAGCCTTTCGAAAAAAAGTGACTGCTGAACCTTTGCCAAGCAAAAAATATAGCAATGGAGATTTAAGTAAATTAACAAATGGTGTTCAGGGGGCTAGCGATTATAAAGTCCACTGGTTGGGCTGGGAGGCCAAAGATTTTTCAGTAACTGTTGATCTGGGCGAAAGCCAATCCCATAGTAAGATTGCCATTAATTCTCTTTACGATTCTAAAAGCTGGATTCTACATCCAAAAAAAGTGACGTGTTTTGTCTCCAGTACAGGTAAGGAATTTCACAAACTGAATTCTATAGAAGTTCAAGGTAATCAAAGAAAGGAAGAAAGAATCAGAACCTATCAATTTGATCCCCAAAGTAGAAAATTTCGCTATGTAAAATTTGACATAAAAGGTACTTTATCATTACCGAACTGGCATACCAGTGCTGGTGGTGATTCCTGGATTTTTATAGATGAAATTATTGTAGAATAAAAAGTAGAGCAGGCTTATTTAGGAAAATTTGATAAATAGAAGAAAATTTTTAATCCAAAAAAGTTTATGAATGACGTGTCCGAAATAATTTCAAATAAATTTATTTCCTGTATTGCCTGAAAGCAGAGACCAAATATAATCTTTATAACGAGTGACAAGGTTATTTGCTGATGAAATTATAATTAGTTAAAATTTTAATAATTTGAAGGAAATCTTATGCAGAAAGTAAAATTAATTCCAGTCCTGGTAATAATGATCAGTATAGTTTTGGGAAATGTGCTTGAAATCGAAAAATTGGATAATTCTCAATATCAGATTATCCTTGATTCGGAAATCCATGAAAACTACGGATGTCTTTATCCCCTTACTTATAATTTTCAGTATAGTGATGATGTTGCTGCAATTAATGCATATAAAAAGTATGAAATTGATGGTAACTGGGATATAATTTCAGAAAAAGAAAGTGGTGAATATTTTAATGGAATCGAAGCTGTTCGAGTTGATTCCGTTAACAAAAAAATATTTGTTTCTGTAGCCTTTGCTACTTACAGTGACACCTTATTTTTAAAATTTAATGATAGCCAAAATGATCTTCTTGAAGTTAATTTTGTGGATATTCCTAAATATTATGATGATAGAAAAGCAGTAGTAACGGCCACTATTGACGATGTTCAGGGTTGGATGAGTGAAGTTTCTATCCGTTCGGGAGAAATATTTCAGGAACATGAGATGTGGCTGACAATGGGGATTGTCACTGCTGGTACTGGTGATGATACCTGGAGCAGACTTCAAAGCTTGATAGAAAAAGGATATATAGAAGCAGCAGCCCATTCTCGAACCCATCCAAGTCCAGAGCCCTATGGAGAGGCATTGAAATCGGAAGTGTCCGGTTGTAAACAAGACATAATTGATAATCTGACTTTACCTAGAAAATTCAATAAATCTGGTCATGAATATGTATATACCTGGATAGCCCCCCATGGTTATACTGACAATGAAATCGATTCGCTTTTAGGAGTTGAAGATTTTTTAGTTAATAGGCTCTACATACCTGATGCTATTCAGGTTGCAGAATGGGATAGTAGCCTCGGGCATTTTGAACCCTATGGTATGACCGGAGAAATGGGAAATACCAGCTGGCAGAGTTCGGCTACAACAGATACTACTGTGCTAAAAGAAAGATTTGACACAGCCTATAATGCTGATGGAGTTTATCATGTAATGTTTCATCCTCAAAGTATTGATTGGGATCAGAAATATGGCCCCAGTCATCTGGATTATATTGACCAACGCAAGGATGTCTGGTACGTCAGTCTGGGACATCTTTACCTATATGAATTGGTTTCAGGGCATGAATATAATGAAACCCGCGTTTATCTTGCTGATAAAAAACATCCGGAACAATTTGAACTCCATCAGAATTACCCCAATCCTTTTAATAGCTCGACTATAATTTCATTTAGTCTTAATAAGCCTGGAAAAGTGGAGTTATCATTTTATAATTTGGCAGGGCAACTGGTTGGAAAATATAGCAGTAATTTTAGAACCGGCGGCTTCCACAAAATTCGCTGGAAGCCGGGAAATTTACCAAGCGGAGTATATTTTTATAAACTTTCCAAGGAAAGCCAATCTCAGACAAAAAAATTGTTATTACAAAAATAGAGTAGTGAGAATTGTTGACAAATTGGGGGGAAGATTAGTGAGTTTGGAGAATTTAGATAGGAAATGAATGTAAATCAGAATTAATAATAAAACTGAATTACTCTTATCATAAATTTTATCAGGGGCTGAATTTAAGTTCAACTGTCACAATTTTGTGAGGCCCGGCTGTTATTTCAAATTGATCGCTTTTTGTATCTATCTTTTCGACTCGATTCTCATTTAAATCATTATACCAGGCCTTAGCAATTTTATTATAGGTTTTTATTACGCTGGTT
>DATGCI010000261.1:0-3533 GCA_035312185.1 bacterium
AGATTATAAGCGTGATCCTCAAGATCCACATTCTGATAACTGGTACTGGCAAAACCAGTCCAATGACTATTCCCAGATCAATGGTACAGAGGGAAATGGGACAGGCACGCCCATTGATGCCGGTGGAAAATATCCCGATTCGGAAAATATGAATGAAAATAAAAATATTGATCTGGATAATGATTACGTGACTGTGAATATTGATCTGGATGATGATAATTCTATTTACACAGAAGGCCCCAATGAAAAGGGCTGGAAATTATATCGTGTTCCTCTCAAAGATTTTCAACCGGCCAAAGAAAATAGTAATTTTACATGGGAAAATGTAGAAGCTATGCGCCTGTGGATGAATGATGTTGTTGATCAGACTCAGATCTGGATTGCCAAAATTGAAATGGTCGGTAATGATTGGCTGGAGAGAGGAATTGCAGTTGCGGAAGATAGTGCTTATGTCAATAATGAACAGACCCTGGAAACCTTTTCCATAAAAGTCCTTAATACTGAAGAAAATCCTTCTTACACTCCACCAGAAGGAGTTCAGGGTGAGTATGATAAGATCAATAAAATTCGCTCTAAAGAGCAATCACTGGCTTTTGAGTTATTTCAGAATGGCCCTGGTCTGAAAACTCGTGAAAAATGTATGGTCGAAAAAGACCTTATGGAGCAGATGAGTCTGATCAATTATAAAAAATTGAAGTTTTTTGTTCATGGGCCGCCTGACATTCTACCAGGTGATAGTCTCTATTATTTTTTCAAATTTGGGCGAACTACAGATGAACAGAATCATATGTATGAGGTGCGCAAACTGGTTGAAGCTGACTGGCAGGAAATCAAATTGAATCTAAATCTTCTGACCGAGCTTAAAAAATATTTCTCCGGCAATATAAGTGAATTTGATGAAAAGGAAATGGGGGGCTCCCTGACGATTGAAACCAATCAGGAAGGTGAAATCGTCAGGCGAATTTTCAAGCGTTATGCTGAAGATCAAAATGGTAATCCAATTATCGGAGAATATTCCGGTGAACAGATCATTATTAATGGCACACCCGCTATTCCTAGAATCCAGACACTGAGAATGGGTCTGATTAACAAAGGCACCCGGCCCTTTCGTGGCGAAGTCTGGGTTGACGAGCTGCGAGTTACTGATGTAAATAAAGATCCTGGTGTAGCCATGCGTTCTCAAATGAGTGTTTCACTAGCCGACCTGGGTAATTTTAGTGTTAATTATTCCAAACAGGACGCCAATTTTCACCGGGTTGAGCAGAAACCACCTTCTAATACCGAGGGGTTAAACAACACCAATCGGATTAGTTTGCGCGGTAATTTTTCCGTAGACAAATTGACTCCTGAAAAATGGGGCCTTAATATCCCGATCTCAGCATCCTATACAGAGAGCAACAGTACTCCTGAAT
The DNA here is from genome assembly GCA_035312185.1 of bacterium. Classification (GTDB taxonomy): domain Bacteria; phylum Fidelibacterota; class UBA2242; order UBA2242; family JAFGTP01; genus JAIPHI01. The sequence continues at coordinate 1,413 of DATGCI010000261.1, forward strand.
ATTATCCAGGAACAGATATTCTTTCAGGAGAATCGGCTCCCGATAGTATCAAAAATCTGAGCCATTCCTATGGTTTTAACACTTCATTTTCTAAAAGAGAATCAGATTTCTGGTTGACAAAATATACAATCGATCAAATGCAGGTCAGTTACAGTGCTAAATGGGGGCACAATTCTAGCGATAATATACGTTCTAACACTTCGCAGAGCTACCATGGAAGTTTTTCTTATCGAATTCCTTTTGGCCGTGATAATAGCTTGCAACCTTTTAAATGGGCTGAAAAAGTGCCTGTGATCGGGAATTCATTAAGTGGTGTCACCTGGTATTACACACCTAGCAAATTAAGTTTTAATACAAAGGCATCAGAGCGCTATGGATTACGAGAACCGCGGGGACCTGGTGATAATGATACAACTTATACATTTGGTATGAATAGCAATGTCTCGCTGGGTTACAAAATGTTCAATAATCTGGATATGAATTTCCAGCGCTCAATGAAAAATGACCTACGGCAATACCGCTATAATAAAAGCGATATTATCACCAATCTGGATATGGGCATTACCAATAATATTAGTGAATCTTATAGTTTAACTTTTAACCCGGAAGTTGCCTCCTGGTTCAAACCTAATATTTCTGCTAATTCCAATTACACCTGGAGCGAACCCACAAATAGTAAAACGGAAAGTATTGATCAAATCAGTAATCGAAGTAGCATCTCTAATTCAGTTTCTCTGGATCCTGCTAATATCTGGAAATCAATTTTTATGTCCTCAGGTTCGTCAACCAGCGGTGGTAGTAGCAGAGGTTCCTCTCGTTCAGGAAGACGGGGAAGCCGACAGTCAACGGGGCGCAATAATACACCCCAGCCGGATAAAGACAAAGATAAAAAAGATGGAGCCGGAATCGCAGCCATTGTTCATACTGGTCTGGATATTCTGGAACCAGTTCAACTGCGCTATACAATCAACCGCTCAATCAATAATGGTTATCGAAAGGGCCATCCTAATCTACTTTATAGAATGGGATTGAACACTGATCCTGGACTGGATACTGTTCTCTCTGAGGCAGGAGCAGGGATTGACAATTTAACTAACAGTGATAATTTGTCTATGAGTAGTAGTATTAAGCTTTTCAAAAATATTAGCACGTCCTTATCCTATTCCAGAAATAATTCTGTCAATCAATCTCAAGGCGAAAAAGCTGAAAACACCAGCCAATCCTATTTGCCACTAGGACCAACCGGAATGGACGGTTTTCCCTTTCCAGGCTGGAATTTGAGCTGGCGGGGTATTGAAAAAATGGTTTTTCTGAAAAATGTCGATTTTATTCAGTCAATTTCACTATCCCATGGTTTCAATGGTAAGGAGAACAAATCCCTGCGCGATAGTGTGCTCCGGAGTGCATCCTATCGATTCAGTTTCCAACCGCTAGTCGGATTAAATCTGAGTTTTAAAAATAATTTGAGCGGTAATATACGTATGAATCAGGGGAAAACAATAACCCATAGTCCAACTTCGGCTGGAACAGGTATATCAATCAATAAGACCCGCAGTATCAATGGCTCTGTGAATTATACAAAGCGGGGCGGAATGAAATTGCCTTTGCCCTTTTTTGAGGATCAGCAACTTAAAAATAATATTAAATTTACAATGAATTTCTCTCTGTCGGAGAATGAGACCTTGCAGAGAAAAGGGGCAACAACTGAGGGAGAAGACCAGGAATATACTACAACCAGCAAAACCTCCAACTGGAGTCTAACGCCTCGAATAAATTATACAATATCAAAAAATGTGACCGGCTCGCTATTCTTTAAATATAGTGTCAGCAGCAGTAAACAGCGCGGATCCAATGTAACAAGAGATGGCGGTATTACGGTCAATATTGCAATCCGGGGATAACCGATGAATTATAATTTTAAATTTTTAATAGGCTTGCTATTTTTGGTAATTGGTTGTAATAGTGCCAGTTCTGAATTTGATGGTCAGCAGGCCTTCCAATATCTGGAACAACAGTGTGAGATCGGTACAAGAGAACCGGGATCGCCAGGCCATCGCCAGGCAAAAAATATGTATCTTGAGTTTTTTAAAAAGCATGCTGATACTGTTATTGCTCAGGAAT
>DATGCI010000262.1:0-25308 GCA_035312185.1 bacterium
AAAATCAAAAATATCTGGAATGGGCCGAACACGCAGGTTACGCGACTCTGACCTATACGGTGATCTGGAATATTCAACTTCCACCTGGACGCCTGGCCAATCATAATTTTAAAACCCGGGGCTGGACTGTAGTTTCACCGCAAAATCAACACGTAGATGTTTATGGCGTTTTAATTGCGCCTGCTGTGTATCAACTGGGTATTTACAAAAATAATGAGCATTTGAAAGACCTAGCAAAAATTATGTTTCGCAGTTGCGGACAGCTTATTGATCCTCAAGGGTCGCAAGGTGAACAAATTCAACATACAAACTTTGCTCAGCGGGGAGAAATGTCCGACATTAACAAACTGCGGGGTGGCTATTCAGAAGATTGGACAGTATTCTGGATAACGGCACATTTTTTGAATGCTGCGGCCCGATTCCAGGAACTAGGAGTTATTGAATAAAATGATAAAGTCCTGCTATGAATAATAAAAAAAAGATAATTATTAGCGCATAAATTTTTCTAAATGCGCTCAATAGACTGTCCCCTTAAATAGAAAAAGCCTGAGCAGATAAAGTCATCTGCTCAGGCTTTTTATTTTTTATTATAATCGATGATTATTTATAAAGCAACATCTTACCAACCTTACTTTGCGGACCGGCTTTTATCTTGTAAATATAGACTCCGCTGGCTAGACCTTCAGCATTAAACTTTATTTTATGGTCGCCCGCTGAAAGATTATTATCAATAAGCTTGCGCACCAGTTGACCTTTTATATTGTAAACAGATATTATTACGTTTCGGGAATTGGGAAGATAGAAATGTAAATTTGTGGAAGGGTTAAAAGGATTGGGATAGTTATTGTATAATTTGAAATCAGTTGCAACAGGTTGGGTTCTATCAAGACGTGTAGCTGTTGAATCTGAGGCTTTAAATAGATTTAATTCTGCAACAGAAGTCCAGGGATTATCATTTACTTCTGATAAAGCTACCAATCTGACAAATTGGGCTTTTTGGGAGGTGAACTCAACTATCTTATCACTGGAATTATCAAGCCAGGTGCCCTCAGCAACAGGTTCGCCCCATACAGAATCATTTGTCGCTACATAAAATTCATAATCTTTAATGCGACCGTTACTGCCAGATTGGCGAGGTAGATAAGAAAAGGCTGAAAGCTGGTAAGTTGAATCAAGTTTAAGCTGAATTTCATGAGGATGAACAGGGTCACTTTCAACCCATTCTGTATGCCAGATAGTGGACTGATCACCATCCAATACATTACTGGCATAAGCTTGAACTGATGAGTCATCCTCCTGGCTGTCAAAATAATGGACTTCCATTTCACTCTGAGGAAGGTAAACATAATCAGGAGCGGAACTTCCATCACCAGGAACAGTAATGCCTACAAATTTAGAATCACCGCCTGAAATCATCACAGTATCATCTTCGTAGAAATATTCATTCTCATCATTTTTATAATCTACAACCGAAAGTTCATGTAATTTTCCCTGACCAGTTGTAAATCTTTTAGTCAGAATGTAGAGGAAATATTTATGCGGCTTACTGGTGTCAATATTTTCAGTTAAATCTGTTAAATCAAGAGCAAATTCCATAGGTTCATCATGCATTTCACCATCAGCCCAGCGACCTAGCATAGGAATTTCCCCATTTCCAGCGTTGATGAAATGATGGCAGGCCATTGTTTTATCAGGTTCTGTTGCAGAGGAATCAGCCGCAATTCCAATACTTAGCTTCAAATTGGAGCGTTTATTATATTCCATCTTGACTTTCATAACCTTTTCAGGTTCATAATTTTTTCTGATATAATATAATTCTGCGCCCATATTATCGATTTTCAACAAGCGATAAGGAACATAGACCGTGCCATTATTAGCCCAGCCATCTCCCCAGGAATTGAGCATTATCAGTGCGCCCCGTTCCCAGTCAGCCATATTAACCTTACCATCGCCAGTAATATCAATATCATTGGTAATTTGGCCATCACCATTAAAATCATAGCCAACACTGTCATCATATCCAGACCAGGTAGTTCCATGATCAACCTGAGGGCCCCAGTTTTTTACAATATATTTTCCACCTTCATGAAGACTATCAGGAATCGAAACCATGTTCATTCCGCCGGTAGCCACTCCCGCTCCGGCTACACCACCTTCGTGAAAGTCGTCATCGCCGAGATGATTATGCATCCAGTTTTTTAATGTTTCCAGATTGTCAGGATTATTCAGATCAAGGAAAACGTTTTCATCCAGACGATTATGCATAGCATTCATCCAGCGGTTATATCCATTCATCCAGCCGTAGTCAGGAGCCTCTTCTTCATCAGGCCAGTAAATATCACCACCGCCATATTTACTAGAGACGGGAAACCCGCTATAATAAAAGGCATTAGGAACACCATTGAACTTTGCCATTTCAGCTTTACCAGAATTTTGCCCCGTTAAAAGCCAGGTAAAATGGGATGGATATTGGCTAAGCAGATCATCTGCTTTTTCATCCCGATGACTATTGAGTTCATAACCAAACATATAACTTATTCGGGAAGCCGAGCCACAGGAGCCACCAACCTGACTAAAAACTGGTTGCATATATTTGGAAAAAGAATGGTCAACTCTGACCGGTAGATCATCAGTTGTGACCTTTGCTAATTTATTGAATTTACTCTCTGACAAATAGGTTTTGTTTTCAGGTGGTGTGTAATTGTCAATATAATATTTTTTTCCATCAAAAATTACATAAGAGCTATCTTTTGAAACTTTAGCAGTTTTTTCAGCATGAGCTGAAGACAAAATAAGAAAAAAGGAAAGTATAGCTGTTAAATACTTTGACATGCATTACTCCTCTAATTAATGTGCTTGTTCACTTTTTTATAACTAACTAAAAGTAGTTTATGGATATAGATCTAAAACAAACTTTATAATGTATTCTGATTTATTTTGCATCCTGGAGATCAAAGGCTGAAGGGCCGGGATTGGCGATGAAGAATTCAGAAGATTGAGAAGCTTCCGGGTAAAGAATTCCATAATTTTTCTTATATTTTTCAATGAACTCTCCGGCCTTTTGTTTTTCAATCAGTGTCCATACACTGCCACCGAAACCTGCACCAAAAGCAGAAGCAGCTATAGCCCCCAATCTACGGGCTTCCCGAGCCAAATACTCGGTTTCAGGAACCTGGTTTTTTAATTTATAAGTGGTTAAGCTCTGAGAACGGTCAACAAGTTTACCAAATTCATCAAAATTATCCTGATCAAGACTTTTAGCTGCTTTCGGAATAATCTTAAAATTCTCAATATAGAATTGGTCAAACCTATCAGTCAGATCTTTAGCATCGTATTTATTATTTTCATAATTGTTTATTATTTTTTTAATTGTCTTTACCGAATCCTCAGAGCGGTTAACTGCGTCAAAAAGCGAAGCATCATCATAACCTGTTTTTTCTGTCCAGAGCTCAGAAATTTTTTGTACAAGATTTGAAGCACGGTTATATTTTCCCATGGCTGTACCTGTTTTTTCAGCATCCACTCCGCTGCTAGCAATTACAAATACATATTCATCAGGAATTTTTAGTTTTTTATGGAATTTGATCGGACAATAAGAAAAACGGGATATATAATCAGACTGGCAGTTCAAAATAGCAGTATGATCTTCGCTACCGCCAAAAGTTCCTACACCAATGGAGCCGGTTAGGCCATTAAAAGTTCTTCCGTTTTCAATGCTCGCCAGATACTGGGAAAGGTCAATTGTGTCTTTAATATTATTTTTGTATTTATCTGTGTTAAAGATATCATTGCATCGGGCTAAAGCCATAAACATAGATATAACCATAGCACTAGAGCTGCTCATTCCAGCTGCTACAGGCAGATCACTGGCAAAAGCAATATTGCAGCCCTTAAGGCCATTGCCAAAATTTCGCACAACTCTTTTGATAACTGTTGCCGGATAATGGGACCAGTGCCCATTTTTGGTGTTGAGATCAGCAGAAAGTTCTAAAACAACATTTTCGTCATCCTGTACATTAAATATATGGACTTCCCTGTCATCTCTTTGAGTGCAAATTAAACAGAATCCTCTATCAACAGCAGCAACAATACTGCTTCCACCAGCATAGTCAGTATGCTTGCCCAGAACCTCAATACGTCCGGGAACAAAAAAACCACTTGCGACGGTATTGTTATTGATTCCTGCTTTCTGTAGTCTTTCAGCAGACTGATCAAAAAGATCTACTTTTTGTTTCACAGCACTAATATGCATACCAGCAGAAATTAACTGCCTTTCAATTTTGTCTTTGTCTTGAAAATCAGAGAGTCTTTCGATTGAGATCATTATTCTCCTTTCTTAAAATGGAGTGGGGTTTAGTTCTTATTTCATTTCCAGTTGTGGCAATTTTTTAAAGAGTGCTATAAATGCAGTCACAGCAATCACCGTACAAATTGCAGCGGGTACAAATTTTGTATAAAAGAAGAGCCCGGTTGCAAATACTGTATTAAAAACAGCTGTAACACCTAATACCATTAGCAAAATTCCCAGAGGCAAATCACCTGGCTTGGCAGTTTCTTTTATTGGGTCGCCCTGTTCACGAGCTTTTTCAATAACATAATCCCAGCCATTGCCACCAGGTTTTACTAGTCTGTAAAAACTTTTCAATGTTTCAAAATCAGCCGGTTTAGTCAATAAGGTTACTGTTAACCATGTAATTGTTGTAATACTAACGCCAATTAATAATTCTTGATAATGGGGAAAGTGAATACCGAGATTGTCGAGTATTAAAAATCCAATAGCAACAAGAAATGATATAACCATACCTGCTAATTCTGTGAAAGCATTAATCCTCCACCAGAACCAGCGTAGGATAAAGATCAAACCGGTTCCCGCCCCGATCTGTAAAATAATCTCAAAGGCTTGAAGCGCATTTCTCAATAATAGTGCTAAAATAGCAGTCAATCCCATCAGAGCCACGGTAGAAATTCTTCCAATCATTACCAATTTTTTTTCACTGGCTTCAGGATTAATAAATCTTTTATAAAAATCATTAACAATGTAAGAGGATCCCCAATTTAACTGAGAAGCCATTGTTGACATATAGGCAGCAATTAAAGACGCCACAACCACACCAAGAAAGCCATGAGGAATAAATGACAGCATAGCAGGATAGGCAATGTCATTTTCCAAATAATGCTGACTCAGATGAGGAAATTGTTCTTTAATAGCACTCAATTCAGGGAAAACAATTAATGAGCCGAGAGCAACAATGATCCAGGGCCAGGGACGAACTGCATAATGGACAACATTGAAAAAGAGAGTTGCACCAGTTGCATTTTTTTCATCTTTGGCGGAAAGCATTCTCTGAACCATGTATCCACCTCCGCCTGGTTCTGCTCCTGGATACCAAACACTCCACCATTGAACAGCCAGTGGCATCAGCATCAGAGGAACGAATTCATTCAGAAAACTAGTTTTTGAACTCATGTCTGGTACTAAAGATAGTTTATCAGTAACTGCAGGATGAGAAAATAGACCAGATAGACCACCAACTTCCGGCATTTTAGTAACAAATACAGCTGCTGCAATAGCTCCGAACATGGCAAAGGAAAATAGGAAAAAATCATTGAATAATACGGATGTCAATCCCCCCAAACTGGTGTAAATAACTGTTACAATCATTGCTATTGCAATCGACTGGATCGGACTAAAATTAAAAAGAACTGTTCCAATCTTGATAGCAGCAAGAGAAACTGTAGCCATTATCATGACATTAAAAAGTACGCCCAAATATAAAGCTCTGAACCCTCTCAGAAAGGCAGCCACTTTCCCACTGTATCTTATTTCATAAAACTCAATATCAGTCATTATATTTGATCTTCGCCACAATTTTGCATAAATAAATACTGTCAACATTCCTGTCAACAGAAAAGCCCACCATTTCCAGTTGCCAGAGACACCATGATTTCTGACAATATCGGTTACTAAATTGGGAGTATCAGTAGAAAAGGTAGTGGCAACCATAGATGTACCCAGTAACCACCAGGGCATATTTCTACCTGATAGAAAAAAGTCGGATGTATTTTCACCTGAATATTTATAGGCTACTACACCAATGGTAAGAATAACAGCAAAAAAGCCACCAATGATGACCCAGTCAATTGTTCCTAATAGCATTAAACAGCTCCTTTAATTAATATTCAGCCAATTCTCTGCTTTTGTTAATTTCTTAATGTTTTAAAATAAAGGCCATAAAGACTCCGAAAAGCACCGGGGGTTTTCTATCATCTCTATCAAGCCCCCGTTATTACTTAAAATTATCTCAAACTTCATTGTCAATATAACCTGAGAATATTAATAATTTCATGAATTCAACACTAAATATTAATTATATTTTTACATTATTCCAAGGATATTTATAAAATTTTTTATTAATTATTTTTAAACCTAAATTGCTTTGATTAAATTTGATTGTAATTGTAAATACTAGTACTATTTAGCAATGTAAATTTTTGTCTATCTGCTATTTTCACAATATATTTATTTGACGAAATTACCAGAAATCTAGACTATAATGTTTTCAAAATATAATTGGAAAGGATTCTAAACTATAATGATTAAAAAAAGATTTTATAAATGGAATCACTTAATAACTGCTCTTCTCCTATCCTTATCTTTATTATTTGCTAATTCTTCGAATGATAAAATTGAATCAGCAAAAAGTCTAGCAGTCCGGGTTTTAGGTGAAGAAAAGTCTGGGCAATTTGTTTTTGAAACTTTACCCGATAGTTCAGCCCAGGAATCCTTTCAAATACTACAGGAAAATGAAAAAATATTAATAAAAGGCGACACTCCGGTAGCCATGGCTTCAGGTCTTAACTGGTATTTAAAATATTTTTGTAATTCCCATATTTCCTGGGAAGCACGGCAAATTAATATTCCTGAAAATCTGCCAATAATTGAACAACCTATCGTTAAAACAAGTATTGTTCCTTATTCCTATTATCTGAATTATTGTACATTTAATTACACAATGTCATTCTGGGATTGGGATCGATGGGAAAAAGAAATTGACTGGATGGCCCTTAATGGCGTTGATCTTCCTCTAGCTGCTGTTGGTTCGGAAGCAGTCTGGAGAAACACATTACAGAGATTAGGTATTTCTGAGAAAAAAATTGCTGAATTCATTCCAGGTCCGGCCTTTACTGCCTGGTGGCTAATGGGTAATCTTGAGGGCTGGGGCGGCCCGGTATCCAATCAGTATATTGATAAACAGGTCCAATTGCAGAGAAAAATTATCCGGAGGATGAGAGAGCTAGGAATGGAACCTGTTTTGCCTGGTTTTTATGGAATGGTACCAAATTTTTTTAAAACCAAGTATCCTGAAGCTGATATTCGATCTCAAGGTCGGTGGGCTGGTGGCTTTCAAAGACCTGCCTTTTTATCGCCTAATGATCCATTATTTGATAGAATAGCTCAGATTTATTATGAAGAGCAACGCAAACTTTTTGGTGAGATTCACTATTTTTCTGGCGATCCATTTCATGAAGGTGGCAATCCTGCAGGTATTGATCTTTCTCAAGCAGGAGCCAATATTATTAATGGTATGGATGGTATTTTTTCCAATTCAACCTGGGTTTTTCAGGGATGGAGCGGCAATCCAAAGCCGGGTTTGCTTGATTCTGTAAATGACAGGCAAGTTTTAATTCTGGATCTTGATTGCGACAATCGGCCTCAATGGAGAAAAAGAAACGGCTGGGGCAAACCCTGGATTTGGTCCATTATCAATAATTTTGGCGGCAATGTAGGGTTATTCGGGAGAATGGATGTAATAGCTAATGAACCTTTTAAAGTTCTGCAGCATTCTCAATATGCAAAAAATTTGAAAGGTTTTGGCTCTATGATGGAAGGCATTGAAAACAACTCAGTTATTTATGAGTTGCTTTACGAACTCAGATGGTATAATTCTTCTCCAGATCTAGATAATTGGATCAAAAATTATGTTACAAGAAGATATGGCCGTAAAAATCAGAAATTAATTGAAGCCTACCAGATTTTAAGGAATACTGTATTTGGTCAGGAATTGAATTTGGATAAATCGCAGCAGGGTACCTCTGAATCTTTACTATGCGCCCGTCCTGCACTTCAGATTGAAAGAGTGTCTTCCTGGGGAACATCGCAATTGTATTACAATCCCGAAGAATTATTAAAAGCCTGGAAGATCTATTATGCTCAATCCGATAAATTTAAAAATTGTCAAGGTTTTAATTATGACCTGGTCAGCGTGACCAGACAGGTACTAGCCAACTACTCCCAGGTGCTTCATGAAAAAATCGTTGAATCCTATCGCCAAAAAAATATTACCCAATTTAACAGAAATACTCAAAAATTTATCGAATTGATCAATGATCAAGATACTTTGCTGAATAGTATTGATAATTTTATGCTGGGAAATTGGCTGGAAGAGGCTAAAGATCGAGCCACTAACAAAAAAGAAAAACGGCTCTTTGAGTTTAATGCACGCACTTTAATTACAACCTGGTCCTACCAAAACTCTAACCTTCATGATTATTCTCATAGAGAATGGGGCGGCCTTCTTAAGGACTTTTATAAACCGCGCTGGGAAATGTTTTTCCAATATCTGAGAGCAAAACTTAAGAGTAAAGAAACTAACAAGCCAGATTTCTACAGTTTTGAGAAAAAATGGACCAATATGAACAATAAGTTCCCTTCCAGTCCAATTTATAATCCTGTTGGTGTTAGTCAGGAAATTTATAATAAATACTACAATGAAATTGAAAAGGCTTACAATTAATTCTTAAATAGCATTTCTAAAATAAAAAAATGGAAGAGGGAAATCATGCAAAGGCGCAATTTTTTAAAGAGCATTGGAAAGGGACTTTGTGCAGCAGGTACACTGTCCCTCTTTTCCGGGTGTAGTTTCTCCACAAAACCAAACATCCTTCTGATTGTCACCGATGATCACGGTTATGCTGATATGGGTTGTACCGGTTTAGCTGATGATGTCAAAACTCCTAATATGGACAGATTAGCCCAAAAAGGAGTCCGATTCACTCAGGCCTATGCTACCTCGCCTATTTGTAGTCCATCCAGAATGAGTATAATTACTGGAGTTTACAATCAACGTTTTGGAACCTATTGGTACGGCGGTAAAGGTATTCATAAAGAGCAATTTAGCACAATTCCCGAAATATTAAAACAGGAAGGCTACAACACCGGTTATGTTGGAAAAGTTCACTATGGATCCCACAAATATGATTCTGATCCAGGAAATAGAAATTTTCCAATGCAACATGGATTTGATTATTTTTATGGTTTTACATCGCCTCGAAAGCATTATTTAAAGCATAATGCTGCTGCCGAAAGACATTTCCAAAAAGTAAAAAAGGAACACAATAAATGGGGACAAAGCCTGCGCCAGGGGCCAATGTGGATAAATGATAAGCAACAAGATCAATCCGGTTTCAGTACTCACCTTTTTGGCGATAAATGCCGAGAATTTATTGATCGGATTCAGGATCAGCCCTTTTTTCTGCAACTTTCCTTTAATGCAGTTCATAATTTTACTCATCAGCTACCCAAAGAATACCTGGAAAAACATGACTTGAAAGGTTATCACGACTGGAATCCTGCCAAAGAAGATTACTACCAATGGTATAAAGAAGGACGCAAACCCAACAATCCGGAGGGTCGCGCTCATTATCTTGGCCAACTTTATTACCTCGATAAGGAAATCGGAAAGGTAATCGATCATTTAGAGGAGAAAAATTTAAGGAAAGACACTCTTATTATAATGATCAGCGACAATGGCGGTTCAACGCCAATTTATGCCAATAATAGTCCTTTTCGAGGCAGTAAGTATACTCTTTATGAAGGAGGAATTCGAGTGCCGATGATCATCTCCTGGCCGGGAAGTTTTAGACAAAGGGCTGTCAGTAAAAATATGGCAAGTGGTTTAGATATTTTGCCTACTATTTGTAATGCTGGTGGTGCGGAAATTCCAGAAAATATTGATGGGCTAGACCTGACTCCAATTCTAAAAAGATCCCAAACTGATTATGGCCATGGGGAATTGGTCTGGGACACAGGAACCCAAACAGCAGTTCGGAAAGGTAAGTGGAAGTTGCGAACAGCGACCAGTAAAAAAAGTCAGGATTACGAAATGGTAGAATTAGAATTAGGAGAATTTCTCTATAATCTGGAAGAAGATCCTGGTGAAACCACAAATTTAAAAGATCAATATCCTGAGGTGTTTGACCAATTAAAGAAAATCTATAAAAATTGGAAAAAAGATATTAAAAATTAATAAAAATTAAAAATTTGAGGTGGGCTATGCAACGAAGAGAATTCGTCAAAACTATAAGCAAAGCATCATTGGCTGCTGGACTATTTTCAACTTTGTCCGGGTGCATGAAACAAAAGCAGCCCAATATTTTGATGATCGTTACTGATGATCACGGCTATGCTGATATGAGTTGTACAGGTCTCGCCGACGATGTCAACACTCCTAATATGGATAAACTGGCTCAAAATGGCATCCGTTTTACCAATGCCTATGCAACTTCCCCAATTTGCAGTCCCTCTCGCATGAGCCTGATTACCGGCGTTTATAACCAAAGATTCGGAACCTACTGGTACGGGGGTAAAGGAATTCACGATAAACAATACAAAACCATCCCAGAACTCCTGAAACCTCAGGGATATACAAATGGATACGTCGGAAAAGTACACTATGGTTCACCTAAATATGATTCCGATCCATCCCGTCGCAATTTTCCTCTTAACCACGGTTTTGATTATTTTTATGGTCACACTTCAGCTCGAAAACATTATCTTCATCATAAAACAAAGTATGTAGAGGAATTAGAGCGAAAAAAGAAAAAATACAGTGACAATAAAAACTGGTTTGTCTCCCTGAGACAGGGGCCAATGTGGGAAAATCGTAAGAAAAAAGGTCAGGATGGCTTAACTACAAAACTATTTGGACAAAAAGCGCGGGATTTTATAGAAAAAAATAAGAATGAGCCTTTCTATCTGCAACTCTCATTTAATGCTGTTCACAATTTTACTCACCAATTGCCGGAAAAGTATTTGAAAGAACATAATTTAGAAGGTTTTTATGACTGGGATCCTGCCAAAGAAGAATATATGGAATGGTATCGGAAAGGACGCAAACCCAATAATCCGGAAGGTCGCGCCCATTATCTGGGGCAATTGTATTATCTCGATAAAGAAATTGGAAAAGTGTTTGATTATCTCAAGAAAAATAATCTGGAAAAAGATACAATTGTAATTATGATGAGCGACAATGGGGGCTCAACTCCTATCTATGCCAATAATAGTCCTTTCCGTGGTAGTAAATACACACTTTATGAAGGTGGTATTCGTGTACCACTTTTGATTTCCTGGCCTGGAAAATATAAAGATAACACTGTAATTGATAATATTGTAAGTGGTTTAGATATTTTGCCAACCATCTGTTCTGCAACCGGTACTGATGCACCTGATTATGTTGATGGTATTGATCTGAATCCACTACTCAAAGGCAGGAATTCTAAACTAGAGCATCAGCCCCTGATCTGGGATACAGGGACACAAACTGCTGTTCGTCAGGGAAAATGGAAACTAAGAACAGCTACTGACAACACCGCTCAAAAACGAGAAATGGTCGAACTGGAACTGGGCGAATTTTTATACGACCTGGAAAATGATCCTGGTGAGACAACCAATCTGGCAGATAAATATCCTGAGAAGGTCGCCGAATTAAAGAAAATCCATAAAGAATGGAAGCAGGCCATAGAAGATTCAAGGCCAATATAATCTTTTTATCTGTACATTTCTTAATGAAGTTTTTCGTTTAAATTTTTATTTTTTAAATGGTCTTTAATGACTGTTTAAAGGCCGATTAAACAGGTTTAAAATTGAACACCAATACTTAAAATCAGTGAATATTGATTTTTTGTAAATACCTTATTTAGTGATCTATTCTCACCTTATAAGCGATAAATTTATAACAATTTCAGAAAAATTATTCAATGATCTTTTCATTTCCCGCCAATTTTAATAGATTATAATGTAGTTATGTAATACATAATAATTTGAGAGTAAAATATGGCCAATCTAAAATCAATTCAAAAAAAGTCACTTGTCGATATTGTAGAAGAGAAATTATGGGATTACCTGACCAATTCTGATCTTAATAAAGGCGATTCTCTCCCTAAAGAGACAGAAATTGCCAAAAAACTTGATGTCAGCCGCAATATTGTACGAGAAGCATTGAGCAGATTGCGTATGCTGGGATTGATCGAATCTAAGAAGAAGAAAGGTATGACATTATCGGAGCCTCAGCTTTTTAAAGGCTTTGAGAGAATTGCTGAACCTAAATTTTTGAGTTTTGAAAAGATAAAAGAACTCATAGAATTTCGTTTTATCCTGGAAATGGGGCTCCCAAATTTGTTATATAGACATAAAGACAAAATTGATTTTGACAAATTAGAATCAGTTGCCCGTAAATATGAGCAGGCTGAAACAAGAGAGGAACGAATTAAATACGATAGTAAATTTCATGGTTTACTATACAAAGCATCAGGTAATAAAACATTAATTCGCTTCATTACTCTACTCAATCCTATATTGGAATTTCAGGCTCGGAATGAAAAAGAGATTGAATCACCTATGCCCCATCGAGAAATGGTTCAGATTCTAAAAAATGGTACAAAAGAAGAATTTTGTTCGGCTATGGAAAAGCATTTAAAAAACAAGATCGACCAACTGGAGGAATTAAAAACATGAAAACATCTATTAAATTAGGTGCAATTTTAGTTGTTTTATCAATTTTTCAACTCTGGGGAAATATAATTGAAAATCCATCCTTTGAAAATGTCGCTCCCCAAAATTGGAATAAAGCCACCTGGGGTGGTGAAGATATAAAATTTTACCACACTGCCCAAGGTCGCAATAATTCCAACTGTATCAGTATTTCCTCATCTAAATCTGTTAATTCAGCCTGGTACACAACAGCCAGTGTAAGACCAAACACAGAATATAGACTTACAGGCTGGATAAAAACAAATAAAGTAAAGCCTCAGAATGGCAAAGGCGCTCTAATCGTTCTCAATTTTGCTCAGGAAAAAGCACCCGTACTCACCGGTACAAACGACTGGAAGGAAATCATTTATGAATTCAATTCTAGCAACAGAGACAGAATAACTATATACTGTTTATTGGGCGGCTGGGGAACTGCTTCCGGTCAGGCCTGGTTTGATGATATTTCCATAACTCCCAAAAATCCAATTGACAGCAAAGGAAAAATGGAAATTGAGCAAATAAAAGCCGAAGCACAAGTTGTACCTTTGCTAATTAACAAACCTAACAGTCAATTACTGGAAGTTGTTATCAAAGCTTCTGGTTCAGATGAGCCCTTATCTTTGCAAAATCTCGATTTTGAATTAACAGGATATGAAAATATTCAGAATATTTATCTGTATGGCACAAAGAACTCTTCTAAATTTAGCCCAAAATTTCAATTTGGTTACACTCAAAATGCCAAAGAGCAAGTTTCATTTTCCGGTGAATTTAGATTACAGCCTGGGAAAAATCATTTTTGGATGACCTGTCAACTAAAAAATGATGCTAACCAGCTTGACAAAATATCGGCTAAAGCAATTTCAGCAACAATTAATAACAAGCAATACACAATTCAACAAAATAAAGTAGTCAATCAGAGAATTGGTTTCGCCTTGCGCAAACATAATGATGACGGTGTGGATACTTATCGAATCCCCGGAATTGTAAAAAGCAAGGATGGCACGCTGCTGGCCATTTATGACATTCGCAGAGATCATTCCGGCGACCTTCAGGCTGATATTGATGTGGGGCTGAGTCGCTCCACAGATGGAGGTAAAACATGGGGTCCAATGAAAGTGATCATGGATCGCGACGAATGGGGCGGATTATCGCAGAGCGAAAATGGTGTTGGTGACCCTTCTATACTTGTAGATCGTCAAACCGGCACAATCTGGGTAGCAGCAGCCTGGGCCCATGGAATGAAAGGACAGCGCTCCTGGACTGCTTCAAAATCTGGTATGAAGCCTGAAGAAACAATCCAATTGCTACTTACCAAAAGTGAAGATGATGGAAAAACCTGGTCGCCTTTGATCAATATTACTGAACAGGTTAAACAGCCGGAATGGGAACTGACTATGGTTGGTCCTGGCAGCGGAATTACAACTTCGAATGGAACTCTAGTTTTTCCCGCTCAATTCCAAAATGCTGATCAAATGCCCCATTCAACAATTTTATATAGCAAAGATCATGGCAAAACCTGGCACTTTGGTAAGGGCGCCAAGCCCAATACAACCGAATCCCAGGTAGTGGAATTAAGTGACAGTAGGTTGATGCTGAATATGCGGGACAATCGGGGTGGAGCCCGCTCGGTTTACACTACTGATGACCTTGGAAAAAGCTGGAATAAGCACCCCACCTCCCGAAAGGCTCTACCTGAACCAGTTTGCAACGCCGGATTGATCAAGACCACAACGAAAATCAATGGCTCAGAACAAAATGTACTGCTATTTGTCAATCCAAATTCTACAGAAGGTCGGAAAATGATGACCCTGAAAGCAAGCCTTGACCAAGGACAAACCTGGCCGAAAAAATATCAGATTCTGCTTGATGAAGATTACGGATTTGGCTATCCCAATTTAACAATGGTCAATGATAGCACTATTGGAGTTCTGTATGAAGGGAGTCAGGCTCACATGGTTTTTCAAAAAATTCTGCTAAAAGAACTTATATCTGGAAAGGATAAATAATGAAATTGAATGGATTAATTCCTGCTGTTTTTACACCAATGAAAGAGAATGGAGATATAAATCCAGCCCAAATTGATAAACTGGTTGAATATTATACCAAACAAGGCTTTTCCGGATTGTACGTTCTGGGCAGTACAGGTGAAGGCCCCTTACTGACTCTGGAAGAACGCAAGGTAATTGCCAAAGAATATATCAACGCTGCTCCCAATAATATCAAGGTCATCATTCAGGTTGGTGATGACTGCCTTCGCAATGCTATTGAACTGGCTCAATTTGCCAAAGATTGCGGTGCCGATGCTATTTCCTCATTACCGCCTCGCTATTTTGCTCCCCAAACCGTTCCAGAACTAATCTCATGTTTAAAAGAAATTACAGACAGGGTGACCGACCTGCCTTTTTATTATTATCATCTACCTGTTCTGAGTGGTGTAAATTTTGACATGTTTGAATTAATAAAAACTGCTGACAGAGAAATACAAAATTTTGCCGGGATTAAATTCACTGATACTGATCTTCATAGAATGCCCAAATGTATTGATTACAAAAAGGGGAAATATCAGGTATTTCATGGCTATGATGAAACGCTTATAAATGGTCTAATGTCTGGTGCTGAGGCTGCAATCGGCAGCACTTACAATTTTTCCGCAAAATTATACAACAAAATAATTGAAAATTTCCAGAATGGTCAGCTTGATGAAGCCCGGCATTACCAATTAATTGCCATTAATATGATTGAGCTGCTTGCTCAAAAATATCGCGGTCAGCCTGCATTTAAGGCAATTATGAAAATATTAAACCTGGATTGTGGGCCAAATAGAAAGCCTTTGCAAACATTATCAAAAAATGAGATCAAAGAGCTGGAAAAGGATCTAAGGGATAAGGGCTTTATGAAATGGATTGAATCATGAAAACAAGACCTATTAGATTTTACATTTTAATACTTCTAATATTTTTCCCCATTATAATTTTCCCTCAGACTCCAGCCAAAGTTTTGGATTGGTCAGTCTTAAATAAGCTGCCACCGGCTCCTGATAGAGACCGTCAACCAGGACTAGCAGGAGCATTCTCAGGCATTTCCAATCAGGCCGTGATAATTGCAGGAGGAGCCAATTTTCCCCAACCGGAATGGGAAGCAAATAAAAAATATCACGATAATATCTATGTACTAAAACAGAACGGGGAATGGTTGAACCAATTTCACCTCGATAATGAAATCGCTTATGGCGCAGCAGTTGAAGCCGGTCCTGGACTGGTTTGTATTGGGGGAACAAATGGAAAAAAAGTAAGTTCCCGGGTCTTTTTATTAGTCTGGAATCCTGAAAATGAAGAAATTCAGCAATATGATCTGCCATCTTTGCCAATTCCCCTGTCAAATAGCTCCGCAGCAGTTCAGGGAGATTATATCTATGTTTCTGGAGGACAAAAAGGCCTGAATCTTTCATCAGCAGCTGATATTTTTTTACGGCTCAATATTGCTGAATTATTTAATAAAAATTCCATAGAGTCAAGTGAGGATCAGATTCTGACAACAAATTGGGAAAAGCTGCCATCAATTCCAGGCGGTAAACGAGCATTTCATATTTCCCTATCTCAGCACAATGGTCAGGATGATTGCATATATATTTTTAGTGGTCGCCGCTATGATAAAAATGGTGATTATAAATTTTTAACGGACACCTGGGAATATAACATTCGGAAAAATCGCTGGCGTCAAAGAGCAGATCTCCCTCGCTGCGTAATGGCCGGCACCGGAATCCAGATTAAAGACAGCCATATTTTTATTTTAGGTGGTGCTGATGGATCGCTGGTATCCCGAGCAGCACAACTTAAAGAAAATCATCCTGGTTTTCCCAAAAATGCGCTAGTCTATCATACTATTACCAACACCTGGACTTCCGGCGGAAAAACACCTATAAATCAGGTTACAACCCGGGCCTTTTATTGGAATGATAAAATCCTTATTCCTTCAGGTGAAATAAAGCCCAGAATTAGAACTCCTAAAATCATGGAAATCTCTCTCAACCAGGCCAAATCTGGATTCGGATTAATTAATTCTGTCACTCTAATAATTTACCTTTCCGGAATGATCCTGATCGGTGTTTATTTTGTCAATAAAAATAAAGATACCAATGATTATTTTCGAGGTGGCCAGCAAATTCCCTGGTGGGCAGCGGCTTGCAGTATTTTTGCCACAATGCTGAGTTCAATCACCTATATGGCCATTCCAGCCAAATCCTATGCCACCAACTGGGAATTCCTTCTGGCCTATCCCATGATTTTATTCGTCGCCTTATTTGTTATCCATTATATACTGCCTTTTTTTCGAAAGATCGATGCTACTTCAGCCTATGAATATCTGGAAATGCGTTTCAATCGATCGGCTCGAATGATCGGAAGCGGATTTTTTATAATCTTTCAGATTGGACGAATGGCAATTGTAATGTTCCTTTCGGCCCTGGCCCTG
Organism: bacterium; assembly: GCA_035312185.1. Taxonomy (GTDB): domain Bacteria; phylum Fidelibacterota; class UBA2242; order UBA2242; family JAFGTP01; genus JAIPHI01. The sequence continues at coordinate 17,279 of DATGCI010000262.1, forward strand.
AGCACAATTACGCCGCTCTCTGCTATTCAAAGCATTTTGATCATGGGAACTCTAAGTATTATTTATTCTACTATTGGTGGAGTTGAGGCTGTTGTCTGGACCGATACAATCCAGACCTTTGTTTTGCTAGGAGGCGCATTATTGGCCTGTGGATGGATATTTTTCCATTTTCAGGGTGGAGTAGCAGAATTTTTTCAGATTGCAGCGGCCAACAACAAATTTCATATGATCAACTGGGATTGGAGCACTTCCAGTTATACAATAGCCGCTTTTTGGATAATTGTGCTGGGGGCTCTGGGACAAAATATGATATCCTATTCCTCCGATCAGGCTGTAGTCCAGAGATACATGACCACATCCAATCAAAAACGAGCAGCAAAATCAATTCTAACAAATGGAATAATGTCCCAATTTGCTGGCCTGCTCTTTTTTCTAATTGGCACTGCTTTATTTGTATTTTATCAGCAAAATCCGGGGCATCTGGATCCAACATTTAAGACTGATGCTATTCTACCCCTTTTCATTGTGCGCGAACTTCCTGTAGGAATTTCAGGTATTATCATAGCTGGAATTTTCGCAGCGGCTCAATCAACAATTTCAACCAGTATGAATTCCACATCCAGTGCGTTGATAACTGATTTTTCTCGTTCCTTTTTTGGTAAACATAAAGAAAAATTCTACCTGGTGCAGGCCCGCTGGGCTACAGTCATAATTGGAGTCCTTGGAACAGGCACAGCACTGTTATTTGCTACTGCCGAAATTAAATCTCTTTTTGATCAATTTATTTCTATTATTGGACTTTTTGGCGCTTCTATTTGTGGATTATTTTTGCTGGGAATATTTACAAAAAAAGCTAATGGTAAGGGGGCTATAATCGGTGCTATTCTTGGTGCTATAATTCTGTTTATTGTTAGAAGTTACACACAAACTCATTTTTATATTTATTCTACAGTAGGAATAATTAGTACACTGGTGATTGGATATTTTTCTAGTTTTTTATTTTCTGGCAAAAGTAATCAAGATCAGCATATAATCTATTCGCACAGGAATAATCCATAGTATATTGAAATTAATGTTCTCTGGTTTCATAAAGCTTGCTCATAAAATAATAAGGAGCAGTAAAATGATCAAAAAGATTTTTATCCTTATCTTACTTTCCCTCACATTTCTGATAGCCGATTCGCAAAATAAAAGACATTCCCCTTATTACTACCAGAAAGTAACATTGTTTGAATCTTTGCCTAATGATTCTAATGAGATTGTTTTTCTGGGTAATAGCATCACTGATGGTTGTGAATGGAGCGAATTATTTGACGACCTACGAATTAAAAATCGTGGCATAAGCGGTGATGTCACTCTTGGGGTTCTTGATAGACTTTACGAAGTAACTGAGTCCCATCCTCTCCAAATATTTATAATGATCGGTGTCAATGATCTGGCCGCCGGAATCTCTCAGGATACAATTTTTTCCCGCTATGAACGAATAATCAAAAGAGTCAAATCGAGCTCACCAAAAACAGAATTGTTCGTCCAAAGTGTACTTCCAGTTAATCCTGAATTCAAAAAATTTTCTAATCACGTCAACAAAACCAATCAAATAATTGAATTAAACAAAAAGTTAAAGAAGCTCTGCAAAAATTATAAACTAAGCTATATTGATCTGCATTCATTTTTTAAAATCGAAGGCAATAAACTAAATCCTGAATACACCAATGATGGTCTGCATCTAACAGGCAAAGGCTATTTATTGTGGAAATCTTTGGTGGAGGGGTATATCTCACGATAAAACAAAATTTTCTATTTAAACCTATTTAACCAAAACCATTTTCCGGCTGGTTTGGTATTCCCTACTATAAAAATTCAAAAAATAGAGACCACTACCAACCTGCTGTCCTTTATCATTTTCTCCATTCCATTTTATCTGATAATAGCCTTTTTCTCTGATACCATAAAATAAAGTGGTGACTCTGGTACCAGTAATATCAAATACCGAAATTTCAACATTAGTTTTAACAGGTAAAGCATAATCTATAATAGTCTGGGAATTAAAGGGATTGGGATAATTGTTTGAAAGCTGAAAATCGTCAGGCGCTATTCGAATTTTTTGAAAATAAAGAGTGTCCTGCTCAAGATTTCGTAAGATTAATTGGTTTTGCGAATCAAAATCAATTTTGCGCCCCTTCTCCCCTACTATTTGATACTGAAATTGTCCATTCTGCTTTTGATTGAAATTGGTTAACTGAACCGGATAGGCTGATGTCTGAATTTTTATATGAAAATTATTACTAGCTGTTGCATAATATCCATCTAAAGTTCGCGCATCAAAGACTTTCTCAGGAGGAAGTGGCGGCAGTTTAAAGTACTGGCTTTGCTGATCATAATTAAATTCTACATCATAATAAATTGATGTCTGATTTGAATCACTATCCTTTATTGATAAGAAGGGATATTCATTCAGATCTGGTAGATATTCAAAAATTTTCAGTTGCTCCGGTAGATAGGCGGCATTTTCTTTTAAATCTATTCTACCTTTTTCAGAAGCATAGACCCAGTAGCCATGTCCTGGTAGCAGACTATCGCTTCGAATATAAGAATTTCGGTAATTGAAGATTAAGGGGAAACTCATTACATTATCTTTATCCATAATTTGAGCTATATGCAGAGGAACTGAGGGTCCAGAAATTATATTCCATCCCTTCTGCAAATTAAGAGTGATATCATCATCAGGAAGCCCATTGAGAATTAAATTTCTTTCCTGGCCGGATTTTATCCAAAATCCCTGTCCGAAGAATAAGGAATCGGGTGAAAAATAGGTTTGATACCAGGCGTAAAGATTATATTGAGTAGAATCCAGATTAAAGATATTATCAACCTGATTACTAGTTGGCTCAACAGGCAATCCTCTCAATTCCCAATTTTTTGCTAGCTGCATCTCGTAACTACCAGCTAAAAAGAGTTCAGCTGGAATTGTGAGAACATCCTGGTCAGGATCATTAGTGGTCAAAATAATATTAGCAGTATAGCGTCCTGGTTGCATTCCCCTAGTATTAAATTTTAAATTAATGGTTTCCCTATTTTGCGGAATTATAGAGCCTTGATTTTGTGAAAGTTGCAACCAATTCAAATTATCGATTTTGTCTTGAATTTTCAAAAGTGATCCATCCATCGTACTTACCCAAAAATTATCACCGTCATGGGTTAAATTTTCAGCACCAGGAATCATTTGGTATCTTCTCACAAAATCAATTGATTCAGAAGAATAATTAAGCTGATTTAGCCAGTAATTTTCAGTTCTATAATTGTAAAAAATACCCCATAGATTACCACCTTTATGTTCATCAAGCCAGTTAACCTGCACGCAGACCTCATCGGAATAACAGCCGGGGTAATGAATTTCCTGAAGAGTGTTACCATTTTTGTCCATTATAGCAAATTTCGACAAAGTGCTATATGAAGAGCAAATTATAAATACAGAGCCGGTAAAATCAAAAGCAATCTGATTTCTAAAAGGCGTTTTTATTTCTACCACCTGTTCACCAGCCTGATCATAACCATAAATATATCCCAGATAGGTTCCAATATAAAAATTTTCACCGTCCGACGCCAGACTGTAAGAATTGTAAGGAATGGTGAAAAGCTCCTCAGTATAATCACCTTCCAGATCATATCTAAAAAGTTTATTATCAGTGCGTTTAATAAAGTATAAGGAGCCCTTCGAATAATGAATCCCAGATACATAGGTAGCAAGATTAGATAAATATTCCTCAATAATACTTTTTTCAGCACCGGTCACCGAAATATCAAATTCCAGAGGAGCCTGACCTTGATTGGTTAAATTAATCTGGCGAGAGGAACTATCATTGATCCCCATATATTTTACCAAAGAATCAGGTACAGTTCCCAATTGAGGAGGAGTTACCCCCTGACCAAGCAAAGTTATTTTTCTATTTAATTGTTCAAAATCAGGGGCCTTGAACTCCAGTGTTGCCTTAAATTCTCCTGATAAAAGAGGATTAAAAAAGACCATAATACTTTCATCTCTTCCCGGCAAAATATGTAAAGAATCCTTATCTGAATAAAATCTTTCAGAACCGAAAATAGAAATATTACTCAATTTCAAGATAGCTGACCCAGTATTTGATATTTTAAGAGCCACAGAGTCAGTTGCCCTTAAAAAAACCGTGTCAAAATCAATAGTATCTTTACTAATTTCTATCTGGGGTTCACCCTGTAAATCCATTTGAATATCGATATTCTGATGTCCTGAGCTTTCACCTGAAGGGAGGAAACTACTTATTAAATTGTAATCACCATCAAATAAGACTTCTGAATTGACAATAAATTGTACTGACTTACTCTCTTCAGGTAATAAATTATCCCGTGTATTTGAAATACTAAAAGATATAGCCTTTCCAGCTGTCCATTCCAGAAGCCTTTGGACGAATAAATAAGAACTCCGGCGATTATTCTGCCCAATCTCACCAGTATGTACAACAATTCGGCCTTTGCCATAATTTCCAGCAGCAAGGGCTACATTATTTGTATCGAGGGAATTTACTGCTAAAACTTCAAATCCTTCACCAAGGTCATTCATTTTAATCACATCGTAGCTTCCACAATAACCCCGTTCAGGTAGAGCGTTTAACATTGGATGCCTTTTTCCTTGTTGAGTGTATTCAATGTAATCAGGATTGATTTCAGATACGCTATTTAAAACACCAATTTTGAATTCCGGAGGCATAATTCTGACAGAATATTCCCGGTCGGGTTGTTCAATTATCATCCCGCCGCCTTTTTCAATATAATTTTGAATAACATCACCCTGGTCACGTAAAAAATTGACATCCCCTTTTTTTACATACAGCAGATCATAGGCCTCTAATAATGAATCCTGCAAAGCATCCGGTCGGCTTAATAATTCAACATACACACCCAATTTTTCCAGATATTGTTTTGTTAATGACTGTTGATCAGGTCGCAGATTATCATATAAAAGAACTTTTAAATTGGAAGGATAAATTCCTGGTATATCTTTTTTTACTAAAATATCGGTTGTATCAATGGCAAGTTCAAATGCATAATTTAGAGTATCTAATCCTCTGTTTTCTATAAATATTTCTCCACTATCCAATTCACCAGTTCTGATTTCAAAATCAATTTCTTGATCAGAAATTAAATATTCTGGATAATTTTTAGCAATTCCAGATATTTGCACAGTCCTGGTGCCGTCTTCATAATTGAAAACCAATTTAGCGTTATAATTACCTGATTGACTAGGATCAAATATAATTTGAAATGTTCTTATTTGCCGAGGATCAATGTAAGTCCTTGTATTCGATACTTTAAATTGGCTACTGTTTAATTCAGTTTCAAGGAGATAACTCTGGTTTGAAGAATTGTAAATTTTAACAACGGCAGTATCAGTAGTATTCAAATATATCTCAGAGAAATCTATAGTATCCCGGGATAATGATAGAGATGGATCAGAATGAATTATAATATTTTCTCTGGAATGCTGATTATTTCTGGTTCTAAGTACAGAATCTCCATTTAAATACTGATAATTTTTCGTAACTCGGCCATCTTCTAAAAATTCAATAGAAAGGGAATCCAGCAGCGCAGTCTCTGAATATTGACCCTGATCATAAAGATCAATATAGACGCTATCTAAAGAAGGATTAAGTAAATTAGAAAAATTTGATATATCAAATATCATAGAATTAGATGGAAAAGGATTGGTATCTTCGGAATTGTTGTATTCTATGAATTGCTTTGAAATTATATTTTCATTATTAGCATTGAGCCCAAGATCAATCCTGATTTCTCCTCTGTAAGGATGCGAGATCTTGAAATTGGCCAAAATCGAAGGTTGATAATCAATTCTGTCATTGAAGAGGATAGCGAACTTAATATATTTTTGAAGACATCGATAAGAAATATAATAAAACCCATCGGGATCATTTTCCCAGCCTCCTTTTCCCGAACTATTGACAACTTTAAAAGCACCATAAGTTGTATCACCATTTTCAACATAAGGGCCAAAGTCATCATCATAGCCTACCACTGCATTAAGATGATTGAAAATATTTGTTTGATAATTGTCAATAGTCCAGAGATCCTTTTCTGATAATTGGGAGTATTTGTAGGCATTAATATGAATCAAAGCCAATTTTCCCGAGGCAAGAACCTGTTTGAATAATTTATTTTGTGTCGCATTTGTATCAATCAAGAATAATGGAGAACTTGCTCCTCTATAAAGAATCGCTTCACGCCAGCCCTGAGTAGAAGGCCAGGTAGTAAAAGTATCAGGATCATTGGGCATAGTTTCCCAACTTGCTGCTCCATATCTCTGAATGAAGTTAATAGCCCGAAAGACTGAGATTCCTCTATCCTGGCCATTATTGGTGAGATGGTAAATAAAATCCGGACTAATAATTTTATTTTGGGCTTCAATTGCTGGATAGCCGCTCCCATCTTTGATCCATTCTGCAGCTGATAGGTCCCAATCATGCTCCTTTGCTTCCTGAAAGGTTTTTACATAATATCCAGTTGCCCAGGCAACACAGGAACCCTCTGCTCCCTGATCACCAATAGGCGGAAACCACTTTGATTGGGAATGGTCAATTTTATCGGGAAGACTATCCTGCTCAATATTGTTAAAATATATTTCCTGGGAAGCTTTTAAGATGTTTTGAAGCTGCTCATAATTAGGAATCACAGCACCCATTCCAGAATATTCAGTCTTAAGGCTACTTGAAGAATCGGAATTTAAAGTTTTGTTAATAAATTTTGCATTTGTTGAGGTAATCGGCCGGGTATTAGTAATTTTAGGCCGGGCTGATAAGGCTTCCAGAATAAATATAAATATTGATATATGCTTTAAAAGCAATTTCACAGGAACATATCCTGATTTTTTGAAGATCAAAATTCATAGTAATTTTTTTGATTAAAATTGATGGTCTCGTAAAAAGTCTAATCCGAGTCATTCTGAGCGGAGTCGAAGAATGGCTAATCTCATAATTAACAAAAGATTGTAAAATGGTGCAAGTCAGCAAATTTGGCGATAAAACCACTTTTTACGAGACCATCAAAATTGAGGCTGACAGATCAAAAAAATCTGCCAGCCTTTTAGAGATAAAGGAGGATTATGAAGATTATGAATCTAAAGCTTTCATACGAAAAGTTTTTACACGGGAAGTTTGATGTTCTTTCTCCATAATTTTCTTTACTTCAGAAACAATTTCCGGATGTTGATCGGCAACATTATTCTGTTCTTGTAAGTCTTTCTCAAGGTTATAAAGTTCAATCTTCATATTACCCTTTTTGATATTTTTACGGATAGCTTTCCATTTTCCCATACGAACTGCCTGCTGTCCTCCGTAAGCGGGAAATTCCCAGTAGAGATATTTGTGCTCTTCCTGACCTTTTTTGCCAAGTAGAGTCTTGGCAAAACTAATTCCATCAGTTTCTACGTCACATTCGGTCTTACCCAAATCGCACATAGTTGGCATCACATCATAGAAAGCGGAAATATGATCAGACTGTGATCCAGGTTTTATTTTTCCAGGCCATTGAGCGATCATTGGTACTCGAATTCCACCTTCATTCACAAAGCCTTTTGAATATCCATATTCACTTTTAAAAGGATCAGCACTATCAAACCAGACTGTATCTGCACCACCAGTATAAGTCGGCCCATTGTCGGAAGTGAAAATTATGAGAGTATTATCATAAATTCCCAGGTCTTTTAACTTTTTGACCAGTTTACCAACATTCTCATCGAGATAGGAGATCATAGCAGCATAAGTAGCCCGCGGATACTGGCTAGGTAAATAACCACTGTCACCAGTATAAGGTTCTTCCTCACCAAATTTTTCCCGATAATAATTAACCCATTTTTCAGGTGCTGCCAGAGCAACATGAGGAATGAGGCTAGCCCAGTAGAAAAAGAAAGGATGATCTTTATTGCTTTCTACAAATTTTTCCATTTCATTATACATCAGAGTTGGTGTATAATCTTGGCCATGGAA
>DATGCI010000263.1:0-10986 GCA_035312185.1 bacterium
CGGGAGTTTTTATGAATTTTGGTCATGCTGATCCACCAATTCGTATGCAGGAAGTCACTCTGAATAATGTCGAAGCCTATGCCGGGTTGGCCGCTGTTGATGTTTATTTAGGCGCTACTCAGACCGATCCAGATAATCCCAAATACGGAGGTGCTCATGTTATCCAGGAACTCATTGAAGGCAAAGCTGTCCATTTAAAGGCCAAAAGCACAGGTACAGATTGCTATCCCGGAACTTCTGTTGATACGGAGATCACCAAAGATAGTATTAATGAACTTTATATGTACAATCCTCGCAATGCCTACCAAAATTATCCAGTAGCAACCAACACAACTAACCGGCATATTTATACTTATATGGGTAGTTTACTGCCAAATTTGAATAATGCTACTTATTCTACGTCAGGTGAATTGAGCCCACTGCTCAATGATCCGGAGATGGAAACAATTGGAATTGGCACAAAAATATTTCTGGGCGGCACAACCGGTTTTGTCAGCTGGCAGGGCACTCAGTTTCATACAACAAAACCTAAAAATGAATTCGGAATCCCTCTGGAAAATGCTGCAACCCTGGCTCTGATCGGTAATTTGAAAGAAATGAGTTCGGAATATATTCAGGCGGCTTATTTTGAACAGTATGGAGTCAGTATTTTTATTGGTCTAGGAATTCCAATTCCGATTATAAATGAAAAGATTGCTAAAGCTGTCATGATTCGAAATGAACAGATTGAAACCACAATTTGCGATTATGGGAAAACCGGGCATCCAGCTATTGGACGCACCAATTATAAAGAATTGCAAACTGGTAGCATAAAAATTGACGGAAAGAAAGTCAGGACAGCGCCAATGTCCAGTATTCCCAAGGCCCGAAAAATTGCTGCCTCATTAAAGAAGTGGATTGAAGAAGGAGAATTCACATTATCAGAACCTGTGCAGGCTTTTCCAAAGGGAACATCATTAAAATCGCTCAATTCTCAGGGAGACAAATAATATGAAGAAAAAATATATTTTATCATTTAATCAGGAATCTGTCAATAAGCCAGTTACTTACGATCTGATTAAAAATTTTGATATAAAAATCAATATAATAAAAGCCAATATTTCTGCTGATGAAGCCGGTCATCTTCTTGTTGAAATGGAAGCTGATCAGGAAAATATGGAGAAATGTTTTCAATATCTGGATGAAAATCGAGTTGAATATGTACCTGCTGAAAATAGAATAGTCTTTGAACAGGAAAAATGTGTTGATTGCGGAAGTTGTACAGCTGTCTGTTTTGCTGAAGCCCTTACTCTGGATTCAGAGACCAGAGAGCTCCAATTTGATCCAGAAAAATGTGTGTTTTGTAAATTGTGTACAAAAGCCTGCCCCTTAGGATTATTTGAGATCCATTTTAATGAGTGAAATACCGACAGAAAGATTTTACCGTCAGGGAATGGGTGAAGAGCGTTTCAATTCTTTTGTAATCACCTATAAACAATCGGATATCTGGTGCGCTGTTTCTAAGGAAGCTGCGGCTGAGGGAATTGAACCCTTCGCCGTTGAAGAAATGAAAAAATTACGTCATCTTCTTGATAATTATATAAAAAGCCGGGATGAATTTCTATCAAGTCATCAGCCCATAAAATTTGACCCAGCTGCTCCGGCCATTATCAAAAAAATGTTTAGTGCATCCCAGCGGGCTGGAACTGGACCGATGGCTTCTGTGGCCGGTGCTTTTTCTCAGTATATTGGCAAAAAAATATCAGACAAATTTCACCCCCGGGAATTGATTCTGGAAAATGGTGGTGATAATTACATCATAATAGAAAAATCTCTGACATCCTCGATATACGCTGGCAATTCACCTCTATCAGGAAAAATTGGTCTAAAAATCGATCCCAAATTTGCTCCCCTTGGTGTGTGTACATCGGCGGGGACATTTGGCTCTTCGAAAAGTTACGGCCAGGCCGATGCTGTTGTGATTGCCAGCAAAAATACTCTCCTGGCTGATGCTTATGCTACAGCTTTGGCCAACAAAATTAAAACCAAACAGGACGTAGAAAAAATAGCAAGTTTGGCTGAGAAAATTGACCCAATACTGGCTTGCATTATAATTAAAGATGATAAAATGGCTGTGAATGGAAAGATGGAAGTCGAAATTTTATAAATTTATATGAACATTAACAAACTTACGGCCATTACGGCCATTCCGGCAATTAAACCGGTAATTGAAAGATGATGCTCACCATATTCCCTGGCTGTAGGCAATAATTCATCAAGAGAGATATAGACCATTATCCCAGCAACAGAAGCAAAAACATAACCAAATACCATAGGTCCCATAAAAGGCCGCAAAATTAAATATCCGATTATTGCGCCAAGAGGTTCTGATACACCGGATAGGAAAGAATAGAAAAAGGCTTTTTTGCGATCTCCAGTAGCGAAATATATTGGTACCGATACAGCAATTCCCTCGGGAATATTATGAATCGCAATAGCGACGGCAATGGCAATTCCCAAACTGGGTTCATTGATGGCCGCTGTAAAAGTTGCCAATCCTTCTGGAAAATTATGGATGGCAATGGCTAAAGCCGAAAATAGGCCCATCCGCAATAGATCATTGTTTTCTGTAGACTGAGGAGTTTCCATATCCTTTATTTTTTTGACCTCATGAGGATTTTCATAGGAAGGTACAATTTTATCGATAAAGCCAATCAATGCAATGCCGCTAAAAAAGGCAATCACAGTTAACCAATGCCCCATTACATAATTGGTTCCTTCAATCAGCGAGTCCCGGGCTTTGTCTATAATTTCAACAAAGGAGACATAGATCATTACACCAGCCGAGAATCCCAAACTTGTGGATAAAAATTTGGGATTTGTCCGTTTGGTGAAAAAGGCCAGAGCACTACCTATACCAGTTGACAAACCAGCGAATAAAGTCAATCCAAAAGCAACTAAAAAATTGGAACCAATCATAAAATCAATTTCCTTGTATTAAAAACTAGAAACAGCGACCTTTGTCATCTTTGCGGCAATCATCTCCAGGACATTGATAGCAAATTTCGTTTTTTAGATCTTTGCCTTCAAAATAATCAGTCACATTTTCCAGTGTAGTTGTAGCAATATTATTAAGGGCCTCTGTTGTAAAAAATCCCTGATGAGATGTTATTAAAACATTGTTGAAAGTTAATAGTCGGGCTAGCACGTCATCACTGATCAATTGGCTGGAAAAATCTTCGAAAAAATATTTGCTTTCTTCTTCATAAACATCTAAAGCTGCTGAACCAATTTTTTTATGCTTCAAAGCATCGATTAAAGCTTTTGTATCAATTAAATGGCCACGGCCAGTATTAACAATCATGACGCTATCTTTCATTTTTGCCAGACTTTCCTTATTGATCATGTGATAAGTTTCCTTGGTCAGAGGACAATTCAACGAGACAATGTCTGATTTTTTGTATAATGTATCGAGATCAACGTATTCATAACCAGCTTTTTCAGCATATTCCTGATCTGGATAGGGATCATAAGCATAAATATTCATACCGAAACCATTCAAAATGTCGATCAGTATTTTACCGATTTTCCCGGTTCCAATTACTCCAGCATTTTTGCCATGCATATCAAAGCCCTGCAAACCGCTGATAGTGAAATTATTATCATTGACCCGGTAATAGGCTTTGTGGATTTTTCTGTTCAAAGACAGGATCAAACCGATCGTATGTTCAGCAACAGCATAAGGCGAATACGCCGGTACTCGAACGACATGCATATTTTTGTAAGCTGCTTTTAAATCCACATTATTATATCCTGCTGAACGCAGCGCTGTCAATTTTATTCCATAATCATTGAGTTGCTCAATTAATTCAGCAGTTAATTGGTCATTGACGAAAATGCAAACAGCATCGGCATCCTGAGCCAGAATCACTGTTTCTGGTGTGAGATGATCGTCAAAAAATTTGAGATCAAAATCATATTTTTGATTTACCTTATTAAATACTTCTCTATCGTAATCTTTAGAATCAAAAAATGCTATTGTTTTACCCTGCATTTTTTATCACCTTTAATTTTTAACAATTGAAATTACATTTTAAAAAGCGATTAAAGGCCCTTCAAAGTCTATTTAAAGGGCCTTTAAAATTAATATACCAGAAAAAATATTTATACATTTTTCTGAGATTAACAAACTCCCAATCAATGAATTTTAACAGAATTTAATCATTTAATAGAATTAAAATGCATCTAGGATTCTAAAATCAGATGTCAAGACTTTTCCAATTAATTAAGGAGTAGGATAAAAAGTCAGATTGTTTGTCAGATGGAAGATATATTTTACTCTTCGACTTCCAGGCTAACTATCTTGGCTGTGACACCTTTGAGAAGATTCAGCTTCCTGTTCAATTCCTGATGTTTATCCTTGTCGCCAGCCAGTTCAATAAAAATATTTCCGATTTCGGAGCAATCATCAAGAACACCTTCATGCATTCCCAGACGTGTCTTAATAAAGCAGCCCCATTCTGTAAGAATCTGTTGAACTTTAATAGCTTCTTTTTTGCGCTTATTGATCACAATTATCAAAAAATCTTTCGTCATAAAAGTCCCCTTATTCCTTATTAGTTATCAGTTAAGATGATTTCATCATACTGTACTTCAAATCTTAGTTTGTGTTTGGCTTCTTCATTGGCAAGAAATTCAAAAAGTTGTTGAATTTCCTGATCATCAGTTAATTCTTCCATATCAGAATAAAGTTGAAAAGCCTTTTTTTCGCGCTGCATTGCCAGGATAATAGCATCCTGAAGTCCCATTTTTTTCTTGGGGTCAACTTCAACCATATAATCTGAAATTTTTAAATTTTTAGTAGCCCGAGAAGCATTAGGGAGTCCTCCAGTTTTCTGGACATTTTGTAATTTTCTCTTGTGACCCTGTTCTTCCTGGGCAAATTGTGAAAACATTTCAGTTATTTGTTTATCTTTGGCTTTTTGCGACCATTCCTGATAAAAGTCGGAAGCTTCTTGTTCTTTTTCTATGGCAAAATTAAGAATCTCATCAATAGATTTAAAATATAATTCTTTATTCATAATACCTATCCCGGAATTAAAATCCGGTGGAGACCTATCAGCCTCCACCGGATATGTTTATGCGATTTTTACTCTTCGTCTTCTTCTGGAGTAAATGTTCGTGTAGCAAGTTCTTTGTCAATCATAAAGATTCCATTACCGGCATCACCAATTAACTCAAATTTGTCAAGTATAGAACCTACGTTGTCTTCTTCTTCGACCTGTTCAGTCACATACCATTGAAGAAAGATCTCAGTAGCGTGATCGTTTTCTTCTTTGGCCAGATCAACGAGGTCATTTATTGATTTAGTGATGAACTTTTCATGCTCTAGAGATGCTTTGAACATGGCTTTGATAGATTCGAACTCCGTTTCAGGCTTTTCAATGGCCTCGAGTACGACCCGACCACCTTGTTCATTAATATAGTTATAGATCTTACGAGCATGGAACATCTCTTCTTCAGCTTGAACATCCATCCAGTTGGCTACACCTTCTAAGCCATCATGTTCTGCCTGAGCAGCCATGGATTGATATAAATAGGCTGAAAAAAGTTCTTTATTAACTTGCTCATTTAGTGCTTTTTCAATCTTCTTTTTCAACATGATCTGTATCCTTTTAGTTTAACTTTTCCATAATCCGTGAACATTGCAGTATTCGCGTGCAGATAGTTCTTCAGCTTCAACGTGAAATACGGCTTCCGGTTTATCACCAGGATTAAGATATTTGCGATGGACCTGTCCATCAGCAATTAATTCAATCCATTCAATATAGTGTTTTTCTTCCATAGGATGAGCTGTGTTTTCTCCAACTTTAACAGTGACTTGACCACCATCTTTTTCTATAAAAGGGACATGCTTTTCAGTGGAAGAATCTTCAGTTTTTTCTTCCATCTTTTTCATGTCTTCACCACAGCAGACAAGAGTACCACCGCCTACATGAAGTACTTCTACAACGTTACCACATACTTCACATTTGTAGACTTCTCTTTTCTTCATTATTACCTCCTATTTAATTTTAATAAATTTAACATTTACTTGTTCTGAATGAACTTAGAGACATACGGACTGACACCTGGTTTATCTCTTCTATAATGTCCGGACGGCTCGCCGGTAAGAAGTTCTTCAAACCAGGCTTCATGTTCTGTTTCTTCATGCAAAATAGCTGCGGACAGTTCATAAGTTCTCGGATCTTTGCCATGAACATAGTTGCAAATATCCGTGTAAACCCCAACAGCGCATCTTTCTGCATCAAGAAGAACCTTTAAAAGGTTCTCAGTAGTGGGCTCATCAGGCAATTCTGCGTCCATACATGAAGCTCTATCAGCAAAATCTCTGATGTTTTTAGGTAGTTTGCCACCAAGTTCGTATATCCTGGGAACTAAGGCCTCGAAATGATTCCTGTCTTCCAATCGAGCATCTTCTATTATCTCTTTTATTGCTTCACCTTCTAACCCAACGGCATGAGTGCGGAGATTCGTATAATAATAGTAAGTTGTGAATTCAGCTGCAGCTGCATTTATCAGTTTCTTCAATAAAACATCTACATCTAAACCGGCTTTTTTAATTAATTCGATATTCTTCTTAGCCATTTTTTTTCTCCTTTAAATTGGAGTAAATACCCAGGTCTGTATTCACCTTATTATTTAGCCTCTTTGTGACACAACCACCAGTCATAGCATTCATATTCTTCTTTGCGTTTCTTAGCATCTTTAACATTAGAAGCTGGTGGTACAATTACGCGATCCTTGATCAGTTCATTTTCTGGCCAATTAGCAGGCATAGCTGCTTTGTTCTTGGCACCAACCTGGAAGGCTTTGATCATTCTCAAAAATTCGTCCATATTCCGTCCTAGTTCCTGGGGGTAATACAGAATAGCTCGTACTGTTGATTCCGGATCAACGATTAGAACAGCACGAACTGTATCAGTTCCTTTGTTAGGATGAATAAATCCCAGTTTCTTGGAAATATTACCAGTATCATCAGCAATAATAGGAAATTCAATTTCTGTATCCAGATTTTCTTCAATCCATTCTACCCATTTGATGTGGGAGAAAACCTGATCAATACTCAGACCAACTAGTTCAGTATTAAGTTTTTTGAATTTATCATAACGTTTTTGAAAAGCAACAAATTCAGTTGTACAAACTGGTGTAAAATCAGCAGGATGACTGAACAAAATCAACCACTTACCTTTGTAATCTTCCGGTAAATTAATTTCACCATGAGTTGTTTTAGCCTTGATCTCTGGTAATTTGTCACCAATTAGTACTTTTCTTTCTTCTTCCATGATTTTACTCCTTTTTTTTATTATTTAATATAATTAACTCAACTTCTCTTTCAATTCAGATAATTTCACGACATGCTTGCGTTCTTCAGCTATTATCTTTTCTATTTTGCTAACTTCACTCTCAGGAACAGTAGTTTGCATTTCTCTATAATAAGCAATTGTATCCAATTCTTTTTTGATAGCATAATCAACAGCAGGTAGAGCTTCTTCTATTTTATTAATATCATCTTCCAGTTTTTCCATACTAAAAATTAAATTATCAGCATAGGCTTTCAAATATTTGAAATATTCGCCAGGATAACTTTCCGATGGTTTATAATCCTGAATATCTGCAAGCATAGCCTGGAAGGTTTCTTTATGCTTGACCTCTTCGTCTGCTAAAAATTCAAAAAGGTCTTTCAAATCTTGATTGGCAAGTCTGGCACTAACTTTTCTGTAAAACTTTTCGCCATTTTCCTCAATTTTTAAAGCGAACTGATAAATTTCATCAGGTTTAAACATTGCCATAATAACCTCCAAATTCTTTGAACATCCTGATTCCTCTTAACCTCCTAAAAAAACTCTCAAAATACTGATATTTTAATCCAGTTCTTCAAATTCTTCTTTGCCTACTCCACATTCGGGACAGACCCAATCATCTGGCAAATCTTCAAAAGCTGTTCCAGGTTCAATTCCGCTATCAGGGTCACCTTTTTCCGGGTCATAGACATAACCACAAACAGTGCATTCATACTTACTCATAACTTTCTCCTTTTGTTTTAATTAAACGATGCATTATAAATAATAACATAAAAATCTTCGCAAATTTTGCTTTAATCGTTTATAAATTGTCATCGTATTTTTTTTCCTGCAACAATTTAATATTTAGCATAATTTTACAAAAATGTCAACCCTGTTAAAGATTTATCAATTATTCTTTTTCCAGACATTTTTTACATATACCTTTGTAATAGCACTGAACCTCATCTACCTTATTACCTTCAATAGTTTCAACACAGTTTCTACCCAAAGATTTTTCCGGACTAATGTCATAAATTTGACCACATTTTAAACATAGAAAGTGGTCGTGATCATTTTTACTGAGATCATAATGTGTTGTAGTTCCTGCGATATTGAGTTCATCAACAATTCCTTCTTCCACAAAAACCTTCAAAGTATTATAAACTGTAGTTTTTGATATAGTCGGAATAGTTTTGACCACGTCTTCATAGATTTTTTCTGCAGTTGGGTGTTCTTTACTGTCCTCAAGGTACTTCATGATCATGATCCGGTGATATGTAGGTTTTACATTCTTGGATTCGAGATAATTTTTGATATTTTCTACTTTTGTACTCATTACAAAACGAAATTAGGAACAAATTAACAATTTGTCAAGCTTTATTGCAATTTTTCTTAATTTTTTGTATCCTTTATCTGAACTAAACAATATTTGTAACGATTATTCCTGAATACCATCGAAATTGGTATTAGGATTTAGACTTTAACGAAAAAAAATAAAACAGGAGTTGGTAATATGTTAGAAATAAAAAACCTGGCAGTTGAGGTTGAAGGATCTAGTATCCTTAAAGATATCAACCTGCACATTAAGCCAGGCGAAATTGTAGCCCTATTTGGCCCGAATGGTAGCGGAAAAACAACACTACTAATGGCTGTTATGGGTTATGACAAATATAAAATAACTTCCGGCCAGATAATTTTCAAAGGTCAGGATATTACTAATATGGAAATAAACGAACGGGTAAAGCTCGGTATTGGTATGATGTTCCAGAGGCCACCAGTTGTTAAAGGCGTTACAGTTAAAGACCTTATTCACATGGCAGGAGAACTGGAAGGTGACTACACGCAGCTTTCTGATCGTTTAAATGCTGATGCCTTTCTGAATCGTTATTTGAATGATGGATTTTCCGGAGGTGAGATTAAGCGTTCCGAATTACTACAGCTTTTATCTCTCCAGTCTGATCTTTTGCTCCTTGACGAACCAGAATCCGGAGTCGATGTGGAAAACGTGGAATTAATCGGTCGGACCATTAACGACATGCTCCATGAAAATTTGATAATTGAAGGCAACGGTCTAACCAGGAAGCAGCGCCACAATAAGAGAAAAAGATCAGGTCTTGTCATCACTCATACTGGTCACATTCTTGATTATGTTAATGCCGATCGGGCTGTAGTTTTCATTGATGGCCATATTGTTTGTAAAGGCAATCCTGGTGAAGTTTTAAATATGATTAAAAGCAATGGTTTTGAGGAGTGCAAAAAATGCGATCAAAAGATATAGCAGAATTAGAGCTTAACGAATTAAAAGTCGAGAAAAAAGATGAGCATCCTTATGAGGAAGATCTTTCTAGCTTAAGCGAGGAGGATAAGGATAGGATGAAACATGCTGGTGTTGATCCTGATTCTGATGACAAATCAGGAACTTTTTTAATGAAGGATCAATCTGTAGTTCATTGTAATATTGCTCAGGACAGTGTTGAACTGCTCAGCATGGAGAATGCTTTACAGAAATATGAGAATCTAAAAGATTATTGGTGGAAGCTGGTATCACCTGAAAAAGATCAATATACTCAGAAAGTTAAAGAAAATGATGGGCAGGGTTATTTTATCAGAGCCCGCAAAGGCCAGAAGGCACTTTTTCCTGTCCAAACCTGTTTGTATTTGGAGCATTCTGGTACAGTTCAATCAGTTCATAATGTGATCATTGCTGAAGAAGGTTCGGAAGTTGACATAATCACCGGTTGTACTTCCCGAGAAAAAGCCAATCAGACCAGTGCTCATTTAGGTGTTTCAGAGATTTATGTAAAAAAAGGTGCCAAAGTAACCTATTCCATGATCCATAACTGGGATGAAGATGTAAAAGTTCGCCCCCGCACAGGAGTTCGAGTAGAAGAAGGTGGCACTTTTATATCCAATTATATAAGCATGAAAGCGGTCAAAGATGTTCAGATGAATCCGGCAGCACATCTGGTTGGTAAAGGTGCTATATCCTCATTGAATAGCATTTTAGTCGCACCGGAAGGTGCCCATCTTGATATAGGTGCCCAGGTCTTTCTGGAAGCAGAAAAAACCAGTACTGACATTATTTCCAAAACGCTTACTACTGGGGGTGAAATCATCTCCCGAGGATTGATTTCTGGAGAAGGTTTAAAAGCCCGTGGTCATTTAGAATGTCAGGGTTTGGTCTTGAGCGATAAAGGTCGAATATACACGATTCCAGAACTTGACGGGAAACTTTCTGATATTGATCTATCCCATGAAGCCGCCGTTGGAAAAGTTGCTCAAGATGAAATTGAATATTTGATGGCCCGAGGATTAACCGAGGACCAGGCTATCAGTATAATTGTTAAAGGTTTCCTGAGCGCTGAAATTCGAGGATTACCGGAAATATTAAAAAAAGAGATAGACGAGAATGTCAAACTCATAGAAAAAGATGCTTTCTAAACATCAATGCGGACAGGAATGTAAGAATCCTTAACTTAAAAATAAGAGATAGCATGAACAGTATTATCAATTTTTTCAGTCAAAATAAAATTGCTACAAAAGTTTTAATAACAGCTGCAGGAGCAGGAGTCGGTTTTCTGTATTACAAATTGATTGGATGCCGAACCGGTAGTTGTCCAATTACCAGTAATCCCTGGACCAGTATTTTGTGGGGTGCCTT
>DATGCI010000264.1:0-3760 GCA_035312185.1 bacterium
AGTTTCTTTTCTATCCACACAGTTGTCAAGCTGGAAAACACCATACAATGATTGCATATCAGTTTTATAAAGGTTAGCAGACAAACCAAGAGAAAAGTTCATAGGTAATCTGAATGACAATTCTTCTTTATCTTCATCAATAAGTCCATCTAGATCATTATCAAGAAGATCAAAAGGATCTTCATCGTATAGTCCGTCACCATCCTCATCAACCCTATATTTTAGATCCGGTCCAAAATTCCTGAGCGCCATACCAATTGTTACTTCACGCCATCCTGTGTCATATTGAGAACCTAAATCTATTGACCAACCATTTACATTAAATTCATCAAGGTCCTGTCGCAAGTACTTACCAGAAATTCCGATCGCAAATTTATCTGTGAGTTTATTAGCATATGTTAAAGTTGCTGCCAGGTCACTACATGTAAATTCTTCTCCGGTTGGTTCAAAGGTTTCATCATCGGTTACATCCATATATGGCATATGCAAAAGAGCAGTACTCAAAGCAAAAGTGCCAAATTGAGTAGGATAGGCAAAGCTTGCATATTCATAACCAATATCTGCCACATACTCAGTATGGTGCAAAAACAGTTCGCTGCCATTCTGGATATGAGCTATTCCAGCTGGATTCCAGTAAGTAGCCGAAGCATCTTTTACGTATGGAGTATAAGCTTGTCCCATACCTAGAGCTTTTGCACCAACGCCAATTTTGAGGAATTGCATTCCAGCAGTACCGACTTTGGCAAAAACTTCTGCTTGAGCAATAGTGGGACTGGATATCAACAGTATTGCTAATGAGAACACGAATATTAAGGATTTAGCAAAAATACCTTTTTTTAACATTATAACCTGCCTTTTGAATTTATTTAATAATTACAAATTTATCTAATTTTACTTTATTTGTTTCATGGTCTTTTACAGAATAGATATAGACACCCGGAGCAATAATTTGATTATTCCTGGAAAGAAGATCCCAGGGATGCATTCCTCCAGCTGCAATTCCTGCTTCGCTAGCTTTGCTTGGATTAATTACATCTACAGAAGTAGGACCATCATGTTTAATCTCGTCTACAAGGTCACCTGCCAGCGTGAAGATTTTAATTGTGCATTTTTCGGGTAGATTTACGAACCATAATCTTTTACTTCTATCACCTTTAATATCTTCTTCTCTTCTGCCATCAAATTTTGACTGCCCAATATATGGATTGGGAACCACATATACGTTATCCAATGTGGAGGATGCGGTAGGTCCGGGGAAAATCACTTGCATGTTTGCATCTTCATCTCTTCCGGATTCAAGTGGACCTAGATTCTGAGATGGAATACCACGATCAAAAGTAGTTACAGCAATATAATTTTCTACCCCTCTTTCAGGATACATTAAGCGATGTTTATAATATTTTCTTGCCAATCTATTCTTTCTCATCTCAGCAAAATTATCAAATCCGGGATGGCTTTGTCCTAAGTGAGCGTGGTCTGCGTTACCAGGGCCATCAGGTAGAGGACCAAGGGGAATTAGACCATCATCATATAAAGCAAGAAATAACTCATCCGAGATCATAGGATTCTTAAATAATAGAGCTTCGTTTTCTTCAGCAGTATGACCATCACCAGCTGTAATACCATGGGCATCAATAGATGAATCTATTTTTGCAGCATAAATTGGTATGCCATAGACTGTATCACCCAGAGCAATTGAGGAACTGTGGTACTGCTCATCTAATCTATAGTAATCAGTCCATCTGATTGTATCACCCTCATCATTTATATATAAATCATTATTAGATTCTGTTACAATTAATTCATTAGGCAATCCAGTATTTACACCTAAATTACCTCCGTAGTAAACTTCCAGACTATCAATAGGAAGATCCATACAAGAATTATAATCAGCAAGATCCTGAGGTGTATCAATCTTATCCCATCTGGCGACTCTCATAAAAGCATCTTTTTCACCTGAATTAGCTGCTTTCCACAATGTATAACCCTGGAAATCGTGCCTAAGCCTGAACCCAGTTTGAGGATCCAGAGTTGCATTTGCATTGTAATCGGGGTCTCCTTCAGTAATTGTGTCACTATAACTTGGATAAAATGGCCATCTATTTTGATATCCAATAAATTCTTTTTGTATTGCCAGTTTGTCCAGAGTAAATTCTGATCGATTATCCCAATAGACATCAACATACTCTCCACCACTTTTATTTTCCAGGTACATATTGGGAATATCGGGTGGTCCAGGAGCTTGATAGTGGATAAAAGTATCAGGTTTTACAACATTTGTCAGGCTTTGGGCAGAATCATAAATTGTTTTTGCCCATACAGAAGTTCTTTTTAAATCTTCTACAGTTTTACCTGGAAAGACTGCAGCAACAATTTTCATTGTTTCACCAGGTTTTAAATTCCAGGTAGAATCGCCGGGTTCTTCTAATCCTTGCATATCTCCATAAAATGAAAACAGGAATCTAGTATCACATGGATCTCCTATTTGTGTTTCTGGATATTCCTTTAAAGAGGTGAATTTATCATCAAAAGGATTGGAATTATGGGTCATAAGCCAATATTTTTCATTTCTATCCTTATTAGGATCTTCATCTCGAGGTCCGTTTCCAACTGTCCAGGTCCAGCAAGCAAAATCTAGCTGTTCCGGATCTGGAGTACAAACACGGCAGCCTACGTAACCTGAGGATAATCCCCCATCCTTATCAGCATCATATGTATAAGCAAATTCATAGCCTTCACCTGAAACATAACTACTAACATCATCAGAAGCTTTTTCGGAAGACCAGGATTGAGGGCCAACATCACTATCCATATATATTCCCATTGCACAGTCATAGAGAGTATCTTGAGGATTCATATTTGTTATATCAAATTCTAAATATACTAGGTTCTTGATATATTCATAACTCCACTGAAAACTTGCCTGTCTAACTCGAATATTTAGGGGTGTATGTTCCTGACCAAAGTTCCATCCGCCCCACCAGCGTGAACCAGGGGTTCCAAAAGGACTATAATCATAATAATATCCTAAGAAATCCTGTTCTGAAGTTGGATAGCCATCTTCGTCTACCAGACCATCACCATCGTCATCTTGAGGCTGAGAAAAATTATAAAGGCTATCAGGATCTTGATAACCAAGATCCAAAAAGCCAAATGGGAACCATATATCTTCGTTACTGGCAATTTCGTCTACATTGGCAATAGTTCTCTCCACCGGTCCCCTGAATTCATTATTATTAGGTTCAAAAGTTTGAAATGGTTCAGGCATATTTTCAGCAGAACGATAAGGAAATTGAAAGCCAACAGGATCTTCATCTATTAATCCATCACCGTCGTCGTCAACACCAGTTTTTTGATTTCTAATTGAAGCAGATACTACCTTATCTTGCAATTGGAATCTATCGTATTGAGGTCCCAAAGCATTCTCTTCCAGTTCATTATAGGCGGGTAAGAATTCATACATATCAGCATCACCGTCGAATCCAGCTGAAACCAGAGTATCTATTACAGGCCCAAAACCAGCAGGTTCTGTACCCGGTGTTTCTTCATGATTAGTATCTTGCCAGTACAGTTTCTGACCAAAATCATTTCTTTTATATTTCTTAGCACCAAACCATAAAGCCCCCTGGTACAGATAATCAATACCCGAGCCTCCTGGATATTCAAGGGATGGATATTGGGGAACCACATCATCTCCAGAACCAAAAAAACCATAGTTACTAATACGTAACCATATATTGCCAACATTATGGTAATGGAA
>DATGCI010000265.1:0-9040 GCA_035312185.1 bacterium
GTGGTCAGAAAAGCTGTCTCTTCGCTGATCACAATATTATTTTCCTGATTGGTCTCATAGATGTCATTGCCGTAGCGATCTTTGATTTTGAGAATTACTCTAGGACGAGTGTAAACACCTCCATTAGCAAAGGTTGCGTAAGCAGCTGTCAGATCGAGAGGCTTGACATCAACTGCACCAAGAGCAATAGCGTCAACAGCAGGGATTGGTGTTGAAAATTCCATCTTGCGGGCAGTATTAACAACAGCCGATGGCGAAATCAATTCCTGGACAATTTTTGCAGATGGAAGGTTTTTTGAGTGGGTCAGGGCTTCTCGCAATGTCATCCAACCACCTGTTTGGCCATTATAATTTTGCGGGTCCCAGCGAGTCCCATCTGACATATGCAGAACAACCGGCTGGTTCAAAACTTTTTTGGTAACGCTGAAGCCATTTTCTATAGCCGTGGCATAAACAATTGGCTTAAAAGCAGAGCCCGGTTGCCGGGTGGCCTGGGTAGCACGATTAAATTTTGAGAGGTTGTAATCTCGGCCTCCTATCATCGCTTTGATCTGACCGGTATGAGGATCCACAGCAACGAGAGCCCCTTGAACCAGCAGAGATTTTCGCAAATTTTCACTAATAGTATCAGCGACCACACCATTTTTGACCATTTTCAAAATATCATCATAGGAATAATTAGAACTATCTCTGAGAATTTTACGGATTTTTTCCGGATTATTTTGATAACTCTCTTCCAGCCTTTCCTGGTCAACTTTTATATATTTATTGTAGGCTGAATCAGCAGCGGCCTGGATTCTTGTATCAAGGGTAGTGTAAACCTCCAAACCATCCCGGTAAATATTAAAATCGTATTCTTCTTCCAGTTGATTGAGTTTTTTACGAACATACTGAAGAAAATAGGGTGCTGTATCAACGATTTTGTCTTTTTTAACTACCTGAAGCGGCGTATTCCTATAATGCTGGTATTCTCTTTCAGTCAGAAAATTTTGTTCTTTCATCAGATAGAGAACAAGATTTCTGCGTTGAAATGCTCTACGAGGATGGTTGTAGGGCGAATAAAATCCCGGGTTATTAATAATGGCTGCAATAAGAGCGCTTTCTTCAGGCTCCAGGTCTCTAGCATCTTTCTTAAAATAATATTGCGAGGCCGCTTGAACTCCCCAAACATGCCCCATATAAACCGAGTTTATGTAATTGGCAATGATTTCATCTTTGTTATACATACGTTCAATCTGAAGAGCAGTCAGGAGTTCTTTGATTTTTCTGACAAAGGTTTTTTCATAGCCAATTTTTGTATATAAAACTCGGGCTAGCTGCTGGGTAATTGTGCTAGCGCCCTGCTTTTTTTCCATTGCAATCAGATCGATTACCAAAGCCCGGGCAATATCCCTCAGGCTGACTCCCCAGTGTCTGCGAAAGCGAGAATCTTCTACTGATATGACTGCGTTGATCATTGATTGAGGGAGTTCCTCTTTGGGCACTAGACTGCGTAATTGAAGACCGATTTTTTCTATGACCTCTCCGTCGGCAGAATAAATCTGAGTGATTTCATTGGGAGAAAATTTCTGAAGCTCTTTGAGACTGGGTAGGTCCCGGGATAGATAGTATAACAGACCCGATAGTGCAGCCCCACCAATGATAAATAAAATTAAAACTATAATAAAGGCTTTACGCCATTTGATAACTTTGTTTTTACTCATATAATATCTATGACTTTTTTTCTTGAATTGTTCCAATCAAACCGGCAATAAAATCAGAATATTTTTGTTTGCTGCGATCGGCGGTCTCCTGAACTTCCTCGTGAGAAAGGTCAGTTTTACTGATTCCAGCCGCCATATTGGTTACCAGGCTAACGGCTAAAGTCTTCATATTTAAGGCTGCTGCTCTCTGCAGTTCTGGGACTGTTGACATTCCGACAACAGAAACACCAAGTTGGCGACAGGCCTGTACCTCTTGAATGGTTTCGAAACTGGGACCGGTTGTCCAGCAATAGACACCTTCATGTAGATCAATGTTTTGCTTTTTGGCAACATTGCGGGCAAGATTATTAAGTCCTTCTGAAAAGGGATTGCGATTAGAATCGAGAAATGACCGCTCTATCTGAGTAAAGTTCATATAACCGTTAAGCAGAACCAGATCACCCGGTGTCAATCTTGGGTCAACACCACCAGCAGCATTGGTCAGAATAAAATAAGGAACGCCCAGTTTGTGGATCAGTTCCACATAAAAAACTATCTCATCGAGAGCGCGACCTTCATAATAATGGGAACGTCCTTTGATACCCAGTACGGGGACGCTGTTAATTTCTCCAAAAATCAACTGGCCATCATGACCTTCAACAGTTGGTGAGGGATAATGGGGTATCTCCTGGACCGGTAAAATTTGTTGATTCTCAATTCTTTCAGCAAAATTCCCCAAGCCAGACCCCAGGGTAACGGCAACAAAGGGCTGAATATCAATTTTGTTTCTGGTATATTTCTCGGCTTTGGCCAGTTTATCCGGACTTATATACTCGCTTATGTTTGATTTAGTCTGTAAATTCATTGATCTCTATATCCTTTAAAATAAATGTAAAAGTACTTCCCTGGCCCTTTTGGCTTTTCATGTGAATCTCGCCATTCATCTTCTCAACCATCTTTTTGCTAATGGCCAGACCCAGACCTGTTCCTCCATAACGGGCTGAATCCTGACCTTCTTGTTGAGAAAAGGGCTCAAATATTTTTTTCTGCTCATCTTCGGCAACACCCATACCTGTATCTTCTATATAAAATTTTAGGTCACAGTAGTTCTTATCTTGTTTCGCTTTACTCTCCATGATTCGAAGGCCAACTTTAATGTGCCCCTTGTCCGTGAATTTGACAGCGTTACCAATTAGATTGACCAGAACACGCTTCAATTTATTATGGTCAAGGGTAACTATTGGAAGTTCGTCAGGCAACTCCTGAATATATTCTAGATTTTTTTCTTCAATATCAAGTTTAAAGAGAGCCTCGATTTCTTGAAAAAGGTTCTCCAGTGGAAAAGGATGATACTTGAGTTGAATTTTACCGGCACCAATCTTGGAAATATCCAGAATATTATTGATTAATTCTAAAAGAGAACGAGCATTTGTATGGATCAAATCCAGATACTCAAGATGTTCCTCATTTTCGACTAACTCCTGCAGAAGCTCGGAAAAGCCCATAATGGCATTCATTGGAGTACGAATTTCATGGGTGATATTTGATAGAAAATCACTTTTAGCCCGATTGGCTGCTTCGGCTTTTTCCTTGGCTTCTTTGAGTTCGTTTTCGTATTGAACCCTCTCAGTAATGTCATAATAGATACCTAGCGCTCCAATTTTTTGATCCTGAATCATGATAGGACTGCCATAGATTTTCACATTAATAGGAGTGCCATCTTTGTGGTGCCGAATGGTTTCCAAAATCGTGCATTGGCCTTTTTGCACCGCCTTAGTAATGCCGTGAGCTTCATCATAAATTTCATCAGAAATGGCCAGGACTTGATCTATATCTTTTCCGATCAATTCCTCTTTTTTATATCCAAAGATTTCAACAAAGGCATGATTGCAATCATTAACCTTACTGTTCTCATCTAAAGATACGATACCGCTCATAGAACTATTGAATAGTGCCTCAAAATATTGCTTTTGTTCTTCAACAAGTTGAGCAGAGTGCTTGAGGTCGGTAATATCTTTGCTAACACCAAAAGTTCCGGTGATATTGCCAAAGGGATCGCGCAAAGGCATTTTAGTGGTCAAGGCCCAGGTGATCCGACCGTCAGGCCAGGTCTCTTTTTCTTCTTTATTAATTACCGGCTGGCCTGTTTCCATGATTCGATTTTCATCTTCCCAGGCCTGCTCTGCGTGAGGCTTTTTAAAGAAATCAAAATCGGTTTTTCCCAGCATATCCTCGGTACTATCTACGCCAAAGAGATCGGCCATCCGCTGATTGACACGTATGAATTCACCATCCTGGTTTTTAAAGTAGATAGCATCAGTAATATTTCCCATTAAGGTATTGAAAAGGTCCTTCTCATGGGCCAGGGCCTGTTGCACTTTCTTACGTTCTGTAGTATCCTTAGACATACCAAAAATGCCAAGAGTGTTACCCTCGTTATCAGTGATCGGGATTTTATCGGTAAGACTCCAGCGCTTTTTCCCATTTTGCAAGAGATCATAGTTTTCCTGTTGGATAGACCCGCCCTGCGCGATAATTTGATCTTCTTCACTATGCCATTGATCGACATTTTCTTTCTCAAAAAAAGCGTAATCGGTTTTGCCTACCGCTTCTTCAGGAGAATTCAAACCCAGATATTCAGCATGTTTTTGGTTAATTCTCAAAAATTTGTGATCCGTGTCTTTAATGTAAACGCGAGCATCAATATTTTCTACCAGATTGGAAAAAAGATGCTGTTCCCATTCCAGCTTTTTTTCTGCCTTCCGCAAACTGGAGAGGTCGGTGGCTGAAATAATCCATAGACTACTGGTAGGAACTTTTTTGGAACGTAGAAGAATGTTTTTCTTGTGACCATCACTATCTTCAATCAAACATTCGCAGTCGGGAGCCTCGATTTTTGGTGATTGGCTTTTGTCGATGAATTCTTGAAAACGTTGGGAATGCCCGGATTTGATAAAATCGGCTAATTTGATTTTTTTATCCAGGGCTTTTTTGTTGATCTTGAGTAGTTCTAAACCAGCTTTGTTGCAATCCAGAATCTCGCTTTCATGGTCACAGCTGAATATCGCTGTTCCAGTATTTTCAAAAAGGGTTTTAAATCTTTTTTCATTCTTGACTACCCGCTGCTCCTGGCGAAAGCGAGTGATCGCAAGATCAAGTATAAGTTTAACCTGCTGACGGTTAAAGGGGCGCTGCAAATAACCATAGGGACGAGTCTTTATTTTTTTTAAAATGGAGTCTGAATGGTCGGTCAGATAAATAAAAGGTACTTCCAGATCGATTTTTACAGGAGCACCTGATTGCTGATAGTTCATGTCAATGATAAATAAATCGGGCCGATCGTTTTTTAGTTCCTGCTTGGCTGCATTAACATTATCAGATATACCGGTAACCCCATGGCCAAGGTCCTGCAAAACAGTTTGTAATTCTTCAGCCACTTTGGGGTCATTCTCGATAATATGGATTGCGAGTTTATCCATCTTGATTGGTCTGATTGACCTCCTGAGTTTTTTTCTTGTTTTTGAACCAGTTAATAATGTAATGAACAAGTAATATCGGGATAATAATATAAATTATTGCATTAATATACTGATCACAAAGATTGCTAGGCCAGGGAAAGGGGTGGAAAATAAAATAATCCGTAGCTTTGCCTGTGAATAAGATCTCTAGCACATTTGCCATGGCACCAATTGTTAAAGTGAGAACAATAGTATATATACTGATAATAAACTTTGACGTCTTCTCTTTTAATATGGAATGGGTTATGGAGGCCATTAGAATTATACCCATGGTCAGTCCAAATAATGACCAGAGTTTGTGGTTCTTGATTTCGCCAAAAATATAGTGGTATCCAGTATTGTGGGTCAAATAAAAATCCACAAAAGAGAGGGGCGTCTCTTTGAGTCGATCAAGTGGCAGCTGCTGATTGGCGATTTTTTTAATCTGCAGATCGGCAAAGAGTAAAATAAGACCAATTATTATTGCTATTATTAAATATCTTCTTCTTTTTTTATTATCCATAAATCGTTTCCTGTTAATATACAGCTAAGAACCTAGAGCGACAAATATTATAAACAAAAAGCATTAAATCCAAATTGTTTA
The DNA here is from genome assembly GCA_035312185.1 of bacterium. Lineage (GTDB taxonomy): Bacteria > Fidelibacterota > UBA2242 > UBA2242 > JAFGTP01 > JAIPHI01. The sequence goes on from DATGCI010000265.1 coordinate 5,784, forward strand.
ACTATATAATTCTACTTCTGGCTTGCAACATAGGGATATAGTTTAATAAACAATTTTATGATGGTAATTTCTGGGTATGAAATATTTGTAGTAAAGCCGGTGTTACAACCTTTGATAATCTTCTCAATTATAAGAATTGAGAGGAAAATTATTGTACTAAAATTGATAATAATTTTGGTTAATAAGAATAAAAGCTGTATATTGTAGTGTTTTTATAATTTTATGGATATAAAGGAAATTTTATGGGCTCAAATATTCTTGTTGCTGATAAAGATAGAGAGGCTGCAAACCAGCTTTCTGATTTTTTGCAAAGCCATAAATATGTGCCCTTTACCACCCATGATGGTGAAGAAGCTTTGCATCTGCTGAAGAAGCATGATTTTGATATTTTAGTTGTTAATGTTGATCTGCCTAACCGGAACGGTATTGAGTTACTGGATAAAGCTTCTGCAATCTGCCCCAAAACTCTATCGATTGTTATTTCTGAGAAAGCATCAGCAGAATCGGCAATCGAAGCTCTGAAAAAAGGGGCGATTGATTATTTTATCAAGCCCCTTGATCTGGACGCTTTTTTGATTCGTCTGAAGAGCATTAAGAAATATCAGCAGACCCTGCTTGAAAATCGATATTTGAGAAAAGAAGTGCATAGTAAGTTCAACCATCACAATATTATTGGCGAAAGTAAATCTATGCAAAAGGTTTATAAACTGATAGACAAAGTCGCTGATTCTTCATCAAATGTACTGATTTCAGGGCGCAGCGGAACAGGAAAAGAGCTGGTAGCCCGTGCTATCCATCAAAATAGCAATCGTAAGGATAATGCCTTTGTACCGATTAATTGTGGTGCGATTCCTGATAATCTTTTTGAGAGCGAATTGTTCGGGTTCAAAAAAGGCAGTTTCACTGGAGCCCAAACAAGCAAGGAGGGTGTCTTTAAGGCTGCTCATAATGGCACACTCTTCCTTGATGAAGTTGGTGAAATTCCACTTAATATTCAGGTTAAGCTCTTGCGAGCCATTGAAATGAAAGAAATTAAGCCAATTGGTGTAGCTTCAACCCGAAAAGTTGACTGCCGGATCCTGTCAGCCACTAATAAAAACTTGCTAAAAGAAATTGAAGAAGGGAATTTTAGAGAAGACCTCTATTATCGGCTTAATATAATCGAAATTCACCTTCCACCACTAAGTAGACGGCGGGATGACATTCCTCTGCTTGTTGATTATTTTATTCACAAGTACAACAAAGAACTCAATCGCAATATTCTTGGCGTTGATAATAAGGCTATGAAAGTTCTGATGAATTATGAATGGAAAGGCCAGGTGCGTGAACTAGAAAATGTGATTGAGCGAGCAGTTCTCCTTACTGAGGGTGATTATATTACTACTGAAGATTTGCCACCTCATACGTGTGAAGAAGATTATACCGGCTTTCCAGATGATCTCAAAGAATCGGTCAAAAAGTTTGAGCGCAAACATATCACATCAATTCTGAGAAAAACTGACAATGATAAGTCTAAGACAGCTGAAAAACTCAATATTGGCCTTTCTTCGCTCTATAGAAAGATTGATGAACTGGATATTGAGGCATGATAAAGACAAAGAGCCCGCTTTTTCAAGCAGGCTCATATCTTGTCAATTTGTTAAGTAATCACGGCGAAGTATAAATAAATTCAATTTTCCTAAAACCGGGATTGTTTTTTGAATACCAATCGGAGAAAACTGTGCCTCCGCTACCCGCCCAATCATCAAAATGTAAATAAGCATCCTTGATTCTGGATTTCTCTATTGGATAATCAAAGCTTTCTGTAAAATGCAGAGCCCAGGGCATATTGTTTATGTCTATATAATATCTGTCTTGTTGGGGATCGCTTATGTCATCTTCACTCCCAAATAAATTTTGGGCCGCCAAATCAGTTGGATCGTGATCTGCTAAATGGATTTCACGGCTTCGGTCCCCGTCAATTATCAAAAAGGGATCATAGGGAGGAAGGGGGAAATCATTTACTGATACGCCAGATAGCTCGATGGTGAAATTGAGAGTGTCGGGAACTACTGTTGTGCCATTGGGATAGGTGTTAATATACTGGTTATATCCATTGAAAAAGGGATAAGTGCTGTCAAATAAAAGCACGACGGCATTGCTTTGGTTGGCTTCAGTACCATTTGCCTCTGTCTGAATGTAATTTTCAGTCAATTGGATTCCTGATACTGATGTGATTTTATTGGGGGCAATATTTTCAAACTCCAGCCCAAATCCATTCTCGAAAGCAGCGCCAATTGCTCTAATTACCAATTGTCCATCAATTTGCATGACCTGATTGTCGCCATTTTTAATATTTTTGATTATATGGGTAAAGTTGTAGCCCATTACTAGATCATTGAAATCATAGTCACCTTTTTTTGGCCATTGATCTTCAAAAGCGATAGTACCGTATTCCTCCTGGCCAGGGAAGTGGCTGGTAAAGGCCTTATCCGGGTCTTGGGGGTAATCATCGTCAGGATCATTTACGCCATCATTATCACTGTCAGTAACTGGTGGAGGTTCGTAAATATTGTCAGTTTCAACTGCCGAGGCAGGGTTGACCGTATTGTAGAAAAGGGCATCATTATAATCTTCATCACCACTGCCAGACAGAATGTCTTCAAAGCCCAACAATATTTTTCCTTCTTCAGAGTAATTGAGAAGCACGCTCTGTTGGGATTGGTCGGGATTTAAATCAGGATCGGAGTAAAATATACTTCTGCCATCATTGACAAGCGCGTCTGATCCATCCCAGCCATCGGCTACAAGGAACCAGGCAATAGTGGTTCCAGCAGAGAAGTTGCCTAAATAGACTTTGTCTCCGGGTTGCATTTCGCCCCCACCGCCTACTAGAGAAGCATTGGGATAAATAATATTTAAGGAGTTAATCGCACCAGACGTAGTAGGAGGGGAGCCTGTGGAATAAGTGTAATAACCCAGAGCATTTTTATAACCGGCGCCCTCATGAATAAAAGTTACCCAGACCTCAGCATCTTCTTGCAATACAATATTTGTCTCAGAACCATCGGCTAAATATTCTGGATTATTTTCCACAACGCTATTATACTCAGGAAGTGAGTTTTCAACAAAGTCAAGCAGGTTTTGGGAAATGTCATCTGGATCAGTAAGATAATCCGGACGGCCATTACTGTTATAATCGCCTATGTAATTGTATTCTGCAAATGAAGAGGTTATTTTAGAAAGAATATCAACAGATGACGAATCAGAATTATTGC
>DATGCI010000266.1:0-36980 GCA_035312185.1 bacterium
ATAGGTGGTGATTTTCGTAGCGGCATATTCCAGGCCACGGGAAAGAAATTATCATCTTCACCATCACCTACACTGATCAGCACCACACTTCCCGGCGTTAAAAGGCGATGAGGATTATTAACTTTCATATAATTTTGTTCGGACATTTTTTCCTCATTAATTTTATTCTCATATTCACGTAATGTGAAAATATGAACAATTCAGGGCATAATCAAGTAAATGAAAATAACCGAAAGCTTTATTATCCAGCAACTTTAAGGAATAATCATATAGAAAATACTTACATTTTTGGAACATAATCATTAACATATTAAGGTTAAAGTGAGTTACTATTTTATAGTTCAGAAAATAGGTGGGAAAATGGTTAACAAAAATAAAAGTTTAAAAATTATGCTGGTTTTTTTGGCTTTCATTATTTCTGTTAGTATTTTTAGTAGTCACAAGTTAAAGGGAAAAACGAAAATGGAAACATTGACAATTCATTACCATCGCTATGATGGACAATATTCAGACTGGACATTGTGGACCTGGCTGGACGAGGTGCAAAAAGAGATACACCCTGCTAAAACTGACCAGTATGGTTTAGTCTTTGAACTGGATCTAAGTAAATATCCTCCCAAAGGCAATATAAATTTTTTACCAAAGTATAATGACTGGAAAGACAAGGACGGCCCCAATAGATTTTGGGATCGAAGCCAACCCAATGAGGTCTGGATTTTACCTAACGATCCGACAGTTTATACTGCTGAACCCGATACAGCCAAAACCATTCAGAAAGCCTTTATTGACGATAGTGACAGCCTTACAGTTGTGCTTTCTCATCCCCTCACCAGGGAAGATTTGCAAGAGGTAAAGGCCCGGATAGTTTTTGAGAATGGCCCGGACGTGGAGAATTTAAAACCCTATTTGCATCCTGCTGATTCCAAAAAATCCAATATCATTATTTTAGAAACAGAAAAGGATATTGAATTAAATTCTCTTCCAGCTAGCCTGGAAATTGAAGATTGGCAGTCCGGCCCTCTATTACTGCGGCATGTCTTTGATAATGAAAAGTATCAAAGTGACAAAAAACTTGGTGTTGAATATTCTCCATCGGCAACCCGCTTTCGAGTTTATGCGCCAGGTGCAACAAAGGTACAGTTAAATATTTATGATCAACCTGAAGAGGGAGAAGCCAGAAAATTTGATTTAGAAAAATTAGATCAAAGTGTCTGGGAAATCCGAATTTCAGAAGATCTGGAAGATAAATATTACACCTATCAGGTGGCTGGGCCCGATCCCTTTTACAACTATCAAAAAGAATTGATCGATCCCTATGCTCTGGCCACCACCAGTCACGATGGTCGGGGAATGATCATCAATGATAATACCGAAATCCATCCCTCACCCAATTTTTCTATTGATCAGGCCATAATTTATGAAATGCATATTCGTGATTTTACTATCGATACCAGTTCTGGTGTCAAAATCAAAGGCAAATTTCCAGGCTTTCACGAAACAGGAACGACTTTGCCGGGCACTGATCTTTCGACTGGCCTGGATCATCTGGTAGAATTGGGCGTGAATACTGTTCAGATTTTGCCGATTCAGGATTTTGAACATGTGGACACTGGCGACAGCTATTTTTGGGGCTACATGCCAGTCAATTTTAATGCCCCTGACGGCTGGTTTTCCACTCAGCCTTTGAAAGGATCGGGAGTTGAGGAATTTAAAAAGCTGGTGGATGCATTTCACAAAAAAGGCATCAAAGTTGTCATGGATGTGGTCTATAATCATACTGCTGAAACTAGCACCCATAAATATTATAATTTCAATGGCTTTGTTCCCAATTTTTATTACCGTGAAAAAGCCGATGGCTCTTTTTGGAATGGCTCGGGAACAGGCAATGAAACTCGATCAGAGACTCCGATGATGAGAAAATTCATTGTAGAATCCTTAAAATACTGGGTCAAAGAATATAAAATTGATGGCTTCCGTTTTGACCTTATGGGATTACATGACATGAAAACTATGCGAACTATTGTGAGAGAGTTGAAGACAATCAAACCCGATGTTTTTATTTACGGTGAGCCCTGGACTGCTGGAGATACTCCGATTGAGCCGACTTTGAAAGGCGATCAAAAAAATGAGGGTTTTGCTGTTTTCAATGACCATTTTCGCGATGCTATCAAAGGTCCCTGGCACAATTTGGAGCCAGGCTATATTCAGGAGGGATTATACAAAGAAAAACTCAAGACTGGAATTTTAGGTTCGATTGACGACTTTGCCGCTGATCCTCAGGAAGTCATAAATTATGTGGTTTGTCATGACGGTCGCACTCTCTGGGATCGAATTATTGCTACCACCAAAGATAGCTCTCATCTTTCGGAAAAAGAACTTCAGGACATGGATAAACTGGCCGCAGCCCTGGTGCTGACTTCGCAAGGTATCCCTTTTCTCCACGGTGGTCAGGAAATTTTGAGAACAAAATTCGGTTCCCATAATAGTTATAATTTACCCGATAAGGTCAATAAAATCCGCTGGAATTATAAAGAGGAAAACTACGATATTTTCAAATATTATAAGGGACTCATAAAACTGCGTAATGAGCATCCTATGTTTCGCATGACTTCACAGAAAGAGATTCGAAACAATATTACCTTTCTAGAGGATATGGGTTTTGAACTTCCGAAAAATTGCGTTGGCTACCGGATCAAAAAAGGTGCAACAGATGATAAATGGTCGGAAACTCTTGTTCTATTTAATCCCAATCACCATACTGTGAATATGCCAATTCCGGATAAAAGATGGGTGGTTGTGGTCAATGAAGAACAGGCTGGTACTGAATTTATTGAGCCGGTTAGTTCTTCTTCGGTAGAAATGGAACCGATTTCAGCACTAATAATGTATCGGCTATAAAACATTCAATAAATTTTGTTAAACCAGGAGGAACTATGTCAGGAGCGCATCGTTTTCGCAAAATATTATTTTCAGTAATGATTATAGGGCTGCTTCTTTTCAGCATTTCCTGCGGCCAAAAGGAAGATTATAAAGCGCCTCAATTGATCAAGCTCTGGAAAGTAGAGCCTGAGAGAGCCTCTACTCTGGATCTTGAGCGCATTCTTTTTTCTGAGCAATATAATCTAAGCTTTGACACCAATCAAAATCTGGATTTTGATTATGATTCTGAATTAAAAAAGTTGTCTGTAACTCCCGATAAAGACTTTTATGGTCTCACCTTTCTTGAATTTCAGAATAAGGGTCAGGATTTATTGTTACCTATTCTGGTTGAGAAGAAAATTGATGTGACCTTTACTTATACTCCCGACACTGCTGTTTCTCAGGTATATTTAATGGGTAATTTCAATACCTGGCAAAGGGATGATATTTCTATGAGAGATCCTGATCAGGATGGCACATATTCCACAACCATAAAAATGCATACTGGTGTTTATAAATATCAATTTGTTGTTGACCAAACAGAAATCTGGGATCCGGAAAATCCTGATAAAATTCCCAATGGTTTTGGTTCATTCAACTCAATTGTACGGGTCAAAGATCCTGACAAAAACAAAATTCCCCATGTTTATTTTCAGGATAAATCGGACAAAAAAGTTCGAGTCAAAATCGATGCAGAAAGGTTCGATGAAAAATTTAAATTATATGTACTCAACAACAATAAGTTTTTATCGCCAGGATGCTTTGAACTAAATCAGGATGAATTGGTCATAGATCTTGCTAAATTAGACGGTAATGATAAAATCTTGCGGGTCATCCCCACTTATGACAACTTGCCTGGCAATATTATCAAAGTCTGGGTTCAGGGTAATAAAATTATAGATAATGATGAATTTGTATGGCAGGATGCGATTATTTATTCCCTAATGGTTGACCGTTTTGCCAACGGCAATAAATCCAATGATGATCCTGTTCAACATTCAGAATTAGCTGATCAGGCCAATTTTCAGGGCGGTGATCTGGATGGATTAATCCAAAAAATTCAGGAGGGTTATTTTGACAAATTAGGGATTAATACAATCTGGGTTTCACCGGTAAATATGACAACCGATAAAGCCTTTCAGGAATGGCCGGAGCCTCATCGTTATTTTACTGGCTATCACGGTTATTGGCCGGTCAGTTTCAAGAAAGTTGAACCTCGCTTTGGGAATTTACAAAAATTCAAAGAGCTAGTTGATACGGCTCATGATCACAATATCAAAATTTTGCTGGATTTTGTTTCTAACCATGTCCACCAGGAACACCCCTGGTTTAAAAATAATAGGGACTGGTTTGGCACTTATGACCTACCTGGCGGAGAGAAAAATATTAGAAAATGGAATGAATACCGGCTGACAACCTGGTTTGATACTTTCCTGCCTTCCTTTGATTATTTGCATTCTCGGGAAGCACTGGACACAGTAACTCAAAGTGCCCTCTGGTGGCTGGAACAAACTGGTATTGATGGCTTTCGTCATGATGCTACCAAACATATTCCCGACAAATTCTGGAAAAATCTGACATCCAGGATAAAAACCAGTGTAGATCCTCAGCGCAAGGATCGTGTTTTTCAAATCGGTGAGACTTTTGGGAGCTACGAATTCATAAAAACCTATGTCAATAATGGTATGCTGGATTCACAATTTAATTTCGAGCTCTTTTTCACTTTGCGCAGAATTTTCATTGAAGAGAACAGTGATTTTCGGGATCTGGAAATTTCCCTTGATAAAAGCCTGTCAATCTATGGCTATAATAATTTGATGGGCAATATAATGGATAGTCACGATCAAGTTCGTATAATGGCTTATCTGGATGGTGACCTCGATCTTTCCGATAATGGTACAGAAAGAGCCTGGGAAGAACCCAGAATTGAGGTTGACAGAGCTTCATCCTACCAAAAACAGCGCACAATTTTCACCTTTTTAATGACAATTCCTGGTGTGCCAATTGTTTATTATGGAGATGAAGTTGGAATAACAGGAGCCAATGATCCTGATAATCGACGGGTTATGCAATTTCAAAACGAACTCGATAAAAACCAGGAAAACCACCTGAACAAAGTTTCTCGACTTATCAGTATTAGAAATCAACATACAGCCCTCCGGCGGGGTGACTATCTACCAGTTCAGGTTAGCCAGGATATTTTCGTTTATAGCAGGGGTGATCATGAGGAACGCCTGATAATTGCTCTCAACAAAAGTGAACAGGAAAAAAGTGTTGAAGTGAAATTACCGAACTGGATGAACTATAATTCGGCCAGGTGCCTGCTGAGCAAATCCAAAAAGCAGATCAAATCTGGCACACTAAAAATCAATCTTAAAGCTCATGGTTCTCGAATATTTTTATTGGAAAAATAGCTCTAATTTTTGTTAATTATAACAGATTTGTTATCACTTAACCTTTTCTATCATAATTGCTCCGCTCGAGAAACAAATTGAAAATTAATACGTTTACAAATTACATAAATGAACTAATTTCAATTTAAGGAGGCTCAGATGATAGAAGAATTAGAAAAGACTCTTGGTGATGAAGCCAGAGATCTTTTGGAACATGACGCAGTAGTGTCAAAAGAAAGTTTGCATCTCCCCGGCCCGGATTTTTTGGATCGGGTTTTTGTTCAGTCCGACAGAAAGCCGAGTGTCTTAAAGAATTTACAGACACTTTTTGATCATGGCCGACTGAGTGGCACAGGTTATCTTTCCATTTTGCCAGTAGATCAGGGCATTGAGCACAGTGCTGGTGCTTCTTTCGCCCCCAATCCTCGCTATTTTGACCCCGAAAATATAGTCAAACTGGCGATTGAAGGCGGTTGTAATGGAGTGGCTTCCACTCTTGGAGTTCTGGGATCAGTTGCCAGAAAATACGCCCACAAAATTCCATTCATTGTCAAAATCAATCACAACGAATTGTTGAGCTACCCCAACAATTATGATCAGAAATTATTTGCCAGCGTGGATCAAGCCTTTGATATGGGCGCCGTAGCAATTGGAGCGACTATCTATTACGGATCTCAGGAAAGCAATCGCCAAATTCAGGAAATATCCAAAGCCTTTGAATATGCCCATGAACTTGGTATGGGCACTGTTCTTTGGGCTTATCTGAGAAATCAAAATTTCAAAACTGAACAAGCTGATTACCACAAAGCTGCTGATATGACCGGCCAGGCCAATCACCTTGGAGTCACAATTGAAGCTGATATTGTCAAGCAAAAGCAGGCTGAAAATAATGGCGGTTTCAAAGCGATTAATTTCGGACGCACAGATGAAAGAGTTTATTCCAAATTGAGTTCCGACCATCCTATTGATCTTACTCGCTATCAGGTTATGAATTGCTACATGGGTCGCTCTGGATTAATCAACTCCGGCGGCGCTTCCTCTGGAGCAGGTGATCTTGCTGATGTACTGCGAACTTCAGTAATCAATAAACGGGCCGGTGGCATGGGCATGATAACCGGTCGTAAATCCTTTCAAAGACCTATGAAAGAAGGCATCAAAATACTCAACAAAATTCAGGACGTTTATCTTTCTGACGAAATTGATATTGCTTAATAGCTGTTATTTAGAGGGGATGGTATCTTTTCCATCCTCTCTATTGTTTAATTATTAATCTGATTCCTATTTATCTTAATCCGCTAAATTTTTACCATTTTTTTCTACAATATTGTTCCTACGCAATTTTGAGCTAATTATTTTTAAATTCGCGTCGTTAATCAAAAATCCAAGGTCTAAAGAGTTAATTATTAATTATCCCTGGATTCTATTCAGGGGCGACAACTAATTACATTTTAAAATTATAAACAGGGAGAATATGAATAATAAACAGACGATAATCATAGATTTATTAAAGCAGCATACCAGACCTTTAATAATAAAGTTAGACAGAGATTTAAATGTAGAAAAAATTCAAAATAAACCTGTTCAAGAATACGAATTAAATTTAGATAACAGAAATATCTATAGTCTCTTTCCCTCAAATATTAATAAAAGTTTAAGAGCATCAATTGAGAAAGCAAACAAAGAAAATATGAGTATCAATTTTAATGGAAAATTTGAGAATGATACATCAACCAGGCAACTATATAGATTTAGTATTACTCCAATTATCCAGGATAATGATCTGAAGGCTTATTCTATGCTCATTCAGGAAAAAAACCGGGCTAATTCTGACACTAGAGAACCATTCCAAAATTCCGAAAGCAAGAGTGATAAGTACCGCAAACTTATAGAAACTTCAATGGATCCTATTTATGTTCTTCAGGGGCGCCACTTAAAACTTGTCAATCAGGCCTGGGAAAGATTATTTGGTTACTCAAGAGAAGAAGCTTTGAGCAAGGATTTTGATATAACCAAAATTGTCGCTCCCGAAAGCAAGCAGATGGCTGAGCAAAAGTTAAAAGTATCTATTGAAAAAAGAGATAAGATAAGTCGCTATGAGTTCAAAGGATTAACAAAAGATGGTAAAAAATTGGACATTGAAGCCAGTGTTACCAGAATTAAATGGAATGGTGATTTTGCCTACCAGGGGATCTACCGTGATATCACCGAACACAAAAAATCACAAAAAGCATTAAAAAAAGGGCAGAAAAAGTATCGAGCTGTCTTTGAGAATACTGGATCAGCCACTTTCATCATTGAAAAAGACATGACAATTTCTCTGATCAACTCACAGGCAGAAAATTTAACTGGCTTTTCTGCCGAGGAAATAGAAGGCAAGAAGAAATGGACTGAATTTGTTACTGAAAAAGATCGGGCAAGAATGAAAAAATTCCATAGAATGCGAAGGCAATCTGAACCAGATGATAAACCACCTGAGCATTATGAATTTGAATTTGTAGATCGTTATGGAAATCGAAAAAACATGTTAAATACAATCGGAATGATTCCTGATACTGACAAAAGCGTTGCTTCTTTCAATGACATTACAAAATTGAAAAGGACGCAGCACGAATTGAAAAAACTTGCAGATCGATATAATGCCCTTTATGATCGTTCTAATGATTTGATTTTTACCTATGATTTTGGTGGAAATTTTATTGACGCCAATCCGGCTGCCCTTGAACTATTCGGTTATAAACGTGAAGAAATATATTCACTGGACATATTTACTTTATTGGCAGATGAAAATCAAAAGGATATTATGCAATCCACTTTCCAGGAATTGAAGGAAAAAGGCCATCATGAGCAACCCAGTGTCTATAAATTAGAAACAAAACAGAATAAAACCGTCTGGATTGAAAGTAGATCAGTAGTTATTTATGAAAATAATGATCCCAAAGCCATTCAGGGCATTGCTCGAAATATTACTCACCAATATAAAATGGAAAAGGAGCTCAAGAAAAGGGAAAATGAATTCCGTGAAATTTTCAATAATGTTAATGATGCTATCTATCTTCATACTATTAGGGACAATAATCTACCGGGAAAATTTCTGAGAATTAATGATGTGGCCTGTAATATGTTAGGATATACCCGTGAAGAATTATTACAAAAGTCACCTCTTGATATCGATACAGGCCCACCTAGCACTGAGATAACAAATATTATGGGTAAACTTCTGGAAAAAGGCAAAATTACATTTGAAATGTTCCATCAAACCAAAAATGGAGAGTCAATTCCCGTAGAAGTTAGTTCCCATTTAATAACTCTAGACCGAGAAACCGTTGTTCTTTCTGTAGCCCGAAATATTAAAGAAAGGAAGCAAGCCGAGGCTGAAAAAGAAAAGTTACGTAAGGAGATTTTGCAAACCCAGAAGATGGAATCTATAGGAAAATTGGCGGGCGGCGTTGCTCACGATTTTAACAACCTGCTCACCATTATTCAGGGTCAGGCACAGGTTGCTAGCATTGATTTACAGAATGGAGAACCTATCCATGACAAATTGGATGAGATAATTGATGCTTCCCAGCGAGCATCCACCCTAACCCGTCAGCTTCTACTTTTTAGCCGAAAGCAGGAGTCCAATTTTGAGATTATTAACATCAATTCAACCATTCAGGGCTTACATAAAATGCTGGAAAGATTGATTGGTGAGGATATAACGATCAGGACTGATCTTGAGGACAATCTCTGGAATATTTATGGTGACCAGGGCCAGATCGAGCAGATAATGACCAACCTATCTGTCAATGCCCGGGATGCTATTGATAAATATGGAAAGATCGAAATCTCAACTGAAAATATTAGAATTGATAAATCTAAAGCAACTACAGTACCTGATATAAAATCAGGCAAATATATTTTGTTAAAAATCAGAGACACGGGAGAAGGAATCCCCGCTCAGGTTAAAAACAAAATATTTGACCCCTTTTTCACAACCAAAGGCCCTCAGGAAGGAACTGGAATGGGCTTGTCTGTTGTGCACGGAATTGTTCATTCGCATGGAGGCTGGATTGATTTGGAGAGTTCTGTTGGCGAAGGCACAACTTTTAACATCTATTTGCCGGCTACTCCAAAAGAGGATAACATTGATAAAGCGCAGAAAGGAGAAAAATCTTTGGAGAAAGGTCAGGGCCAGGGAATCCTGATTGTTGAAGATGAAAAACCGCTTCTAAAATATGTTTCTGATGTTCTAGAGAGCAATAATTATAAAACCTACACAGCTCTTAATCCAAAAAATGCCATCCAAATATTCAAAGAACAGCAAAAGGAAATTCAGTTGCTGATCAGTGATGTAATTATGCCGGAAATGCATGGTGATGAATTAGCCGATAAATTGAAATCATTAAAACCGGATTTGAGCGTTATTCTCAGCTCCGGATATACCCATGAAAAAGTGGATAGAAATATTATAAAGGATAAAGGTTATAAATTCATTCAGAAACCCTATGACCTGAGTACACTTCTACAAACTACCCGGCAGATTCTTGAATAATGGTTAGAGTTGATTGGAAATGCTCTAAGTAAGCTGCTTGATCATTCTCTGAATTCCAAACTTACCTCGGCCAAACTCTTCACATAATTTTTTTACAATATTTTTTTTGTATTTATATTCGGAAAGTAATTCCTGATAACGTTTTTTTAATCTATTTTTCTCATCATCAGTCCAGGGCTTGTTTTGATTTCTCGGCTTGGAATGTTTTGGCTTCCGCAGAGTTTTAATCAAACTACCTTCTTTGACCTTTTTAATGCGCTCAATTCCGGAATTAAAAATAGACTCTGATACTTCAAAACCTACAAATTTGCGTTTTAACCCGACTGCGGCTTCAGCTGTAGAAAAACCGCCCATAAACAGGTCACAGACCAGATCGCCAGGATTACTGCTATATTGTAAAATTTTGGTGAGAAGGGCCTTAGGCAGCTCATTTTTATTCTTTTTGCGTCCCGGTTTATATTCCCGGTTAATTATCCAGACATCTTCTCTATCCTGGTAATTCAAAGAGCCACCCTGCTTATCGCGCTCATTGTGGCCATAGCGAGAGTATAGATTGAAGGTTCTTTCTGCTCCTGGTTTCTGGTAGAAAAGTATATGATAATGAGAAGAAATATATTTTTTCTGAGTATAGACACCAAAATTATACTTCCAAATAATGTGATTAATTTCCTCCAGATCTGTATTTCTAAGTGCATCCAAAATATGGTAAAGATTCGTATATCCGGAGACAATGTAAATTGAACCGCCCGGCTTCAGAATTCTCTCAGCCTGCTTGATCCACTGATGGCTAAATTCCGCATATTCATCGGCAGGAATTTCTACATAACCATCAACGATATAATCTTCATCACGGTTGTAATGGCGGTGTAATTTGTCACCATCAATTCCATAAGGTGGGTCTGTAATGATCAGATCAATACTATCATCATCTATATTTTTGCGGGATCCTTGAATACAATCTTGATTAAAATAGCGATTGCCTTTAATAATCTGTGGTTTCAAATTATCCTCAATTCTTAAGTTTTAAATTCCATATTTCTGGTATAATTGATAGTACCTTTATGAGGGAATACATAAGAAAATATACGATCATTTTCCATGATCTGATTTAAATTAAAATCAGGCCAGTCTTTGAGTTTCTTTGTCTGGCGAGTCCCAATTATTTTTTTGTCATAGCTACATATTTTGGGTGGTGACCAGCCAGTAATCGATTCGATTATAGCCAGCCGGTTTTTTAAATCCTTCTGTTGAGAGGGATCAAATTGAAATTGATAACCTTTCAACTGTAAGTGGCGTGATTTAACCTGGCCCGTCCCCCGGGGTATTTTTTTTGATTTAAGGAAGTTGAAATATTTCTGCATGCGTTCTTCCATTTTATAGCTGTCCATAAACTTTTGATATTTTTTGAAGAAGGGGCGAGGAATGCAATTGTTAATCCAGTCTTTGACATTGGAAGCAAATTTATGACTCTGTCCATTGATCCAGGTTGAATCAGCCGACATGATCATTTCAGGTGCAAATTCTTGATCGGGAATGCTCACATCAAAAAGATAGAGCAAAAAGTGGATCGTACCCAAAGGATATTTGCGCTTAAAATTTTGAGTCGTAATGCCCCTTAGATAATTAAGATTAATATGATTGTTGGGTAATATTTGTGAATTTTTTGATAGTATGAGATGGTGTCCCAATGAGCGAATCCAGTAGGAATTAATATCCAGGTCTAGCCAAATGGATCTCGGCAAATCTTGAAAATAAGGACTGGCAGCATAGATCTGAGAATATTTATGATAAACTCCAATTATTTTCCAATCACGACTGGAAACATGATTCCAGATTGTTGCACTCAAAAGGGAATCCAGATCATCTCCAATAACAAGATAAGGCGGAGTACAGTTCCTATCTGGATTGATCCAGGGATATTGAGAAAATATTTTATAATGTTTTAAATTTTTATCCATGACCCTGTTGAATGGTTAAATAAAACAATCAAAGCGGAGAGGGAGGGATTTGAACCCCCGTCCCGGATAACCGGGAAGCGATTTTCGAGACCGCCGCATTAAGCCACTCTGCCACCTCTCCATGTGCTCGTAAATTTACAAAAAGATGCTCGAATTTCCATAAAAATCTTTATTGATTTCTTCGCTGATCAATCAGTAAAATAAATTTATTTTACAATTTTTGAATTTTACCTTTGAATTTTCAAAATAAGTTTTAAAATTATATTAGTAAATATTTCCTGATGTTGATAACTTGTTAATAACTCCAAAAGTTTTGGATAACTCTTTTCTGGGGCGGAAATATTTATTTGTCACCAAACTTGCTAGACAAGCACCTTAAATAATTGTGATTTAGAGATTTAATTGTGATTTAATAAACGCGCAATTTTCTCTAAAAACCTATTAACCTGATGAGGGGGGCGTGGGGTAATGCTTCTACTCCGGTGTTGATAAACTCATTTAAAAACTAGATCTAAGCACCTCTCATAAGATACTTTTTTTGATTAAAAGAATGAGCAGAGGATTGAGTTGGGAATTGTGAACAAAATCAATATTGGTAATTTTTATAACGCAAAAAATCATTCCGGACAAAATTGCAACTTAGATGAAAATGAAAACATTTATTCATCCCATCTGGCAAGTGCCAATATCAATTCCAGCTATACTTTTGACAAATTTATAGCAGGACAAAGTAATGTCTTTGCCCGAAGTTCAGCCCAATCTGTTGCGGCTAGTCCTCATGCCTGTCTTTATAATCCCTTACTTATTCATGGTAATACTGGATTAGGCAAAACCCATTTGCTTCATGCTATTGGTAATTATATTCAAGAAGCCAACAACAGCACCAAACTGATCTATCTTACCAGTGATAATTTTATGCTTAATTATATATTTGCCGTCCGGCAAAATAACATTGCCAGTTTTGAAAATAAATTTAACGATATCGATGTTTTATTAATCGATGATATTCACTTTTTTAGGAATAAAGATGGAATCATGGATCAGTTTTACCATATTTTTAATCATCTTTATCAATGTAATTGCCAGATGGTATTTACTTCCGATGTTCCGCCAGTAAAAATTCAGGGACTTAATGATAAATTAATATCAAGATTTAAATCGGGCCTAAATGTCAGGATCAGTCCACCAGATCTTTCCACAAGAATTGTGATTCTAAAATCAAAAATAAAAGATTTTGACATTGAACTGGACAAACAAACAATCGGTTATATAGCCCGGCATATTACTTCAAATATAAGGCAGCTGGAAGGTATTCTAGCCCGTCTGGAAGCCAAATTTATGCTTTTAAACTCCAGTTTTAACCGCAAAATAATTGATAAGACTCTCAGAGAATTTGTCAATAGTAAAATTGAAGGTCAACCAGAGATCAAAGTGGCTGATATTACTGGCGCAATAAGCAGTATCTTTAATATAAGTTATGATGAATTAGTTGGCAAAAAGCGTCACAAAGAATTTACTTTGCCCCGCAATATCGCCATATATCTGACTCGCAAATTATTGGGTCTATCTTATAGTAAAATTGGAAAATATTTTAATAACCGGCATCATTCTACAATAATGAATTCAATTCAATCTCTGGAAAGTAAAATTAAAAATGACGACCGTTTAATTGACCGTATTCAGTCCATTGAGAATAAAATTTTGGCCGGGGAGATTACCGCAAATCCATGATTCGAAATTCTATTGAGTTTCGAATAATGATAAGAACGACGATTAGAGGCTTTCAAAAATACCTTTATCAACATTTTTCCTTACCTGATCAGGCTGAAAACGGCGGCCATTCATAGCAATATAGGTTCCAGGCTGGCTGGATAAAAGAACGCCTACAGCACTTCCAATATTAAAAATTGCGTCGCTATCTCTGAAGCGAGCCGGTTGCATAGACCCTGTCAGCACAATTGTCTTATCCTCAATTTTGCTGAGTTTTAGGGCCGTTTTCACCATTGTATCGGTTCCATGAGTGATGAGAACTTTATTGTAATCACAGCCATCAATCTTATCATAGACCTTTTGCCTATCAGCTTCATTCATATCAAGACTGTCTTTTTGAATGATCTGCTCAATATGGTAATCAAAAGTCACCCTGGCTGTTTTTAAAATCCTTTCCACCTGCGGTTTTCCAACCTGATAGGTGCTTTTCTCGTCAAAATAAATTTTATCAATTGTACCGCCTACAGTGAAAATCTTTATTTGCATAAAAAACCTCTCTTTATCCCCAATTCTCGTCTGCTTTCCTAATTTACATTTTATGACCTACAAATAAAATAAATATCAGATAAAACTTCTATTCCAAAATGATTGATAAGAGGCTTGATAAATTTACTCTGATAAACCTAAAATTATAAAGAAAATTTAAACAACTTACCAATAATTAACTTTGTTTTATGGACAAATTGTTATAATATTTTCTTGGTGTTTTCAAAATTCTGAATTATCTTATCTGGAAGTTTGTTATGATTTGGGGTCTAACAAAAGTTTAGGGGAAGGAAAATGATTAGAGATTTTGAAGAAGTTTACTATTATGGATCGATTAAGGATTTCCTGATTAACTATCTGGAGGCAAATCAAGTTTTTTCAGAAATGTCAGATAGAGATCCACTGGAATCCTCAGTTGATCAAATAGTGAAAGATCTAGATGCTGATGATGAAATAGGCGCGATCGAAAATATTCTCGACCATCTTGATGATTCTTATCTGGTGACCAGGGATTCCACTGATAAGATTCAGATCATCAAATTGCGCACAATTTCTGTTAAACCCCTGGAATATTACATGGACAGGAAGAATTTTAAAAAATTGCGCAAGGAAATGGGATACACTCAGAAAGAATTTGGAACTCAGATGGGTTTTGATAGTATTCGAAGGGGACATACTATTCTGGAAAAAGAAAAAGGGATGGTCAGGATTACTCCACGGGAAGCTCGTATCCTGCGCTATCTGGTAGCTTTTGGGGAATTAGACTAACGGGGAGTCTGATTTAAATTTTAATTTCCATACCCTCACGTGCCAGGTGTATTTCCAGATCCGATTGAGGATAATTCATTCTATGATAATTAACTGCCTTTTTATAAACGGCATTAAGATCTTCGTCATTTCTATTAGGATCATGATGGAATAGAAAAATTCTTTTGACTCCGGCATCAGCGGCTATATTAATGCCGGCTAGAGCTGAGCTATGTCCCCAGTCCTCTTTCTGGGCGGCCTCTTCGAAAGTGTACTGGGCATCTATGACAAGAGCATCAGCTTGATGGCAAAAATTTGAAAAATTCAAAATAAATGTATCAGACAAATTGCGGAATTCTGAATCTGTAGCATAGACAAAAGTTTCATCTTTGCAGCGCAGGCGATAGGCAAAAGAACCGCCCGGATGATGTAGCCTTAGATTGCTGATTTCAGCGTTATTATAATTTATGCTCGAGGAATATTCGAGCTTTACAAACTCTTTCTCACTATGCATACTATCCATCGATACAGGGAAAAATTTGGAATCCTGCTGAATTTCAAGTCTCTCTTTGAAATCCGGTATTGTAGAATGTAAAACCAATTTATTTTGAGGAAAAAAGGCTGGGTAGAAAAAAGGAAAACCAGATATATGATCCCAGTGGGTATGAGTCAAAAAAATATAGAAAGTCTGGTTCTTGAAATTATTTGTATCCTGTAGATGCTGACCAAAGTTGCGCATACCACTTCCCATATCAAATATAAAAATCTTATCATCGGCATCCACTTCAATGCAGGAGGTATTACCGCCTACTGTGCCATAAGAGAATTCGCTCAAATTGTTCAAAAAACTGTCAATTTTTTCCCGGCTGTCAACTTTTTCTTGAACCGCCTTCCTTAGTATTTTTCCTATCTTATATTGAACATCTTCTGATACCAGGGGAGATGGAACTGAGCCTCTAACACCCCAAAATTTTATTCGCATAGCATCTCTTCAGTTAATAGGTTTGAAGGTTCTTTGATAATTAACCAGAAAAACATGAAACTTTTCACTATCCACCACATAAAAATTATTGAAATTTAATATAGCTATTTCGATCAAAACTTTCAATAAAAACTTTTGATTATTTCATTTAAAGTGTAATTTATCACATATTAACCTGAATTTTTTATTAAATCATTCATTTTTTTGCCTGTAATCCAAAATAAATTAGATAGAATAAATTAATATCTACTTCAGGTTATTAAATATTGTAACCATGTTATTTGAATATGTACTAAAATATAGCCGGGATTCTTATATGGAATCAGGAAGATAAGATGGGTTGGATAAAAGATAAAATAGCTAATGAACCAAAAGCTAGCAAAATAGGGCTGGCTCTAGGTGGAGGTGCTGCCCTAGGCCTTTCCCATATTGGATGCCTCAAAGCATTTGAAGAAGTCGGAATCAAACCGGCTGTAATTTCAGGGACAAGTGCTGGTGCAATTATTGGCGGCATGTATAGTAGCGGTATGGAAATATCTGAGATTGAAGACATTGCTCTTTCCATTGACCGCATTAAAACAATAAATTTGCTCTCCCCCTCTATTCAGAGAGGCGCTTTAATCAAAGACGATAATATCCTGGAATTTTTTAGAAAGCATATTGGCGATAAACATATTGAAGACCTTGAAATTCCTTTTGTGGCAGTTAGCGTGGATATTGAAAACGGAGAAATTGTCTATATTAAAAAGGGGAGTCTGGTTGGTGCCATTCGCGCCAGTATTTCCATTCCAGGAATATTTCCGCCTTTTCCTGCCAATGGGCGTTTGCTTGTAGATGGTGGTTTGCGCTCAAACCTTCCTCTAGAAGTATTGAAAAACTATGATCTTGACAAAATTTTTGGTATTAATGTCCTTAAAAATTCGCACATTAATATGAAAACAAGTTACGATAGTATTGAACTAGATACTGAACCAGTTAAGGATAAAGATGACAATATCATTAAAAAAGTTAGTAAAATGATGAAAGGAGAAAAAAAACCAGCAAAACCGCATTTTCCACCTTTATTAAAGTCACTTTTCAATTCTTTGCAGATCATGCTTGCTGAAACCAGTCAAAGGGAAATTGAAATTGTTAAGCCGGATCTAGTCATAGATATCGACGTTTCCCGCTTTAAACTATGGGAATTTTGGGAGGCAAAAGAGATGATTGAGATCGGTTATCAAACAACAAAAGAAAAGTTGCAAAATAATGAAATAATCGACATATTATAATGTTTATTAAATAAGGGAGTACTATAATGGATAGAAGAGGATTTTTGAAGACTATTGGTGCAGGATTGTCATTAAGTGCAGTAGGTTGGGGCCTTGATGAAGACAGCGAAGTCAAAAAAGAGGTCAATCGGCCAGATATGGTTGCCGTGAGAAATGGTGAACCCGTTCAAATGTATAAACGTGCCATTAAAGAAATGGGCGGCATTGAAAAGTACGTAAGTGAAGGTCAAACAGTTCTGGTTAAACCTAATATTGCCTGGGCTCGCACCCCTGATACAGGCGCAGATACAAATCCCGAATTGGTAGCCGAAGTTATCAAACAGTGTCTTGATGCTGGCGCTAAAAAGGTATATGTATTTGACCACACCTGTAACAACTGGAAAGAATGTTATGATCTAAGTGGAATAAAAGCCAAAGCATCTGAGGCAGGTGCCGAGGTCATACCTGGAAATTCTGAAAGTTACTTTTCTGAAGTCGAAATACCTCAAGCCAAAACACTCAAGAAAACCAAAGTCCATGACATTTTACTTGACAGTGATGTGTTCATCAATATTCCAGTTATCAAACATCATGGTTCCACAAAATTGACCAATGCAATGAAAAATATGATGGGTGTTGTCTGGGATCGTGGTTATTACCATCGCAATGGTCTGCATAGATGCATAACTGACTTTTGCTATTTTAGAAGACCAGATCTAAATATTGCTGATGGATACCGCGTTACCATGGATAATGGTCCTCAGCGAGCTCGACCGGAGGATATCGAAAATAAGAAAATGCTTCTAATGTCAGAAGATATAGTAGCCATAGATGCTGCAGCAGCTCAGATCATCGGAATTAAACCAGAGGCTGTTGAACATATTCAATATGGCTATGATGCCAATTTTGGTGAAATGGACTTGAATAAAGTTAACATCAAAAAAATAGCAGTATAATTCATTTTGTGCAGGTGAAAGATGGAAAATCCCTTCTGGAAGTGTTTTAATTTTGACCAAAAGTCAAAAGAAAGTGAATTGGTTAGTATAATTAAAGAAGTACCAATTTTTGAAAATTTACCCAATAAAGCCCTTAATGAGATAGGTAAGATTGTTTATCATCGTGAATATAATGAGGGTGAAGTCATTTTCCACAAAGGTGATCCCGGTTTGGGAATGTATATTATTACCAGTGGACAGGTGGATATTGTCGAAGATAAAGACGGAAAGGTCATTCGAAAATATGCCACTCTCAAGGCTCATTCCTTTTTAGGAGAGATGGCTCTCCTGGATGAAAAACCGCGCTCGGCAACCGCGATTGTCAAAGAAGAGTGCGAGGCTCTCGGATTTTTTCGTCCCGATTTAATGAATATGTTGCAAAAAAAGCCCAAAACCGGCAACATTATACTTTATAATCTTGCCAGGGTAATTGGCGAACGGCTGCGGCAGACAAATTCAGAGTTAATCAGACTCCAAACCAGGCTTGATAATGGATAAAGATTCTCATAACCTATCTAAGAATATACAAAATGCACTCTGGAAAATTTTTCTGACAATTGTGGGAATTGTAGCTCTTGTCTTTATCTTTCCCCATGTTCGCAGTATATTGATGATGCTGATCATCGCTTCAATTTTTGCTGCAATTTTGACTCCGCTTGTTAATTTTCTAGAAAGCCAGGGTGTCCACCAATCGCTAGCAATTTTAATTAACATCTTAATTGTGCTCGGTCTTATTGTCCTGGCTATTAGCCGGGTCATTCCAGCCTTGATCACCACTGTAGAAACCCTATCTTCCGCATTACAATCAGAATATATAACCAATTTTGAGCAATATATCCATAGGATTTTGCCTGAATCTATTGATGCGGCTCAAATATCAAATCGAATCGTAAGTCAGCTCAACAGCCTGGTAGTCAATATAATCTCCGGATTGGGTTCCTTTCTAAAAAGCATCGGCTCGATTTTCGCCACTATTGCCATCATTCCCCTGTTTACCTTCTTTCTACTCAAAGATCAGCGCAAAATTGTTCAGGGTCTTGTTAACAAAATTCCCAATAAATATTTTGAACTCAGTCTCAATATAATCTATAAAACCGGAAAAAAAATCAGCCAATATCTGGTCGGGAAAATAATTCAATCAGCCATAGTTGCCGCTCTGACAATAATTGGTTTATTTATCGTCAACCTGGTTTTTAATAATCCGGTTCCGCCTTTTATTTTGATTGGAATAATTGCTGGATTGTTCAATATGATTCCATATATTGGGCCCGTTGCTGGTGCTATTCCGGCCTTAATTATTGCTGCTTTGAATGTCCAGACCAGTGTAATTACAGTGTTGATCTGGATTGGCCTTACTTTCTTCATTATCCAAACGCTGGACGCTTCTGTAATTGCGCCTCTCGTTGTTTCCAAGAGCGTCAATCTGCATCCAATTACTGTTGTTGCCGTTATCTTAATTGGAGGAAAACTGGCCGGAATTTTGGGTATGTTTTTGGCAGTTCCAGCAGCAGGAATTATCAAAGTCATTATAACCCAGATCAGCTGGGGCTTGAAAGCCTATCATCTTCAAGATATTCAGTCGCCCAATTCTTCGTGACTAAATACCTGAGCAGAAAATATTTTAATTTCAGTATCCTGATTCTGCCAGGCCGTGGTGGGAAGCCCTGCTTTTCGACAAGTATGCTGTAAAAAAGTTCTCCTGTCCCAACCCTGATCAGTGGCTACTTGAGGTAGGAGCAAACCCTGTTGAAAACCTTTTTTGATAATTATTCCATGTTTGCCGACTTCAATTTCTTCAATATCATCAATTTCATGAGGCACAGTTAACACGGAAACTTCAACAGTAATATCTTTAAGTTCATCCTCCTCAACAGGTGGAAAACGGGGATCCTTTAAGGCAGCTGAGACCGCCATTTCCTTGACCGCTTTCCAGAGAGGCTTGATTGGTTGAACATAGCCTATGCAACCGCGTAGATTACCATTTTTTTCTAGAGTTACGAAAGCACCGCGATCCTGCCTGGTAATTTTAGGAATATTTTCAGGGTCGGGTTTGGATTCATTTTTTACCGCTGCCCGCATAGTTTCTTCTGCTAATTCCAGCAAAAAGATCTTCTCCTCACGATTAAGCTGACTTCTGGCCTCATTATTCATATTTTTATCCTCTTTTATTTTATTTGAGTTGACTTGCTCACCTATGGTGACTGCTGCCGAAAGATAACCCACTACCCGGGATTTATCTCCACCCTGAATATCACCACTGTTGGCATATTCGAGAACCTCGATTTTTTCAGATCCAGCTTTTTTAGTTGCTAGAAGCATTGTGGCAATTGGGGCAGCGCCACAGGCTTCATATTTTCGATCTCGAATACCTTCATAAAAATGGTTTGGATCAAATTTTTCCAGGGCTGTGATTAATTTTTGATCAATTTTTTCAGCCTCCTGATAGGAATGATAATGGGAAAGGTCGCTTGAGGCTACGATCAAAATATTATCACTTTTTAGCAGATCACCCAGAATATTTCCCAGATCTTTTATAACATTATAATCAAGTGTGCCGATTACGATGGGGATGATTTTTTGATCTGGTTTAATAGTCTGGAGAAAAGGAATCTCTACTTCTACAGCATGCTCTCCCCTGCCAAAAGAATTAGATTGATGCCCATTTTTTGATAATTTTATCCGATCGCTTTTACTGGCAATTTCACGGGCCTTGTCCTGATCAATTTCGACTTTTCCCAGCGGAGTTTTATAAAATTGGCCATCATAAATAGAAGCAAAAGAAAAAGAATGAGTATGAGAGGGAGCAATAATAACAACTGTTGAATAATCATAGTCTCTGATTTCATTGAAGCTGATAGCCGCAATTCTTCCGCTATACACATAACCAGCATGAGGAGCTATTATTCCGATAGGTTTGCCTTTCATTTTTGGATTGCCTGCCCTCTGGAAATAATCCTGACAGGTCTTTTGTAAATTTGATTTAGAACCCGGATAAAAACGACCAGCTGCAACCGGTTCTCTAGTCTGCCCCCTTAAAATCATTGATATAAGGACCATAATTATAGTAATATACTTAGTAATTTTACTATTAAACAGCATAATAATATCCTCTTCTTATTGCCATACTCCGGGAATGGCATGACCACATTCCGGGCATTGGCCATTTTCCAATTTATTATTGCGAATAAAAAAGCCCTGCCTGGAGATCACTTCTGATCCACAATCCGGACAATAGGTATTTTCTCCTTTGTGTTGGGGAACATTGCCAACATAGGGATAATTTATGCCTTCCTGTTTGGCAATTTCATAAGCATTGTCAAGAGTTTTGAGAGGAGTTGGAGGCAAATTTTTCATTTTGTAGGAAGGATGAAATCGGGTAAAATGGATAGGTACTTCGGGCCCCAGATTTTCTACTATCCAACCACACATTTCTTTGATTTCATCCATATCATCATTGTGAGTGGGAATTACAAGATAAACAATTTCCAGCCAGGTACCGCTTTCTTTGATAGTCTGCAAAGTTTTAAGAACAGGTTCCAGGCGACCGGAGACCAATTCTCGATAAAAATCATTAGAGAAACTTTTTAGATCTATTTTAATTCCATCAAGAACTTCACATAATTGCTTCAATGGTTTTTCTTCTATGAAACCGGCTGAGATCATTACATTTTTTACATCAGATTCTTGGTTGGCAACATCATACATGTACTCATAAAAAATTATAGGTTCACTGTAGGTAAAAGCGATTATTGGAGAATCATATTTATTGGCAGTAGCGACCAATCTATTGGGGCTAACATATTGAGTCGATATTTCATCTGGATTGGCCTGGGATATAGTCCAATTCTGACAAAATTTACAATGTAAATTACAGCCAGGTGTTGCCACGGAAATAGCATTCTTACCAGGCATAAAATGATAGAGCGGTTTCTTTTCGATAGGATCATTATTAAGAGAACAAAGCCGTCCATAAACCAGGGTCTGAAGTTGACCATTCTGATTGACCCGAACACCACAGGCTCCAATACCACCCTCTTTTAATCGGCATCTATTAGGGCATAGAATGCACTCGACCATATTATTATCCAGAGAATTGTAATATTGCGCTTCTCTAATATAGGGTTTGCTGGAGTTGAATACAGAGGCGTTCAAAGTACAGGAAACCAGGGCTGATCCGCCCATTAATTTCAAAAAATCTCTTCGGGATAATGTCATTTTGATTACCCCCTTTTATTTTTAGTGTCTCTAAAAAAATAACCTTTAATAGGTAGTAAAGCAAGGTCAATATTAAGATTTATCCAGGCAAAATTAATAGAAAAATAAACAAGCGGAAACTTCGAAATCGGCGAAAATATCAAACCATTATCAAAAAATATTTATTTAGTTTCTATATACAAACCAGAAATAGAGCCGGTCTGAAAAGGCATGAATTCGAGCACTCTCTTTATTCTCCCGGATAGCTTTTAATAATTGATCTAATGCACATTTTTACTTGAAGACAATCAATATTTATCTCTAAATTATAGGGTCTACTTTATTTTGATTAACAGGAAATAAAATGGAAAAGATAAACCAGGTCATAATAATTCACTATACATTACCGCCCGTTATTGGCGGAGTTGAAAAAATGCTGGAACCGCTGGCCGAACAGTTAGCCCAAAATAATTTTATTGTAACATTTTTGGCTGGTAAGGGGAATTTAAACAGCAAAAAAATCAAGACTTCTCTTATTCCTGAGCTTGACCCTGAACACACAAAAATAGCCGGAATGCAAAAACAGATTGATGCCGGGTCTATTCCAGAGCAATTTGAAACAAAAGTAGACGAAATCGAAAGAAAGATAGAAACGAAAATTGGCTATATTAAAAATGTGGTCATTCATAATATGATGAGCATGCCTCATAATCTGGCGGCGACCCAGGCTTTATGGAACTTTATTCAGAAGCATCCTGACAAAAATTATTATATCTGGACTCATGATCTGGCCTGGAAAATGGAATCCTATCAGGAGCATCTTTTCGAGCGCCGGCCCTGGTCTCTTTTGAAAGAGCCTATCTCCCAGGGGCATTATATCACCGTTTCGGAATCCCGGCAAAATCAAATCGTTGATCTACTGGGTATTTCCAAAAGCAAAATAAAAGTCGTTCCCAATGTAATCAAATTCACTGATTTTTTGCATTTCCATGATTCAACTTCACAGGTTATCAAGCAGCTTTCACTTTACAATCGTTTCCCGGTCATTATGCTTCCTGTTCGACTTCTGCCTCGAAAAAACATTCCTCGCGCTGTCAAAATATTGAGCAAATTAAAAGATTATTATCCCGATTTTGTTGCTATTATTACTGGTGATATACCTGCTAAAAATCTTCGGGCTAAAGAATGTTTCGAGCGCATTACGAAGATTATTGAAGAAAATCAGATTCAAGAAAATATAACCTTTCTAGATAATGTATTTAAAAAGCTTGGAATTGATTCAGGGAAAAATCCTGTAATAGTCAGAGATCTATATTTTCTATCTCATCTGGTTCTATATTTGAGTAGTGACGAAGGTTTTGGAATTCCTATTCTTGAATCTGCTGTGGCCAGAACGCCGATTGTGTTATCTGATATCAAAGTTTTCAAGGATATTGCTGGAAATAATGTCAATTATCTGCCTGCAAAACTTTCTGATTCTGAAGCTGCTGAAGAATTACATGAAATACTGATGGAAAAATCTGAGTATCTACAATTAAACCGCAAGGTGGCTCGGCGCTATAATTGGGAATTTTGGTGGGATCGCTATTTAAAGGATATTTTCAATAATTGATATAGAACAATTTTGCTGGATAATGATCTAATTTTGGGGGAATCATGATTAATAAGTTTTCATTAGTTTTTATTCTGGTTATACCTTATATATTTGTTTTTTGTTCTCCAGAAAACGAAAAGACAGGAGATAAAATGGATGTCAAACAAGCTATTAATCTGCCAGAACCCGCCTTTGAAAGTGATGTTCCAGTTGAAGAAGCTTTAAAAAATAGGCGCTCAATCCGTTCCTATCAGGATAAGGAACTCACTCTCGAACATCTTTCCCAAATCCTGTGGTCAGCCTATGGAATCACCAAACCTATGGAATCGGGACCTGATTTTTTACGAGGTGGATTAAGAGCTGCACCTTCTGCAGGTGCCCGCTACCCGCTCGAAATATATGCAGTCTGCGGAGAAGTTTCCGGTCTTGCAGCTGGTATTTATAAATATGATTCCAGAGAACACACTTTAAAATTGCTGCAATCAGGTGATCACCGTTCTGATTTAACTGAAGCAGCCTATGGACAGAGCTTTATAGCCAGGGCTCCTGCCAGCCTTTTTTATTCTGCTATCTATGAAAGAACTACAAGTAAATATGGCCAGCGGGGAAAAGATAGATATGTTTGTATGGATCTAGGCCATTCAGCAGAAAATGTCTATTTACAGGCCTATAGTTTGAATATTGGAACCTGTGCTGTAGGTGCTTTTTCAGATAAAGAAGTTAGCAAAGTCATGCAACTTCCTGATCAAGAAACGCCTCTGTATATCATGCCCTTAGGTTACATTGATTCGCAAAAGTAATCTATAAATTTTTTGGTTGGATAAAATATTTTAGCCTAAAATAACAAGAAGCGACGTGGATTTTTATGGAGGAGGGTATAAGGGGCACGTCGCTTCTTTTTTAAATCTTTTCAATCAGCGCTTTTATACAATGTAATGGTGAACTTTGTTCCCTGATCTGGTTCACTTTCTACAGAAATTTTTCCATCATAAAGATTCACTATTTTTTGCAAAATTGAGAGGCCCAGACCACTGCCTTCAATTCCACGAGTTTTTTTATTTTTTATGCGGGTGAATTCATCAAATAATTTTTTCTGTTCCTCTTCAGACATGCCAATTCCTGTGTCGGAAACGGAAATTTCAACAGCATCATCTTTCTTGTCAAAATCAATGTCAACCTGACCGTCATCTTTGTTATATTTTATGGCGTTAGAAATCAAATTGTTCATGATGATCTCAATTTCACCTGAATCGCACATAAATTCAATATCGTCTTCATTATGCAAATTGATAGTGATATTTTTTTCTCGGGCTAAAGGTTCAGCCGTATCGATAGATCTTTTTATGCAGTTCGTAACACTAGTTTTTTTCAGCTGTCTTTTCTTTTCACCAGATTCTATGCGGGTCAGATCCAGAAGGTCAGAGATCATCTTTTTCATTCCGTCAATACGCACCAGACTTCTCTCGACCATATCATCATACTTTTCAACATCATTGCCCATCACTCTATCAGAGATAATATTGAGGTAACCTTTGATAGCATTAATCGGGGCTTTGAGTTCGTGAGCAAGAACAGATAGAAATTCAAATCGAACCCGTTTTTTCTCTTCTTCCAGCTTGCGAACCTCGCGGGCAAGTATCAGATTTTTTGTGGCTTTCTTAACAGTTTTTCGCAGATCAGCCGGTTCAAAAGGCTTGGCCAAAAAATCGAACGCTCCCTGTTTGATGGCTGATATTGCTGTATCAATGGATGCATAAGCAGTCACCATTACAGTGACCATTTCGCTTTCTTCAGTAGTAACCTCTTCCAGGACTTCCAATCCACTTATATTGGGCAATTTGTAATCAAGAAGCATTATATCGGGAGACCAGTTAGCAACTTTTTCTACAGCATCTTCACCAGTAGCCGCTGTCTCAGTCTCAAATTTAATATCTTCTTCAATATCATCGAGGCTAAAAGTATAGCGATTCAGGGTCCTTTGCATTCCCAGACGCATACCTTTTTCATCATCCACTATAAGTGCTTTTAATACATGCATTGATCTACTCCCGGGTCAACCTTTCAATTTCTGTGAATAATTGTTCATAGCGAATTGGCTTGGGAATAAATGTATCGGCTTTGATCCAGGATTTTTCCTCATCAGTCTGGGCGTCGAATTCCATACCGGTTTCACTGGTAACAGCGCTGGTAATAATAACTGGCATGCTCTCATCTTTAGATTTAATGTGGTATGCCAGAGCAAATCCGGCGTCTTCGTCTTCCATCATTATATCGATTATAGCAAGGTCAAATTCATCTTTCGTCAATAAATCTTCGGCCTCGTTTTTACTTTCAGCTGTTACTACAGTAAAGTCCTCTGCTTCCAGTCTAACTTTTGTCTGGGTCAAAAAATCGATGTCGTCATCGACTAGCAATATGGTTATATCTTTGCTCATATTTTACCCTATCCTCTTTTATATAATTGTTCAATTATTGACTCTTTTTTCACGGGGAATTTTGATTGTAAATTCTGTACCAGTGGGACCTTTAGCAGGGTCATCATTGGAATCAACATTAATATCACCATTATGCATTTTGATAATTCCATAGATCACGGATAGCCCCAGTCCAGTTCCTTTGCCCCGTTGTTTGGTTGTAAAAAATGGTTCGAAAATTTTGGAAAGATGCTTTTCAGAAATACCTTTACCAGTATCTTTGACTTTAAAAATAACTTTATCCTGTTTACCTTCAGCAAGAATTGAAAGCGTTCCGCCCTTTTCTTCCATAGCGTTAAAGCTATTATTAACCAGATTTGAAAGCACTTGAATGAATTGATCATGATCAATATAGGCATAAGGGTCTTCTTCAAAATCATCAATATCTACTTTCAGCTCAATATTGTCAGGAACATCCACTTTAACAGTTTTAATAAAATTATCCAGCATTTCGGGAACATTTACCTTCTCTTGATCAACTTTGTTTTTGCGGGCAAAATCCAGTAAACCCGAGACAATCGATTTGCATCGTTTGGCTTCCTGAACGATCATATCAAGGTCTTCTATTTCCTGTTCATCCTCTTCAATTTCTTCTTTTAAAAGATTAGAAAACATGATCACTGTTCCGAGCGGATTGTTGAGTTCATGAGCAATTCCGGCTGCTAGCTGTCCCATACTGGCCATTTTTTCAGCCTGTACCAATGCTTTTCGCGTGTTATCTAGCTTTTCGTCAGAAATTCGCAGATCTTCAATAGTTCTGTTTAATTTCTCGATAGCAAAGGGCAAACACATTTCTGGTTCTGCTAGCCCTTTGTGAATGGCAATGGCATGGTCAACACAGGTTTGATATCCGCAGGCACCGCAATTGAGTTCGTCCTCCGGTTTTTCCTTACCCATCTCCTTAAGAATCTCTTCAATTTTGTCACGACTTGGTATAGAAACGCGCTGGTCATCGGTGCTAAATTCCCGGGTAAGATCCAGTTCCCGAAGTTCACCCATATATTCTCGCCATTCGCCCTGGTCGATTTCACGGCAATGCTGTTCCGCATATTTACTGACATAGGTGCGCTTGCGGTACATTGGATCGTCAGAAGTCATGCCTGCACCCATTATACAGCCTTCACAGCATAGCAACTCCAGAAGACGAGCATTCATATCGCCTTCACCAAATTCATCAAGGGCTTCCTTGAAATTCTCCCGGCCATTTGCAGAAACGATGTCGCGGCTCATTAAATTTTCCGGCAGATTAGCCGTCTCCAGCATGCCTCGCTTGATAGGAAAAATATTACCAGTATTTCCAAAAGGTGGATCAAACTGAGATTCATCGCAATCTTGTGGTGACCAGTCCATTTGCTCAAACATTTCCCGCAATTCTTTAAAGGTCAGAACTTCATTGATTTCGTCTTCAATTTCATCGGTATAGGCTTCACCTTTTTTGGCGATGCAGGGACCAATGAACACTATTTGCATATCCTGGTTGTATAATTCTCGCAAAGCCCGGGCTGTAGCCACCATCGGTGATACAACAGGAGCCAGATATTCTACCAGTTCCGGCCGGTAGCGTTTCACATATCCAAATATTGCAGGGCAGGCTGTAGAAATATATTTGTCATCAGTTTCAGTAAAGAGCTTCCGCATTTCTCGAGCGACTAGATCAGCACCAAATCCGACTTCGTTGACAAAATCGAAGCCCAGTTTTCGAATAGCTCCAACAAGCTGCTTATATTCCAGATCAGAAAATTCAGCTGGAAAACTGGGTGCAATTATAGCGGCTTTTTTCTGTTTACTAGCAAGGATACTCTTCACCGGTTCAATAGAATCATGAACGACCTTGGCATTTTGGCTGCAGACTTGAACACAATTACCACATCCAATACACCTTTCGTGAATGACATCAGCCTGTCCATCACTGATTTTAATGGCTTTGGCCGGGCATTCCCGTACGCAAGTATAACAAATTCGACATTTGTCTTTGATCGTTCTTACCAGAGGTTCAGCTTCAGTATTCATTATAGCACCTGATTATACCAGGACTTCTTTCCTTTTTTTATAAGTTGTGTGCAGGAGCTCGTGGCTTTTCTCACTGAGCGGTTCACCTAAAAACTCCTCATATATTTTTTGGATAGATCTATTTTCGTGGGAGCGGCGAATTTTACCAGTTCGGTCAATTTTATATAGCGCTTTCATTCGGGCTTTGACTGTATCTTCATCAATTCCCAGAGGTTGTCCACCACCATTTATACATCCACCCGGACATGTCATAACTTCAATAAAGTGAATATCATCGCGACCATTTTTAATCTGATCCAATATTTTCCGAGCATTTTTCAATCCTGAGGCTACGGCTATACCAACTTCAAGATCATCATTGACCTTGATCTTGGCCTCTTTGACACCATCCATGCCTCGAACAGCCTCGAGCTCGGGATCTTCTAGTTCCTCACCGGTGATCATGTGATAAGCAGTACGAACAGCGGCTTCCATAACACCACCACTGGTACCAAAGATTTTTCCAGCTGAACTTCTCTCACCAAAAGGTGTATCATGAGATTCCGGTTCCATGTCGTTTAGATCGAGACCATTCAACTTAATCACTCTTGATAATTCACGAGTTGTAAGCACGGCATCGATATCAGGACGGCCCTCTTTGGAATGTTCCGGTCGTTCTGCTTCGAATTTTTTTGCTGTACAGGGCATTACGGAAACACTAAATATTTTATCGGGATCGATGCCCTCTTTTTCAGCAAAATAGGTTTTGATAATGGCACCCATCATTTGTTGAGGACTTTTACAGCTAGAAACATTATCAGTAAATTCAGGATAAAACTGTTCCATGAATTTGATCCAGCCAGGAGAACAACTGGTGATCAGCGGTAATTTGCCGCCTTCTTTGACCCGTTCTACCAATTCCGCTGCTTCTTCCATAATGGTCAGATCAGCAGAAAAGGAAGTCGTGAAAACTTTATCAAAGCCAATTCTTCTCAAAGCACCATTCATGATGCCGACTACATCTTTGCCTTTGCGCAATCCGAATTCCTCACCAATCGTCACTGAAATAGAGGGTGCATGCTGAGCAACAACAATTTTTTCAGGATCATTAATAGCATTCATAACTTCTTTAATATTGCTTTTTTCTCGTAAAGCGCCAGTTGGACAAACTCGAACACATTGACCGCAGTAAACGCAGCTTGATAGATTTAGTCCTTCATCATAGGCTGTTCCAACTGTAGCTGAACTGCCTCGATTAACAAATTCAATAGCACTCACTGTCTGAATTTCCTCGCAGACGCGAACACATTTTCCACAAAGAATACATTTAGAAGGGTCGCGTGAAATAGCCGGCGAAGATGTATCCAGATCATATTCATTTTTATCACCGAAATACCTGCGCTGACGAACCCCAAGTTGTTCGGCCATACTTTGCAACTCACAATCGCCATTTCGAACACAGTAAAGACAGTCATCCGGGTGATCAGCCAGGAGCAATTCAATATTAGTTTTGCGGGCTCGCACTGCTTTTGCAGAATGGGTTTTCACTTCCATATCTTTTTCTACTGGCCAGGCGCAGGCTGGTACAAGACCATCGCGGCCTTCAATTTCAACTACACACATACGGCAGGCACCCGAGGGTTCAAGACCTTCAATATGACAGAGAGTTGGAATATAGATATCAGCTCTTTTACAAGCTTGAAGTATAGTCTCTCCTGATTTTGCTTTTATTTCTCTGTTATTTACTTGTATTATAAACACGTTTGACTCCATTTATTTTACACTAATTGCATCGAAACGACATACATTGACACACTGTCCGCAGCGAACACATTCATCGCTTACAATGTAATGAGGAGCTTTGGCTTTGCCCTTGATCGCATTGGTTGGACAGTTTTTGGCACACAATGTACAGCCAACACATTTATCATCGTCGATTGTATAATTGATCAGATCTTTGCAAACTCCAGCCGGACACTTGCGTTCATAGATATGCTTTTCATATTCATCGCGAAACCACCGTAAAGTACTGAGAACAGGATTAGGAGCTGTTTGTCCCAGTCCACACAGAGCCGAGTCCTGTATGGTTTCTGATAATCTCTCCAAATACATGACACCTTTAAAACGCTGAAGTGTCTCATGTTTATCTTGATTTTCTTTCTTTTTACCACGAGTGATTGCTTTGAGAATGTCCAGCATACGCCGCGTTCCTTCGCGACAGGGAATACATTTTCCACAGCTCTCTCTCTGAATGAAATCCATAAAGAATTTGGCTACATCAACCATGCAGGTATCTTCATCCATGACAACCAATCCTCCAGAACCCATCATAGCACCAACTTCCTGAAGTGATTCATAGTCAATTTCTATATCCAGATGTTGCTCAGGAATACAACCACCAGAAGGTCCGCCTATTTGGGCGGCTTTGTATGCTTTGCCTTCTCCAATACCACCACCAATATTGTAGATGATATCTCTCAATTTAACTCCCATTTCTACTTCAACAAGTCCAGTATGGTTAATATCGCCGGAAAGAGCAAAGACCTTAGTACCTTTACTTCCTTCTGTTCCACGAGAGTTAAACCAGTCAGCACCATTACGGGCTATTCCCGGTAAATTAGCAAGAGTTTCTACATTATTAATAATGGTGGGTTTGTCAAATAGGCCACGAGTGGCGGGAAAAGGTGGCCTTGGTCGAGGCATTCCCCGCTTGCCTTCAATACTGTGGATCAAGGCAGTTTCCTCACCGCAAACAAAGGCACCGGCGCCTTTTTTAATTTTGATCTCCAGATTAAAGCCACTATTCAGAATATTATCGCCCAGAAGACCAGCCTCTTTTAATGTGGCTATGGCGTGTTCCAGTCGTTTTATGGCCAGCGGGTATTCTGCACGAATGTAAATGTAAGCATTAGAAGCACCGATTGCATAAGAAGAAATAGTGAGACCTTCCAGAAGTCTGTAAGGATCACCTTCAATAACAGCCCGATCCATAAAAGCACCTGGATCACCTTCATCAGCATTACATACAAAATATTTCTGACTGGCGGCAGTATTAAGAGCAAATTTCCACTTAGTGCCAGTTGGGAATCCACCACCGCCGCGGCCCCGCAGCCCTGAATCTTCAACCATATTACAGAGTTCTTCCGGAGTTTTGGTTTTCAAAATTTGAGCAAGTCCCTGGTAACCGCCATGAGCAATATATTCTTCCAGACTTTGGGGATCAACAACACCACAATTAGGCAAAACCATTCGGGTTTGATCTTTGAAAAAATCATGTTCATTCAAAAAGGGCAGATCAGAATAGGCTTCCAGATCTTCGTCTTTGAACTGTCCGAGAAGATTTTCCGTTGGTATTTCACCATCAAAAACTGAATCAAGAAGAT
Organism: bacterium; assembly: GCA_035312185.1. Taxonomy (GTDB): domain Bacteria; phylum Fidelibacterota; class UBA2242; order UBA2242; family JAFGTP01; genus JAIPHI01. The sequence continues at coordinate 31,669 of DATGCI010000266.1, forward strand.
CATCAACTCTGTCTTCAGTAATTTCCGAAAAAGAAACTCGAGTGCGGCCGGGCATCTGAATATCAACTAGCGGTTCTTCTACACAAAAACCGATACACCCCACTTCTTTAATACTGGCTTCAATATTGTTCTCATTAAGATAATCATTGATTTTTTCTAGAGTCTCACCTGCTCCTGCGCCCAGACCACAGGTACCGGCTCCTACATAGATGACCGGTTTATCGATTTTTTTTCTTTTAATTTCTTGCATTCCTTCCTTGAGTTCATCTGACCATTGGGCCTGATCAACATCAAGAGATTCCATTAATTCCTGGCGTAAAGAATTATCTATAGTTGTATTAGGCATTTTCTTTTACCTCTTGACGATATCTTTTAATTATGTCCTTAACTTCATCGGGTTTAACTTTGGCATGAACTTTTCCATTCACTGTGATGGCCGGAGCCAATCCGCAGGCACCAATACAGGCTACAACTTCCAGACTGAATACTTCGTCTCTGGTTGTTTCACCTGGTTCTATATTGAGTTCTCTTTTAAATTCTTCCAGAATCTGGGCTGAACCTTTGACGTGGCAGGCCGTACCCCGACATATTTGAACATGGAAATTACCCAGCGCTTCAAAGCGAAATTGATTGTAAAATGTAGCAACTCCATAGATTTTACTGGTGGGTAAATTCAAGTAATTCCCAATCGCCTTAACTGCATCCTTTGATAAAAACCCTGTTTCTTCCTGAACATCCTGCAAGATAGGTATCAATGAGTCGCGTCCGGCATTGGGATACTTCTCAAATACTTTATTAACTCTCTCCATATAATTCCCTTCTTGTATTTATTAGATCGTTACTTTTTTGGTTTAATGGTCAGAAAAGTAAGCCACTTTTTCTACAGCAGCGATCATGTCTCTATTTTCTACATAAACATTTTCTGGCAAATGCAAATTTACAGGAGCATAATTCAGAATACCTGATATACCGGCCTTGACTATCTCTTCAGCAACATCCTGAGCTACACGGACAGGTACGGTTAGAATTGCAGTATTGATATCTTCTTTATCGGCAATTTTTTTGAAATCTTTAAGGTGGTAACTGTGACATCCGGCTACAACACGGTCCACTTTTTCCTCTTGAATATCAAAACCAGCAATGATTTTCAGATTTTCCGAACTCCCGTTTACATAGTTAATAATTGCCTTTCCAAGATTACCAAGTCCAATTATTGCTACATGCTCGTGGTCAACTCCAATATAATGATTAATGCTGGTGATCAGTTCTTTGATAACATAACCATGGGCAGGTGAACCCGAAGTATCCATTTCCATAAGGTCGCGTCGAATCTGAGCAGGAGTGGCATTTGTCAATGCAGAGAGCTGATGGGAGAAGATATTAGTTTGACCTTCCCGGTCGAGTTTTATCAGCACTCTTCGGTAATTGATAATTCTTTCGATTTTTCTTTCTGACCTTCTCATATTTCCTCCTGTACCAATACTCACAATGTGAATCTTTTCACATTAGAAGTTATTGAGGGCTGAATTCATTATCAAGCAAAATATGTGACTTTTTTGAAATTATTTGTATATAAAAATAGAAAATTACAATTAACCTGTATTTTAATCGGAACAATGCAGCGAAACAAAATAATATTGTGTAAAAATGGAAATATATTAGGACCCGATTATTTTAAAATATCATTAAAGACCTTTTAAAAAGTGTTAAAACAGGTTTTAAATATGCCCATTATTGTCCTGTCGAATAGAGATATTTTGCGAAGCGAGTAAAAAATTATCCAATTTTATAAACCTTTGCAATATCTCTTGAAATATCTCAGAATCTATAGTTCTAGTAAGCCAATAGTAGGTAGTATATTTCAGACAATATTCATTTTCCAATAGAAAGTAATAGCTGCCATAAAAATTATGCTCGAAGAGTCATTGTCAAAGTGCGGTAAATAGCAAAGCTCTAAACATATAATATTCTAGTTCTCCTCAGGTAAGACAGCACCAAATAAAGCCCCCAAACCTGACATTTCGATAGATTGTAATAAAGAAGAACAAAAAAAGTAGCATCCCCTATCCGCCAAATTCAGCTATCTACAACATGATTCAAGTAAAAATATCTATACAATCCTCACTGCTCAAGATAGGTGACTTCCGCTTTGCCCTTTTCTTCGTCAACAAAATAGAGTACAATCCAGCCCAGAATAAAGAAAATTCCCACCGAAGCGATGCCGATTCGGGAAGCAAAATTAGAGCCGTAGCCCATTTTCATAGCGATCATATTGACAGCACCTATTAGAGCCGGACCTAAAATAGCAGCAAATTTCCCCAGCATATTGAAAAAGCCATAGAATTCAGCCGATTGTTTCGCAGGAATTATTCGGGAATAATAGGATCTGCTCAGAGCCTGAATACCACCCTGGGCCAGGCCTACAACAGCTGCCAGAATATAAAATTCTGTATCAGTACTCATTCTAATCGCCCAAACAGTCACTGCAAGATAGACGAAAATGCCAAGGTAAATTGCCTTTTTCACATCCCATTTTTCGCCTAATTTGCCCATTAGTAGAGCCGAAGGAAAGCCTACAAACTGAGTTATCAATAGAGCAACGATCAAGGATGTTGAAGTCAGACCTATCGAAATTCCATAATCGACAGCCATACGAATTACTGTATTGACCCCATCGATATATAACCAATAGGCCAGCAGAAACAGGCCTACTACTTTCATATGCCGAATCTTTTTGAATGTGTTATAAAGTTGTTTGAAACCTCTGGCGACAAAACCACCTTTGATGGCCGGTTTGTCGCGCTTTTCTTTGACCATTAGCAATAAAGGTATTGTAAAAATTGCCCACCAAAGACCGACGGATAAAAAACTGATCCGCACTGATAAAAATTCCTGCCGGGGCTCCAAAAAATCTGTTTTAATACTAATATTCCTGAAATGTTTTTCACAGCCTTTGATGCCAAGCAAAGCATTGTTTTTATATTGGCTATAAGCGATTGTATCTTTTAATGTAAAGGTAATACTATCTTTCTCTGTAATGGGCCGGGTCAGGTTTTTTAATTTTATTGATGAGCGGTCCTTAAATTCAACGATATCAGCTTTTTTATACTTGCCAAAAGTCACCTGTTGGCCAATTATTTTTTTATTGAAATCTTGCGGCACTGATATTTTCAATTTGGCTTTGTTAAGATGTTCTTTATCTATAGATAGGATCTGAATACCAGACCGATACTGGCTGGTGATAATGGCTCGTCCTTCGGATTCATCTTCAGGAATAGCAAAATCCTTTTGTCCGGCTAATTGTATAACTGAAGCATCTTTTTGCAGAGATTGCTGAATAGTAGTATTTGCTTCTTCGGGAAGACCAAATAGACCTGGTTTGAGAAACCAGAGAACATTTATCAGGAAGAGAAGACCGCCTCCAAGATAACCCATAGAAAATCCCAGGGAAGAAATGTAATCCACATTCTTTTCATTGCTAACATCGAGCAGGAGTGAATCATAAAAAATATTTCCACCAGAAAAGCCAATAATGCCAATCACATAAATAAAAGCCGCTGTCATCCAGTTGCCATAATTAACGGCAAATAGAGATGCGGTCATGACAGCACCGACAAAAGCAAAAAAGGCCAGAAATTTTTTGCGACCTCCACTTTGGTCAGCAATTGCACCCAGAGCAGGCGCCAAAATTGCAACCACCAGTGAGGCTAGCGAATTAGCAAAGCCCAGAAATGCTGTACTCCGATTGACCGAAACTCCAGCACTCCAAAAGGTTTTAAAAAAGACGGGAAAAAAACCGGCCATTACTGTAGTTGCAAAGGCAGAATTGCCCCAGTCATAGAAAGCCCAGGCCAGGGCTGATTTTTTGTCTGGCATTTTGCTTTTTTTCAAAATCGCCTCAAATTTTTTAGATATTAGAAAATAATGGAATAGCTAGAAAAGAAAGTCCGTATCAAGATAGATCTGCATTCCAGCTTCCTCAGAGAAACCGGCCTTGATAAAGACTGTAAAATTCTCATTCCAGGTGATGTAACTCCCCAGCCCCTGACTATGATGGATATTATCAAAGCTGTCAACCTCATTTTCCCAGACACGACCAATATCAAGAAAAGTGACAGCTGTAAACTTAAAATTTTGCTTCAAAAATTCAGTCTCCCAAAAAGTGTAGCGCAATTCCGAATTCATAAAAAATTCTGTGTCTCCAAAATAGCGATTTTTGAGAATGCCCCGCAGTGTTCGCACTCCGCCGATTCCTTCGTGAACCTTCATGGTACTGCCAAAGGGATATTGCAGAGAAAGAGGAACTGTGCCGCTCAGATTCTCGATAATTATTCTATTGGCAAAATTAAGATTACGCCACAATTTAAAATAGCGCCGATCAAGCAAAGTCATACGGGTGAAATTGAAATCACCGCCCAGGATTTCGGAATGCAATTCAGTAAGAAAACTCGTCCAGGCGCCCCGGGTAGGATTAACTTCTCGATTGCGAGTATCATAGATCAGACCAAATTTGACAAAATTACTTAGTCCATCGTTAAATTCTTTTTCTGAAATAATTCCTTGATTAACATGTTCTAGGAGTTTTGTTGTCATGCCATCATTATCTTTGTAGAAATTTTCACTGTTAGAAAATCCAAATCCAACCAGACCAGAGATGCCTTTTACATCTTCTGACATACTATATAATTTTCTCTGTAAATGAACCAGCAGCTTGACCTGCTTTTTTCTGAAGTAATAATATTTATCACCTTTATAAATATTAATATTATCTTCATCTAGAAAATCAGCATTGTAGGTTGAAGCATTTCCTGGGCCAAAGTAGGGATAATTATCTTCATCTCGCAATTGAAGACGCAAATTAAGACGATAGTTCTGATTGGGAATAAAAGGTGAATCAATGAAAATTGAATAAAGTTGTTTGCCGCCTGTTGTCCGAAAAATTGTTGAGTTAATTTTCAGATAATAGGGATTATAGCCGCCTTCTTTGTAATTGAAAACACTGCCAATTACTCCATAGCCAAACCCGTCATCGGAATTATAATTAACAGCCGGAATTCCAGAAAATTTCCATCCTGTTTGTGTCGCAGTTAGACAACTAAAGACGATAAAAATTGCCAGAATAATTTTGATATTTTTTTTGAACCCCATACAGTCCTCCTCATTTTCAAAAACCAGCGGATAAAATATAATAAATATTAGTGGTATTAGGAAATAATACTTAAAATTTTCATAAATTTGATTATTTGTTATTCATAAAGGCGATACTGTCAGGCCAGATTTGTAGAATTCTGGAAAGAAAGTTTATTTTTTTT